>CAZECQ010000039.1:0-16272 GCA_964510545.1 uncultured Pirellulales bacterium | reverse complement strand
GTTACCAAGCAAAGCTTTGTCCTGAGAAAAAGAATCCCACTGTTTTTTTGGGGTTCTCCAGTCGTGCCCAAATTTATATTCCAGATAGCTTTCAGATTCCTTTGGAATCGGCAATTCAATGCCAAATATCTCAAAATTTCGGAATTCTGCAAAATAACAGGAGGGTACACAGTTAGACTTGTTTATAAAAAAAGATGCGTTCTGAATCTTAGCTATTTTTGGTAAAATTATTTCTCTCAAATATGCAGGGAGTAGATGAAATAAAACCGTCGGTATTATGATTATCAGATTTCCCAAAAACGCCTGAAACCTATTATTCGCAAATTTCAATGTATTCAAATCGTACAAAGACCACAAAAATCTTTTGAGAAATACTCCTAACTTGTTTCTTGGAATATATATCGGTTTGACCGCCATATTATCTACTGTAGTATAAAAATTTATATCCAACTCGACATTAGCTTCTGTGTTCTTACAGTATATATGCAGATGTCCATCAGAAAAACAAACTTTGTAGCCAAGCTTTTTAAAATCAGCAGAAAGTTTCTTCTTATACGCTAGATCTTTATTATCCTTCCATACCCCAAGGTCTACATCGCGCTCCCACTCTATAAATCCCCCTTCTCTGACAAATCCTAACAAGGTACCGTATTCCACCCAAAAAAGTCTATTGTCCCGTTTCAGTATTTCTGCCGCATCAATCAGCATCTTCTCCATTAATTCATGCGCTTTCTTCATATAAACAAAATCTCCTTCTGGCCGATATTACTTTTATGTCTCTATCTTTTTCGATAACCACAGTTGCATAGCCTGATGATAATCCTGCGGGTTATCAATCTCAATTGCTGACAAAGAGCCTATGGGCCAAGCCGTAAATCTATGCTGCTGCAGGATATCATTAACAGCTGTTTCAAAAAATAAATTTTGCCTATTCAACTGTTCATTATATCGACAAAGGCTTGATATCATTTCCGGGCAAGCAGACCGGCTGAACTTACCAATACCGATAAACTCGCCTAAACATTTGTCAGGCACCAATTCCTTGCCAATACTAACTATGCGTTGGTTTTCATCCACAATAACTTTTACTTCTTCCTGTCGGCATGGCCCGACATCTACGGCAAAAACGTTCCCTTTTTGCGATAAAAGACCAAAGATTATTCTATGATCAAAAAGAATATCCGCATTGAAATAAATAAAATCATCATCTAAATAATTACGTGCTAAATACAGTGAATGGATCGTGTTGGTTGTCGCATAGTTGTCGTTAATCGTAACATTGAACTGTATATCATATTTTTCGAGCACTTCGACAATCAATTCATATTGATACCCCACAACAACTGACAGCTGCTGGATATTGTTGTCAATCAACGAAGTAATAATATTTTCCAATAATGTCTGTTCGCCGAAATGTAACAAACATTTTGGTTTGTTCCATCCCATAGTGGACAACCGTCTGCCACATCCAGCGGCAAGAATTATTGCTTTCATAAGACCCTCCTATAATGATTTGATAATCGTGCATATTTCAGCATAAATATCTTTTTTTCGACCCAGCAAGATACCGTTAACCATATGAAACAAAGGTATCGAAACATCGAGTGACCACAAAGTCTCGATTGTTTTTGACATTGCAATTCCTTCAACGGTCATCTGGACTTTTTTCAGAGCATCCTCAAGCGACAAACCCTCGGCCATTGCATTTCCAAGTTTCCGATTTCGGCTATCTTGACTTATACAGGTAGCAATTAAATCTCCAGCTCCTGATGTTCCCAATGCTATATTTTCATTGATTCCGAAAAACGAGGACACCGCGTCAAGCTCTCGGATCCCTTCGGACATAAGAACTCCCTGTATATTAGCTCCGAGATTTAATCCATCGGCCATTCCTATAGCAATGGCTACCAATCCCTTAAGGGCTGCACATACTTCATGATGGATGGGATTCCTGCTGATTTCAAAAAAGATCTGGTCGTTCTGCAAAGCTTCCTTTACTAAAGCCAAATACATCAGGTCATCACTTGCCATAACCGCACGTGTCAATTTGCCTTCGGCAATTTCGTTTGCTATCGTCGGGCCAGTTAATATAATCACCACGGCTTTTGGGATATAGTGTTTTATCAATTGGCTCATGGTGCATTGATGGCGAGCATCGAAACCTTTGGAAACACTTAAAATCAGTGGTGATTTTGAGTGTTCCGAAAGCTCTTTGGCCACAACGCCAATTTGACTTGATGGTACAGCGAAAATAAACAATGTTTGATTTTCATCGAAACTGCTGCCGTATTTTTTTTCTACAATAATAGATTTTGGCAGAGGATATTTGAAGAATTCCCCAGGATTCTCACGATTGCTGTTGATATGTTCCGCCATAGCCGAATCAATTGTCCAGACTTTGGTTGGAACGCAATTAGAAAATACCGAAGCCAATGCAAGCCCCCAATTACCTGAGCCAATTATAATAATCTTCTCAATGCTCTTAGCCATCAATTTCCTCCAAACTCGATGTTTCTGATTCTATATGATGTTTCCTGATATTCGCATGTGTTTGAACAGAATAATAAATAGTATATGCTGAAGAAAGAAACCAGGCTGCAACCAGACAAACCCCTATTAGAATAACTGATATCGAATTTGTAAACAAGATTATTAATGTTGCAAGGATCACGTTTGTTAATGCGGTAATACTTCTGCTGATAAATATCCTCCGGGTATGCCCCATACCCATAAGATAATAATATGATGGCACAGCAACGAGACTTAGGAATGTTCCGATCAAAATAAAACGGAAGGCAGGCGGGATAGTATCAACAAATCTGTCTCCCAGCCATATTTTAAACAAAGGTGTTGCTATGCAAAAAACACCTGTGTAAAGTGGAATTGCAAAGGTTAAAAGCACCTTGCGCACATGATGCTTTATCGTGTCCAATCTCTGAATTGACTGAGTGGTGAGATTGGCACTGAGTCGGCTCACCTCCGGCATCAGAGCTTTGAAAGCAGGCTCAATAAGTCCCCGTAACTGCATGCTCCCGCTAAATGCAATCTCATAGACTGGAATTGCTGAAATACCTGCATATCGCGACAGCATAAGTTTATTAAAGGGACTAATAAACATTCCCATCAATGTTCCCCCAAAAACACCTGCTCCAAAGGTAAGGGTTCGCTTGCAATGGCGGATATCCAAATTGCCTCTCTCAAAGAAGCGGAACCGGCAGATAGATTTTATACAAACAAGAGAAGCTATGTTGACAAATACATAGGAGACCGTATTTCCGATGAGCAAACTTTTTACCCCGCTATTATTATAAAGCAGTATTATGGCAGTTGTAAATGTTATGATTCGGCTGCTCGATTGAATGTAGTTGGTCAAATCCATCCGACCAAGGCCGGCAAGTGTGTAATTGAATATCTGGACAATGAATACATAAATGCTTAAAGCGGCAATATACGGCAATAGTGATGAGGCCATATTTGCATTCTCGCCGCTCAATTTGAACAATGTAATGATATTATTTGTAAATACCAATATTAATATAAAAATGACTGCTCCGCTAATACACAATAAAGCCAGCGCCGTTACAACATACTTCTGAATGCCTTTAATATTCTTGTTAGCATACTCTTCGGCTACGAGTTTAATTATTGCCTGCCCTACTCCAAGATCGCCAAGTTGAGCAAAGCTTAGGACGGTAGCCAATATAAGCCAGAGGCCATATTGTTCATATCCAAGAAAATGCAGGTACAGTCGAAATGAAATTAACAACAATAACGTATTAATACTCATGCTGACCACACCTGAACTCATATTACGGCGTAGCTTTGAGCCGAAGCCTTGTGTAAACAATTTTGATACTATATGTTTAGGATTGTTCATTGAGTGCTATGCAACTTTCCACGTCATCTGTGTCAGTATCATTCAGATAGTTCTTAACTCAGTTAGAAGAAGCTTGCTCGATATACAGTAACGCCGCAGTAATTTTGTGTCTAGCCCGATAAACCATTTTGCTGTCATTGGGATTTTCTAGAACATAATCAACCTGTGCATCCAAGATGTTCTGGGCTTTTCTGGCTCTTTGCATATCATTCTTCTTAAGGTCATTAATCGCTTTTTGTAACTGATAAAGATACTGGTAATCTTCAAGGCCTTCGCGCCAAGCTTGCCATCGCCGGGACGGCACAATAGATTCACCCAGAGTATCTACCCTGTCTTGGATGTTTGCTCCATAGATTACGCCATAATAGCCGACTGATTTATTGCCATCATCCCAGCCTTTCTCTTTATGGTAATCCACATAAAGCCAAAAGCCTGCGCCAGTTTGTCCCCGTTTGAAAGCATACCACGGCATTAAACGATAATAGTTATATGGGCTGTTTGCCTTGGCCGGACCTGTTGCCCCGTAAACCCACATTTTAACCCCAAAACTCTTGATTGTAGTAAACCATTTAAGATGCTCTATGGTGCGGTCATTGGGTAGACACCATATATCAATACGGTCCTTAAAACGTTCAAAATCCTTAGGTCCCCTGCCAAAAGAATTGGCGTAAATTCTAATTTCAGGATCAATATTTTTAATAAATCCAGCCAGTTCATAAAACTTATCGCATAGAGTCTCATCAAATGGATATAATGCAAACCTGTCATAGCTTACGCCCGTCTCTTTGAGATGTTTGATCCAGCCTGTTAGCCATGATGCAAATGCATCTTTCCATTGAGGTGACATCCACCGTCCAAACAAACCGAAGTCTCCTTCTTCGGCACGCCAGTTAAAATAAAAAAGATATGTCCTTGCATAGTTGTTCCTACTAACTACACGATCTATACTAGAATAATCTACCTCAGATCGACCTACTTGCCCGATAGTACCTTTTTGAGGAAAGGGCATATCCCTGCTATGAGTAACAACAATATTTGTGTAGTGTAACTGCAAATCCTGTATTGCTTCTATTAAAGAGTTTTTTGTTTCCAATGCAACTTCTGGGAAAGCCCAAACACAAGTTTCCAGTGCGATATTATAGTCAAGAGATATTGGCACAACTGTGATATTTACTGGAATTATTTGCTCTGGCAACTTGTCGCCATTAATTCGTTCCACTACAAATTTGACAAAAGCTGCATAATTGCCTGATTTAAGTGAGGGATTAAAAACATCAATCCACAGCTGTACCGTCTGCCCCGGTTTTACAGTAATTTGTTTTTCCCCCTGCAGCACAAGTGCATCAGCAACAGCACCAACCATACTCCCCTGGACACATGTTGCTTTTCTTACAGTAAAGGTTTTGTGGCTCTCTAAAATATTTCCTCGCGAATCTAATAATGACGAAATATCTGTACTAATATATAAACCGGTATCGGTACAGTTAATTATATTGACTGCTATAGACTCATGTTCATTTTGCCATAGTTGTACATCGATTTGTTTCTCAATCGCTTCTGAGGGCAAATACATTTGTTTTTCTTTTAAGATTTCCATTGGATTTG
This sequence comes from uncultured Pirellulales bacterium, assembly GCA_964510545.1. GTDB lineage: Bacteria > Planctomycetota > Phycisphaerae > Sedimentisphaerales > Anaerobacaceae > CAYXPG01. Next base: position 10,790 of record CAZECQ010000039.1, on the reverse strand, counting down.
CAGGTATGAATACATAAGATTTGCCATAAATTTTGTTGTATATCTCAGCACGAAGAATATCAACTTCCCTATCGAATATCCGCATTTGTTCAAAATATTCTTTTTTGTTGCCATGCTTGATAACTGCCTCATTTATAGTATCGAGCTTCAAATTCATTTCTTGTGCAAACTTTTTGCTAAATTTATTTCTATTCTCTTCTATGGCATTGACAGTAGCAGTAATTTTTTCACTTAAAACAATTTGTTTCTTTATAGCTTTTAAAATATTACTTGTTATGTGAAACTCATTAAATCTTATATTATTGCCGCTCTTGCTATTTGCCTGCCCCCTAATTACCTCTATTTCATCAAGAAAAAGGGATTTGCCGCCGGATTTCATTAATATTTTCACAAAACGTCCATTTGTATTTAAATTATTCACTTCAAGCCACTGATGTTTCGTACGGTTGCTTTTCTTAGTTTGCCAGATATCGGCTAATAACCCTACATATTCAAAGTCTCTACCATCGTTGCTAACAAAAACAGCTATGAATTTTGGAAACACCACCCCCCTGGGTTTTCCACCAATACTGTGAATTCGTATTCGGTCAATATTTTCCGGCTTTTCAAGATCAATCGTAATTTCAACAACTCTATTTATCACACCCCAGCCGACAGTACTTTTAAATCTCCAATGACTCATCCACATCTTACCGTCTGTCAGTTGCATATTATCAAATTCATCAGTACATGAGGGATAATTCGGTTTTGGTATAATTGTACAAGACTTATTCAGCGCAAGATTTGTCCTGCAAAAACTCAAAGAGGAGCACAATAGAAGCAATAAGTAAATAAAAGTCATATGCATTCTTAAACTACTAAACCACTAAATTTAATAATGTCCCTTTTGATTAATTTAGCTATAATCCATCACTGACGGGCACAATAGGCCTTTTTTACGCAAAATCCTATTTTTTCGGCTGTAACATAGACCGACTCTGATTGCATGCCCTTAAGGGTATAAACTTGGCAAAAATAAGGTTCGATGATTAAGCAACATATTTTCTGTAAATTCTTTAATCCTTTGAAAAAAGGTGAAGTACGAAGTACAAACAAGGTCTTCGTACTTCAGCCTTCTAACTTTTTACTTCAACACAGTTATAGCACTACCATCACTATATTAGACAGTTCGCCGTCGCCGGCTTTGTTTGCGGCTATTAGTTTTGTTTGCTGCATATCTATCTCATTTGATTTAAAAAACTATCGGTTCTAAAACCTTAAGAGCCGATAGCTGATTTCAAGCTTCTTACACAGTTATTGTTGCGCTTACGGTTTCGGACCATGGGCCTTTATCGCCGCTGCTCTTGACCCATCGCAGCATATAATGAGCAGTCTTGCCGCCGTCTGCACCATCGTATTCTACAATATAGGGACTGGCCGTATCCAGCGTTACAAAGCTAAGTTGATCAGCACTGGTCGGAACAGGCTCACCGACAGCGGTAACCTTAACCCAAATCTCACAGCCCATAACGCCCTTCGGTTTGACTCGCCTTGTCGGCGTCGCCTCATCGGTAAAACGAATCTCGTGCCGCAGAAACTGGCAGGTATCGACCACGCCGATCGGGCGGGTCGTAATATCACCGGCGACTGCGGTGCGCGTATTTTATCGCGAACGGTAATACCCAGTGCCGCCCGCTCGGTATTATCGACAGCGGACGATACCTGAAGCCGTTTTACCAGCGCCCTTATAAGCGATTCGAGTGCATCGCGACTGTCATCTTTTGTGGGCTGTCTGCTGTGCGGTAACATTGGCCGACATTATCGTACCAAAATCACCCTCGCTCATAAACCTTTAGCCAAATGCTTAAGATACTCCCTCATATTCGCCGACATGTCATCTCGCTTTAATGAAAACTCGATATTCGTTCGAATAAACCCTTCCTTATTCCCAACATCACACCGCCTCCCATCAAGCTTAATGGCGTACATCGGCTTATCTTTAACCATCAAACCCATCGCATCGGTAATTTGAACTTCCCCCCCTTTACCGGCCCTGGTGCGATTAAGATAATCAAAAATTTCGGGCGTAAAAACATACCTACCTGCTATCACCAGATTCGATGGTGCCGCCTCAACGCTTGGCTTCTCAACAAAATCATCTACTTTATAAACGCCCGCCCCAACCTCTTTACCATCAATCACACCATATCGGCTGACTCGACCGCGCTCAACTTCTTCCAGCAAAACCACCGGCGCATTATACCGCTCAAATACACTAAGCAACTGACTCGTCGCAGGCACAGAAGCATCTATCACCGTATCTCCTAACAGAACAGCAAACGGCTCATTGTTAACATGATGCCGCGCACAATAAATCGCATCGCCGAGCCCTATCATTTCTTTCTGCCAGACAAAATGAATATCAGCCAAATTAGAAATCCGCCGCATCTCTTCCAGTTCGTCGTCTTTACCCTTCTCCCGTAACTGAGATTCCAGCTGAAAACTCCTGTCGAAATGCTCCTCAATTGCACGCTTGCCCTTGCCAATCACCATCAGAATATCTGCAATCCCCGAAGCCGCCGCTTCTTCAACTACATACTGAATCACAGGTGTATCTACAATTGGAAGCATCTCTTTCGGCTGAGACTTGGTCGCAGGCAAAAAACGTGTGCCGAATCCCGCCGCTGGAATAACTGCTTTGCGAATCATCTCTTAACCTCTTCGCCGACCGCCAACAATCCTCGGCTTAATCACTTTAATCTTCAGCTTACCGAGTTCTTTTTTAATTCGATTGAACATCGCCTTGTCTTCATAAGTACCGACAATAGCTCCACCCGAACCGGTAAACTTGGCGCTTCCGCCAGCCGACCGCGCCGCCTCAACCATCCCGAGATTTTCCCTACTCAGTTTATATATCCTGCGACGCCGGTCAAAATTTAAATTCAGCAACGGCCCAATCCTTTCCGCCTCGCCATTAACCAGACATCTTTTGACCTTGTCTGCCAGGCCGGCCCAGTAACACATCGCATTGATAACTTCTTTCTCGCCTCTCTCAAAACGCTCACGGATATTGTTATGAAATACCTCGGTCGGTTCACTAAAGTCATCGCGATAGGCAACATAAAGTTTTGGAAGAAGCTTAACATCCAATGGCTCATAATGACCATAACCCTGTTTGGCCATAATATCTTTTGAAAAGTCCATAAAAACCAAGCCTTCATAAACCTGGATTACCCTGTCCTGCAACCCCGCCGAAATATACAATTCATTCACTTCTGCCGAAAGTATCAGATTTGCCCGGATGTACCTGGCAATATCAACCCCATAAAATACCATAAGGGCCCGCAAACACGCCGTGATAATCGCGCTCGAACCTGCAAGCCCGACCCCATGAGGTATATCAGAACTGTAACGAATGGTAAAATTCTTGTCGTGCAGTTCAATCTCGTTTTCTTTGCAATAATCATAGAACTGTTTTACTGTCGCTTTAAGAAGCCGAACGCCGCCATAATATCCATGAAGCTCCACATCCCGCACCAGTTCACCGATACTACCGAATATAGAACGGTCCTTTTCGCTGGGCAAAATCTCCAGTTCAGGCGTCTCATACAACACCACCTTCGCACAAAAATTACTGAATGCAAATGATATAGTCTTGCCGAAATAACCATCCGAGGGATTACCGGTCAACCCAACTCTGGGATAAGCCTTGGTTCGGATAATCATAAATACATCCCTTGGCAAAACAGACGTTAAACTCTACCGACACAGTGATACTCAATCCCCGCTTTTTCAACGAAAGCCGGGTCATAAAGATTTCGCCCGTCAAAGATAACTGCTTTCTTTAGTTTACTTGCTATCTGTTCAAAGTCCGGCGCCCTGAACTCCTGCCAGTCGGTAAATATCACCAAAGCATCAGCACCATCCAGTATCTGATAGCTCTCGCCGGAAAACTCAATTCTTTCGCCGAACTTCTTCTTAGCTGCCTCCATTGCTTCAGGGTCGTACGCCTTAATTTTCATACCGGCTTCAAGTAACTTTTCAATGCACGATATCGCCGGAGATTCACGTATATCATCGGTTCGTGCCTTAAAGGACAAACCCCAGACCGCAAGAGTCGTATCCACCGCCTTGCCGGCAAAGTAATCCAGTATTCGCTTGGTAAAACGCTCCTGTTGACGAAGATTCGCATCCTGAACAGACTTTACAATCCTCATCGGACAATCCTCTGAGTCTCCAATATGTATCAATGCACGTATGTCCTTGGGAAAACAGCTGCCGCCGTAACCGACACCCGGAAACAAAAAAGCATTGCCGATTCGACCATCGCTGCCTATGCCTTCACGAACAAGCTCAACATCGGCTCCGACCTTTTCGCAAAGTGCACTTATTTCATTCATAAAGGATATCCGCGTCGCAAGCATAGCATTGGCGGCGTACTTGGTCAGCTCAGCGCTGGCAGGGTCCATCGATATTACTCGGCTTCTCCGCCGCATAAACGGAGCGTATAACTGTTTCATTATCTCCATCACCGCAGGATTTTCTGTGCCGATGATAACGCGGTCCGGTTTGATAAAATCATCAACAGCCGAACCTTCTTTGAGAAACTCCGGATTGCTTACGTAGTCAAACAATTGACTTGTCTTTGATGCCATCACTTCACTGACTTTTTTATATGTCCCAACAGGAACCGTACTCTTGGTAACGATGATTCTGTAACCATCCATCAATTCGGCAATAGAGCCTGCAACCTCGAAAACCGCTGATAAGTCCGCCGAACCGTCGGCCGCGCTCGGCGTCCCAACCGCAATAAATATCACTAACGAATTATCAACTCCTTTTTTCAATGCTGTCGTAAATTCCAGCCTGCCCGCCGGCACGTTGTGCTTTATTATCTCGCCGAGACCCGGCTCATAAATCGGTATAATACCTTTTTTAAGCTCTGCTATCTTCTTCTTGTCATTGTCAATGCAAATTACATGATTGCCGCCCTCAGCAAGACATCCCGCCGCCACTAATCCGACATATCCTATTCCAACAACAGCTACTCTCATCTAAAATCCCCTTTCAATCGTCAATATCTATTACCATGCTAAAAATACTAACTACCCTCTCCACAGCAGGCATTTATTACACTTTTCTTCAATCCAAAGCCAAGGCTATCTTTATTTTTTTCCACCACTCTCCACAAAACACCCGCACGGGAAAAATCATAGCCGTCGAGAAGAAACCCCGGGCAATAACCCTTCACTGGCGAGACCACATAAAGCGCAGAAGACCTCATCAACTGCCCAACAGTATCTTTATCAAAAACAGCAGCGCCCTCGCTGCTGTCATACGTGGACACTATTTTGACGTCACTGCGTTTACCCTCAACTTCCTGAGCATATAAAAGTGTGTGTACGGTCGTCGTATCGGCATATATTATCGCATCTTCTTCAACTATATCCAGCGCTTCATTGGCAAATCTTTCCGCCCCACGATACCCACTCTTCCAGGGCTGTAGAAAATACGTGTATTCATCGCGGTAAGGCCGCTGCCTTCTCTGCCCAAGCGATTTGTACATCCTTCGCCCAATCTCCGGAGTAACAAAATATACCCCTATCGGCAGCAAACTAAAAATCACCACCAAAAAAACCAGCCAACTTTGCCTGAAACGCCCCAGAAAAATATCAGCACCCAATCCGATAAGCGCTGCTGCAAGGCAATAAAAAGGAACAAAGAATACATACCTGTCAGGCACCGTATATCGAAACGCAAACACAAAATACAGCAGCATCAGTGCAAGCACAATATTGCCAAAACTGCGACTCGGCGCCATCTTCCTAAACACCCCGATGCCTACAAAGAAAAGAACCAGGTTCGGCGTAGGATAGTTCAGCAATATGAATATTATATTTTCAATTACTATCTTAAACGTTACCGAACTGTTAAGTACTCTGCCCTGCCACGAAATACCGAACAATGCCGATGCCAATGTCGCGCGAACATCCCCTGAAAGTATCATATTCTTTACTACTATATACTCATAAGGCAATGCACCGATTATCCAAAGCAAAACGACAACGCCAAAATGTTTTAAACTGATTTGTTTGCGGGCTAACAAAAAAACCACCAACACAAAATAGCAGCCAAAGCCGAACATCGCCCACAAATGATTGGCAAGTGCCAGACCGTTCAAAAGCCCCAACAAATACAGGTAAATTATTTGTTTGGTCTTAGTGTACTGCAAAAGGACTATCAACTCGCCTAACATCAGTGCCGTATATAGCGTATAAGTCTCACTGATTACCGCCTGCTGCCAGAAGGTCCACGAAACAGCTAACGTTATCGCCGCTATTAATGCCGGTATCGCTCTGCCGAGCCATAATCGCACCAGCAAAAATAAATTTGCTACCGTTAACGCCCCGAAAACCGCCGAAATCAGATTGACTCTATAGGCCAACTGACCTATAGGGATATTTTTGACAAGGATGCCTATCATTACATAAAGTGGATGGGCAAGCGCAAGGCCCAGATTACCTTCAATGTCGTTGTGCCATATCCGATAAACAAACAAAGCGCTGTCCTGCCACAGTATCGTCGGTGCACAACTGACGATATAAAAAACACCCGCCCCGACCAGCACAACTAAATACCATGTCGCTGTCTTCCCATCTCTTGCCGTTCTACCTTTTTCGGATATTTCTTTCATTTGAAAAACAGGAAAAAACAACTCTTGACTGCAAAAATACTATACTTATAATTAGCTTTTGATTGTTGAACTGTTAATTTAGAGTCTATAACAAAATGAATCGTTGTACCGAAAGCGAGCGTTTTTTCGTCTGGCAACCAAGGCGAAGCAGGCAACCTTGAAAGGTTGTCGATACAGCCTGACGCCGGCCAGACGGAAAATAAGCCGCTTGAATACAGAGTCATTTTGTTATAGGCTCTTAATATGGGTAATTCAGTGGCAGACCAAAAACCTAAAAATCACAGCATCTCTGACCAGCATGCACCACCCTCGGCTCAGCCTCCCCGTACCACCAGGCACTCGCGGCCGCTGTTGATATTATTTCTTGCCTTTCTTATATTGGTGACCCTTGTTTTTGTCTTCCAGCGAACAGACACTATTAATTGGATTGAAGATTATGATACCGGCATCAAACTGTCAGAAAAACAAAACAAACCCGTCTTACTTGCTTTTTACAAACAGTTTACTCCTATGAGTACCGACACCTTCCGAAACACTTACACCCACCCTGACGTCATAGATTATGTCCATCGAAACTTCATTCCCATTTTAATCGACGTCGACAAACACCCCAAAATCGCTGAACGCTACAATATCGGTTATTACCCAACGCACCACATCAAGCCGCCTCACAGCGATGAATTTTTCGGCCCTATGATCGGCTACGACCCTCCAGCCACATTCATAAAGAAACTTAAAGATTTACTCAACAAAATGAACCCCTCCGACAAATAGACTCTTTTATTCGTTCTTTCTGTAGTCATCACAGCACCTTAACCTGCTGTCACCGTCCTTTACCTGCAAGTTGCTCACGATACCATTCAATCGTGGCTTTAAGCCCTTCGTCAAAATCTGTCCCGGCCTCGAACCCAAAGTATTCTTTGGCCCTGGATATATCTAGGCATCTTCTCGGCTGACCGTCCGGCTTCGAACTGTCCCACCGAAGCTCACCCTCAAAACCCGTTAGCGCAGCTATCTTTTCTGCAAGGTCTTTTATCGTTATTTCAAAGCCGGCCCCAATATTAACCGGTTCTTCTCCGTTGTAATGTTCCGTTGCTAGAAGAATACCTTCCGCAGCATCGGCGACATAAATAAACTCTCGCGACACTCGCCCTGTGCCCCAGCACTTAATATGGTCAGCCCCCGCATCCATCGCATCGACACATTTTTTTATCAGGGCGGGTATCACATGACTGCTTGAAGGCTCGAAATTATCACCCGGACCGTAGAGATTTACAGGCAGCAAAAATATCGAATTAAATCCATATTCAGCCCTGTACGCTTGTGACTGAACAAGCAGCATCTTCTTTGCTAAGCCGTATGGTGCGTTTGTCTCTTCAGGATACCCGTCCCACAGCTTTTCTTCCTTAAACGGAACCGGAGTAAATTTCGGATATGCACATATCGTCCCGATTGCAACAAACTTCTCGATATCTCGAACTCTACCCTGCTCAATAAGCTGAACGCCCATCATCAGATTCTTATAGAAAAACTCACCCGGATGCTCACGATTGGCCCCAATTCCGCCAACAACCGCCGCAAGGTGAACCACTATATCCGGCTTCATATCATAATACATCCTGAGGACATCTTCGAGATTTACAAGGTCGTAATCTTCTATCCTCGGAACTAAAATGTTCTTACAGCCGCGTTTTCGCAGACCCTCAAGAATAAAACCACCCAGAAAACCCCCGCCGCCGGTAACAACAATTCTTCTGTCCTCAAAAAAACCGCTCATTACTTTGCCTCTCCATGCTCTTTAATAATCTTCTCATGCCTGGCTATCTCCATATCCGCATCAGCCATCATCTTCGCAAGAACTTTGAATGTAACCTTTGGCTCCCAGTTAAGAACTTTTCTCGCCTTACCTGAATCGCCCAGAAGAACATCAACTTCTGTCGGCCTGAAGTATCGCTGGTCTATCTCAACATACTTATCCCAGTCCAAATCAAGATACCCAAAAACCTCATCCAGAAACTCACGCACCGAATGCATCTCGCCGGTCGCTATCACATAATCATCCGGCTTGTCCTGTTGAAGTATCAGCCACATTGCCTCCACAAAATCTCCCGCAAAACCCCAGTCTCGTTTGGCTTCAAGATTACCCAGGTAAAGCTTCTCCTGCAGACCTAATTTGATTCGTGTTGCAGCACGAGTAATCTTCCGCGTAACAAACGTCTCACCTCGCCTCGGTGACTCATGATTAAACAAAATCCCATTACACGCAAAAAGTTCGTATGCCTCCCGGTAGTTCACTGTCTGCCAAAAACTGTACACCTTCGCACATCCATACGGACTACGTGGATAGAACGGCGTCTTTTCCGTTTGCGGAGTTTCTGCGACCTTGCCGTACATCTCACTACTTGAGGCCTGATAAAACTTCGGCGGCTTACGGCTCGAACGTATCGCCTCAAGAAGTCGAAGAGTACCCAGTGCATCGGTATTAACCGTATAAATAGGGGTATCAAAGCTCACTCGAACATGGCTCTGGGCGCCGAGATTATAAACCTCGTCAGGCTTTATATCGCTGATAATATTTGACAGATTACCACCGTCGGTAAGGTCGCCGTATATCAATCTCAGTTCAGGCCTCTCATGCGGGTCTTTATACAAATGCTCTATCCTGCCTGTGTGAAACGATGAACTTCGCCGCATCAGACCCCAGACATGATAGCCTTTCTTCAACAAAAGTTCCGCAAGATAAGAACCATCCTGCCCTGTAATACCCGTAATCAATGCCTTTTTCATGATTATCCGTCTCTTTACAAGCAGTTAATATTCTGCCTTCTCAAAACTTGTTTCTTAAAACAGCTCAGGCACAAACTGTATACTGGCACCCGGTGCCCTATGATTTTACTCCACCGATTTTAAGCCTTTCGCTTTTGACAATCAACCTCAACGTTTCTTCCAGGCTCGTTCTCGGTTCCCAGCCAATTGTCTCCCGGATTCGTTCCAGATTCGGCACCCGCCGCATCATATCATCGATACACCTGCCGTAGGCCTCCTCATACGGCACAAACTTCTTTGTGCTTTTACTGTCCGTCATTTCAATAATTTTTTCAGCAAGGCCCTCTATGCTGATTTCTTCCGTCGAGCCGATATTGTAAACCTTACCTGCCGCATCTTCACAACTCATCAGCCCGATGACCGCATCGACAACGTCTTCAACGCAGCAGAAGCATCGCCTCTGCTCTCCGCTGCCATATACCAGGACAGGCTCATTTTTTAACGCCCGTTGAACAAAACGAGGCACAACCATTCCGTACTGACCTGTCTGCCTCGGCCCGATTGTATTAAAAAACCTGGCAATTACCACACCAAGTCCATACTGCTGGTAAAAGGCCAGGCCCAAAAACTCATCTATCGCCTTACTGCAGGCGTAAGACCAGCGAGACAAAGTCGTACTCCCTAACACAATATCGTCATCTTCGCAAAACGGAACAGTTTCACTTTTGCCATATACTTCACTGCTTGAAGCTATCAGAATCTTTTTGCCGAACTTATTGGCCGCATCGAGCACAACTTCAGTACCCCCGATATTTGTCTCTATCGTGTGAACAGGCGCCTCAGCTATTAGCTTCACTCCAACTGCTGCAGCCAGATGGACAATCTCATCACATCGCTCAATGAGTTTCTCCATCAGTTCTGAGTTTTGGATGTCCCCCTCGACAAATTCAAATTTGCCTTCTTTTAGAAAAGTTTCAATATTTGTTAAGCTCCCCGTGCTAAGATTATCTACAACTGTTACTTGCTGGCCGTCTCTCAACAGCCTCTCTGCAAAATGAGAGCCGATAAAGCCTGCTCCGCCTGTTATCAATACTTTCATATAATAACCGTCTATTAAACTTTTGCTGGCAGAATACTTTTTATTTGCAAATAATCAATAACAAATAGCAATCAGCCTAGACTCCGTCCCCGTCGGCTGCGCCAAAATGCCCAGCTTACAAAATCATAAAAATCCATAATCCCATTCTTCGGAGTGGATTTTATAGCAGACCAAAAAGCCGCTCACTGCCTTAAGTTCCTGCAACTTGACTCCTTCTATATCATAAGTATCGGCAAATAAAGAACATAGCTT
>CAZECQ010000038.1:0-16385 GCA_964510545.1 uncultured Pirellulales bacterium | reverse complement strand
CCTCCAGAGTCAAAACTTCGGCCTTAGTCGTAATTAAATTGAGCCTTTGCAACTTATTACGCTGACGCGTATCCACAACAACCGCATAAATATTTTTTTCAATTTTCACAACAAAGGCATTAAGGCCCTTACTGCTTTGTAAAGCTAATGGAACTTTACTATAAACATATAACCTCCCGTCATAAGAACCGGCATTGGGATTTAACTCTATATTAATACCTCCCGATGAAGTTGAAACTTTTTTCAGCTCTGCGGAGCCCATTGATATATGTAATGTCGAACCTACTATGACCGGCTGATTTTTTTTAGGCTGGGATAAACGCAATAACTTACAGCCGCCGCGGGGAGCAACTCGGCCGGCTTCAATACCATCCTGCCCGTTTTCAGCTATTCCCATGTATTTCTCGTCCCAGAAGGACCAGAGATGCACTTTTTCAGCATCAATTTTTTTTCCAGTCCACCAGGTATCTATGTTCAAATCCATCGTGTCGGAAATATCATGGTTAACTATCGCAATCGAGGCATAATTACCATAAGGCCTTTCGGCTACGAATCCTAATTGCGGGTGGCGGGGGTCAACAGCGCCTCTCATAGACCATCCTTTATCCGGTGCAGCGGGATTAATGATCTCCATCATTCGCATATCAGCAGAGCCTTTTTTAAAACGGTCACGATCATCAATTGTATCGGAGACTATGTGAGCACCGCCTAAGATGCCGACCCAGGAGTGCCAGCCTCGAACCATTTCTGAATTCCCTTTTCCGGCGTTATAACTTGCGTACGTAACATCAGGGTCATTAGCCAATACAACGGCGTTTGCCAGTGCTGAGCTAGCGGCAGTTTGAAAGTTGAACCAGAAACAGCGAGGATGTTTTGGCAGCCCGTCTGACATCAAAGAAACATTCCACCTGATAGGGGTATCCGAACCGATACGCATGGAATCTACCAGCCCTGCCAGACTGCGTTCAAAGTTACCGACACAAGCAAGGATATAGCTGTCTTCTTTCAATTCGTCACGAATAACTTCATACCACTTTCTGAAGTGCTGAAAGCGGGTCCATTTTCGGTTAACAGATTTTTTTCTCCCATAATAGTTAAAGTCAAATTTCCAGTAGCGATAACCTTGATTGTAATATTTTCGCAGTGTTTGGCGAACCCAAGCCTCACAATCAGGATTGCCAATATCCAAGTGCTTGCTGTCAATATACCAACTCTCAGGATGAATCCGGCCTCTGTTATCCTGCATTATACTCATCCAAAGTCCAGGCTTTGCACCTGCCGCTTTGATATGCTGTGCAACTGGTTGCATACCATTGGGGAACGCATCCTTATTCGGGACCCAGTCATCACCCCTAACCTGCCATTTGTCGTCTATCTGGATGACTTGGATAGGTATCAAATCACGCTGGTCTTTTACCGCATCAGCGACAGCTATTACTTTTTGCTCAGTGACCTTGTTATATGGCCCGTACCAGCTGCACCAACCAAAGACAGCACCCTTATTGGTGCGGCTTCCATGGGTTACGCTTATACACTCGTAGGCCATTTTCAAAGCATTGTGATAGTTATCGCTGATAATAAGGACTTCTTCGCTTTCCCTGGTCTCGCCGGGCTCAACATCAATATTATCCATCTGGCTTATGAGCTCAAAGCAGGTGACCTTACCGTCTTGTACGCGAAAGTTTAAAAAGACATCTGCTACGCCGGGCCCGACTGCGCTAATAACAATCCCTTTAGCCTCTTTGCATAAACCTTCGTCGCGATATAATGTAATTATGTCTTTGAAGTATCGCCATGAGCCATCTGAGTAGCGTTCGGTTTCAGTTGGAGGTATAAATGCCCTGCCAATATAAGCACCCTCTTCATTCAACTTTTTCTCACTATGCAGGTTTTTGGCCAAAGTTCCATAGCGGCGAGTAAAATAATTTGGACAGTCCAGCAGCCAACTGCCGGGATGCCCGGCACAATGAAAATCAGCCCCATCTGTTGTGCCAAGATGAAAATTAGATAAACGAACCACCTTGCTGGAATTATTTTTGAAGTATGCCCTCACTGTAAAACCATCCTCACTGGAAAGCTTACTGATACAATAGGTAAGCTGATATCCGCCACTATGGTTCCAGGTGTATTTATGATCTGCAGCTACATATCCTGCCGCTACCATACGTTCAGTTTTCTCTTCCTCCGGCACCTCAGAAGGCTTCCATTCTATTTTTTTATCTCCCTCATAAAATATCACCCTGGGCCTGCCATTTTTCAAAGTAATTTCCGAAGTCCTAAAGCCCAGCACCCCTTTAGCGGTTGTAACCTTTATGGGATGACAATACCCCGACGAAGTAAATGTTAAAATACAGCTAATATATATACAACAAAGAAAGTTTTTCATTTTGCTTTCCCTCTCTTTAAATCCCACGATTATGTTGCAAATAAAACTGCCAAAGAAAGCGCATAATACCCCTTTCGAGCCGATTTGCAAGAAAAAACACTAAAAGAGTAATTGATAAAAATTCTTCATCTGGACCTGCATTTGGCGACAGCTGTTCAAAAACAAAAAGACCGAGACTAAAACGATTCCAGAGCATTAATCAATTATCAATTAAAAGACGGCAAACACGGGGGATAATTGCCCTCGCACAACATTGCCCGCTCCAAGTTGCCAAACGAATTGAGGCATAACGAATAGGTTGGGATGAGGGACAATTTCAGGTTGTGGGCTAACAATGCGGTTATGTTTACGAAAGATATGATTTTTCCATTTGCGTGGAAGCTTCGACAACAACAATGAGGAACCGGCTCCAAAGCACAGCTCAAATTTTTTAACCTGAGTCAAAGCAGCAGGATATTATTGCCAATCCTCCTCCAAAGAAAGCCTGTCTCCGATTGCGGTTGTAAGGACTCCTCTTTCTTCCAGTGCCAAAGTGAATATATAAGTAATGATATCCCTCCTGCTGATAATACCGACGAGCTTACCCTGGGATTCAATAGGTACCCTTCGGAAGTTATTTTCCACCAAGGACGTAATAATATCCAACAGGTTGCCCTCCTCATTAAAACTAACTATATCAGTAGTCATATAATCGCGGACTTTAGCTTCCGTGTCCTGAGTTCTCAGCAAACCCCTTATGACATCCCTTTCGGTTATTATTCCGACAAGCACTTCATCTTCATCGACCACCGGCATGCCTGTAATATTGCCGTCAACCATCATTCTTATCGCATCAAATATATCAGCATCTTTTGCGATTGTCGCAACATATCTTGACATTATTTTTCCGCGGTTTACCATTATGGACTCCCGTTTTCAAATAGTTTTACTTCCGATTTTGATGTATACCAAGCTTATCGGCTTAACTAACTAACGGCTGGGCGGGCTCAACTGCCTTTTGCCGGCCTCGCTGGAGAATATATTCGTAGATTAAATCTCTTCGACTGATGATTCCAACCAATTTTCCTTTCGATGTTACAGGTACTCTTCTGAAAAAGCTACTTGCCAAACAGTTGCAAATGTCGACTAAACTTTCGTTTTCATCAAAAAAAATCGGAGGGTGCGACATAAAATCATTAACCGTTTTAGCACTCTCATCTTGTTGTCCGTAAACCAACTTTAGTACATCTTTTTCTGAAAGAATCCCCACCAAAGCCATATCATCTTCAACAACAGGAACACCTGTGATGTTGTGCTTTGACAAGAGCGATAAAGCCTGATGTATGGGGGTTTCTTTTTTTACGCCAATTACATTTGACGTCATAATGTCTTTTGCTTTGAGGCTTAAAATGTCCTTTGTTTTGAGCATTGTTTTCTCCTTATTATCCCTTTCATTGACGATATCGACAAAATAATAGGCCGCCTTTAATCTTTTGAACCACCAAGAGCACGAAGGAGGCAAAATTTTAACCGGGGATTTGTCTCGTATCGGGTGGATTGTGTTTCGAAGCATAAAAGCAAAAGAGGGTGAGAAATGCGTGGCGCCGCTGCAAATCCTTAAAATCCTCAAAAAAACATTAGCTTTTATATGCAGATTACTGTATTATATTTTGTTTTGGAGCTATTTGAGCATACTTTCAGGAAATAAGATATTTGGAGATTAAGAAGTGGTTAGTACCGGCGATATTCGTAATATAATACTTTTAGGGCACGGCGGAAGCGGTAAAACCTCCTTAGCAGAGGCGATTCTGCACACAACAGGGGCATCGAACCGGCTGGGAAGCGTTGACGAAAAAACAAGTATCTGCGACTACTACGAAGAAGAAAAAGAACACCAGCACTCTATCGTTTCTGCGATAGTCCACACCGCCTACAACGGTTTGACAATCAATATTATCGATACGCCGGGCTATCCCGATTTTATCGGCCCGGCCATAAAGGCGATACCGGCGGCTGAAACAGCGGTGATTGTAATCAGTGCAACAGCGGGGATTGAGACCAATACGCGAAAAATGTTCCAATTAGCGACGGCAGCGGATATGCCGCGGGTGATTGTCATAAATAAAATCGACGCTGAGAACATCGAGCTACCCGGGCTGCTGAAAAATATTCGTGAGACTTTCGGGCCGCAATGCAGATGTGCGAATCTTCCTGCCGCAGACAAAAAATCGGTGATAGACTGTATCGAGAACGAAAGCGGGGAATCGCCACTGATGGACGTCGGCCCGGCCCATACCGAACTAATCGAAAGCGTTATTGAGGCGGACGATGAGCTTATGGAAAGTTATCTGGGCGGTGAGGAAATATCCGCTGAAAAAATATCCTCGGTCTTCGTAGAGGCGTTAAAAGCCGGGACAATTACCCCTGTGGTCTTTACGAACGCGCGGGAGGAAATCGGGGTAAATGAGCTTCTCGACATTATTGTCAAATACACACCTTCACCTCTACAGGCAAAAGCGGCTTCGCTCAAAGACGGTGAGAAAACAACTGAGCTTAGGGCAGATGCATCCGGGCCGTTAGCCGGTCTTGTATTTCGTATCGGCTTTGACCCTCGGTCTAATATGAAGTTTTCGGCCATCCGTCTTTTCAGCGGCACAATCAAGTCTGACACCAACATATTTTGCAATGACGGGAAGAAAGGTATTCGGCCGGGGCACATACTGAAACCACAGGGCGGCGAAAATAAAGAAACCGAAGCCGGCACTGCAGGCGATATCATAACGTTGGCGAAAGTGGAAGAGCTGAAAATCGGGGATGTTGTTCACGACGGGAAAGCGGCAGGAAGTTTCGATATGCCGGCGGTGCCCGAACCAATGTATTCACTTGCGCTTGAGCCGGCCACGAGAGGGGACGAACAAAAAATCGGCACAGCCATCGAGAAGCTTTGTGAGGAAGACCCCTGCTTTAAGGTTTTGCGAGACCAGCAGACAAAAGAATTAGTCATCAGTGGGCTCGGTGATTTGCACCTGCGGGTGATACTCGAGAAGATGGAGAGGAATTTTAAGCTTTCGGTCAATACGAAGGAGCCGAAGATTCCTTATCGTGAGACAATTACGGCCAAGGCCGAGGGGCACTATCGGCACAAGAAACAGACGGGCGGCGCGGGACAGTTCGGCGAAGTTTATCTTCGCGTTGAGCCGGCCGAGCGGGGTTCGGAGCCTCCTCTGGATTTTAGCTGGGACATCTTCGGCGCTTCGATACCCGGTCAGTTCGAGCCGGCCGTTCACAAAGGCATTAAAGATGTAATGCAAAGCGGCGTCGTAGCGGGCTTCCCCTTACAGGATATAAAAGTTTCCGTCTATGACGGCAAACATCATCCGGTCGATTCAAAGGAAGTGGCGTTTAGGGCGGCAGGCAAGGGGGCATTTATCGACGCCGTTCAAAAGGCAAAGCCGGTCCTGCTTGAACCTATAGTGAATGTGGAAATTACGGTGCCCTCGGAGAATATGGGCGATATCACGGGCGATTTAGCTTCGAAGCGCGGCAGGGTTCAGGGGCAAGATATGCTGGCAGGTAACTTTATAGTTATCAAGGCCCGGGTGCCGCTGTCGGAAGTAACACAATATAACAGTCAATTGAAAAGCGTTACCGGCGGTCGCGGCAGCTACTCGATGGCGCTTAGCCATTATGAATTGGTGCCGTCCAACGTGCAGCAGCAGGTGGTGGCAGCATACGCAAAGAAGAAAAAAGCAGACTAAAAGGCGCTGCCCGATTCACGAGATATGAAATTTAAGCTTCAATTGCCTGGGTGAGTTTTTTCCGGTTTTTTTTGAGCCATTCGGTTTTGCGCTGAATCATCTTTAGGAAATCATATCCGCTGAGATGAGCGAAGAAGCCGGTAGCGGCTATCGGCAGGACCGCCTCGGCTATCATCGTTTCAATCATTAAATCAAGGAGCGAGCCAAGCTTGCTTTTGTCGAGCCTGATTACTCTTCGGTAGCCATCGAGAAACTGGACGAGCTTTGCCTGGTCGAGATAAGCGGGCCAATCGGCGGGGTTTGGGCGGCTGCCGACAATCGAAAACTGCAGCATTCCGTTGGCCAGGTCGGTAACGGGCGGCGCAATTTTGACCGAACCAAAATCAAGGACGGCGATAAACCTGCGATTAGCGAAGAGCATATTGCCGGGATGCCAGTCACCGTGCACAATCTGCTCGTCCCAGGAGTCAAAGCCAAGGCCGCTAACACAAATGCTGGAGTAGTTATAAAGCGTCATTAATGTCTCTCCGATTTTTTGCAATTTTTTGTTCGGCTTTGCGGTTTTCTCGGAGCCGATTGTTCTGAGGCGTCTGCGGACGTTCGAAGCATCATGGAAGCTTCGTCTTAATCCCGAGGTAAGTTCTTTGCGGCCTGCAAAGTCGGCCAGTGCCCTGTGAAATTTTGCCAGCTGCCTGCCGGTATCAATGGTTGCCTCGGCAGAGCCGTCGTAACGTGAGCCATCGATGAATTCAAACAACTCGTAAATGTGATTATCCAACTGCAGAATTGTACTGTCCTCGTCGCTTGTGGGAATAAGGGCGGCAATGGGAAAAGCTTTCTTTGCGAGGTGAGTTTGTACTGCGTGCGAAAAAGCAGCGCGGTAAAGGTCGTCTTTGCCTTTGGGCCGGCGTTTTAGTAAGAATTTGCCCCGCTCGGAGGTGATTACCATTTTGGGCGCACGCTTGCTGCCTGCAGTAAGAGGTATTAGCTGTTCAATCCCACCGACATCGTAATAGCTAAGTACCTTAACAAGCTCTTTTGAAGAAAAATGTGCACCGCCTCTTGGCATAAAACAACCGACTATTGATTAAAGATTATTGATAATTTGGGGTTTTGGGCAGTCATTTGAGCAGAAGCAGAAAAATGACCAAAAAAGATATTGCCGCCACCGCACTTAAAATCAAAACTGCAATGCGGTAGTGTGCGATAGCTTCCCGACTGAAAATATCTTCCCTCGGTTCGACTGCTTCACCTTCCTCCAATTGCTCAAAGACAGAAACATCGAATCTTTTATGTGCTCTTAGAGGCGCCTGCCCATCATAGACAGCCTTCAAGTCTGTAAGCAGTTCTTCGGCGTTGTTGTATCTGTCCTCTTTTCGCTTGGCCATCATAACTTCAATAACTTCGGAGGCCCCGGCTGATAAAGAAGTATTTATATGGTCCGGCGGAATAAGCTGCTCTCTCAAATGCTTTCTCATAACATCGGAGGGGTCATCGGCCATAAACGGGACGCGTCCGGTCACCAGGTGATAGAAAGTAGAGCCGAGTCCATAAATATCCGCCCGTCCATCGATATCGATTTCGCCTCTAATTTGTTCAGGCGCGATATAATAAGGCGTTCCGTAAGCTTTTCCTGCTTCTGTCTGTGCCGCTTCGATATCGGCTGTTTCTCTGGCCAGACCCATATCGGCAAGTTTAACTACTCCGGCTTTGTTTATCATAATATTCTTTGGTTTGATATCACGGTGAATAAGGCCGCAGGCATGGGCATGGGCGATCGCGTTGGCGACCTGAATGATGACACCCAAAGCTTCATCTTCTGGAAAGACTTTTCCCGCCGCCAAATCATCGTGCAAAGTTTTACCCTCAACATATTCCATTACAAAGTAGTGGTATCCTCCCGCTTCGCCGACGTCGATGGCCTGGACTATATTGTTGTGGTTGAGCTTTGCGGCGGCCTGGCCTTCCTTGTAAAATCTCTGGACATATTCGGGATTTTCGGTGAATCGTTTTGGCAAAACCTTTATCGCAACGATGCGGTCCAGACTAAGCTGTCTGGCCTTATAAACGATAGCCATAGCACCGGCGCCGAGCTTTCCAAGAACTTTATATCCTGGAATCTGATGCGCGGCGGCCTTGCTTTCTTTTATGTTCTTCCTTAACCTTTCGGCCTGGTTGGCCGTAACATAACCCAAATCAATCATAAGATCCTTGAGCAATATAGGATTGATTTTGCGGCGGGATTCCAGTTCCTCAAGTGAGCGATGCAGTTCGGCATCAGTGCAAAGGCCCTGCTCCAATGCAATTTTGCCGAACATCGTATCGTAATTAGTTTCGTTTGTCATAAAACCATTCTATCAAATCCGGGGTTAGACTTCGAAAAGCAAAATCGTCAACCACTGTTCCCGCACCTGAATAAGTACTCTAATAAGCTAATTATGTTTTATATCAAACCTTTGTCAAAGAAAAACTCTCAATATTTGCCTGGGCACAAAGAAACCAGCTTCGTATATAAAATCGGTTTTTTTCGTTTTTGAGTTTAGCAGTTTCTCTACAAATTGTGTCGTAATCCCAAATCTGTGTTTTTACGGTTGACTTGGCGACAAATATCGCTAAACTGGTGCTCCTTTGAGAATTAATGGGTTCAGAGCAGCTATTATAAGGAGGCCACAGGTGGCTTATAATTGCGTGGTTTTAATCAAACAAGTTCCTGATACGAAAAGGATTACCGGCCAGGCGATGAACGAGGACGGCACGGTGAACCGCGGCGCCCTTCCGGCCGTTTTCAATCCGGAAGACCTGAATGCCCTTGAACTGGCATTGACGATTAAAGAGACCTTCGGTGGGAAGGTAACGGTTATGACAATGGGTCTGCCAGCGGCGGCGTCAATTCTTCGCGAGTCGCTTTACCGCGGGGCCGATGATGCAGTATTGATAACAGACATCCGTTGTGCCGCAAGCGATACGTTGGCAACCAGCTACATTCTAAGTTGTGCGGTTGAGAAAATTGATTTTGATATCGTTCTCTGCGGCCGACAGGCAATTGACGGCGATACCGCACAGGTCGGGCCGCAATTAGCGGAAAAGCTGGGCATAACGCAGATTACATACGTCGAAGAGCTTATAGAGCTTGGCGGCAAAACCATAACTGTCCGCCGAAACATCGGTAACGGCTTTCAGCAGGTCAGAACAAAACTGCCTGTGCTGCTGACGGTAACAGGTGCGGCAAATGAGCCGAGAGTTGCCGCGGCCAAAAAAATGATGAAATATAAAAACGCGCTTGCCCCGGTTGAAGCTGAACAAATGAGCAAAACTGAAAATCCAAACGCCGATGAGACAACCATCAAGGAGCTTGCCGAACACAAATGCGATATATTAAAAGAAAAAGGCCTGCTGATTAAACAATGGGACCTGGACTTTCTCGAGGCTGATTTGAACTGGTGCGGGCGAAGCGGCTCGCCGACTAAGGTCCACCGAATTCAAAGCATCGTTCTTACCGCAAAGGAGAGCAAAGACATCGAGACCGACGAAAAGGGAATCTCAGGTTTAATACACGAATTGATTAAGGATAAGACAGTAGCCTAAAGGAATAGAGAAAATTATGATAGGCGTGAATAGAAAAGGTGAAGTTTGGGTTTTTGCCGAGCAGCACGATGGTAAATTAGAAGATACGCCAATTGAATTGATGAGCAAAGGTCGACGGCTGGCTGATACTCTCGGTGTAAAACTGGCAACTGCCGTCTTAGGCGACGGTATCGAAGCTCTCGCAACCAACCTGATACGCTACGGGGCTGATAAAGTATATATAGTCGAGCATCCGCTTCTTCGAAGTTACCAGACAAACAGCTATGCAAAAGTAATCCACGATTTGATTCATAAGTATGAGCCGCAGATAGTTCTTTACGGAGCAACAATTGCAGGTCGGGATTTGGCCCCTCGTATTGCAAGCTGTACCAAGGCGGGTCTTACCGCCGACTGCACCGACCTTCAAATCGGCGACCATACAACCGCCAACAAGGGCGAGACCTACAAAAATTTACTTTTTCAGATAAGGCCTGCCTTCGGCGGAAACATCATCGCGACTATTATAAATTACGACCGCTGGCCACAAATGGCAACGGTGCGTGAAGGTGTGATGCCGCCTCCTGAGCCAGATGCGGCTCGCAAAGGTGAAATTGTCCGGGAGAAGGCACAGTTATCACAGCAGGATTTGCCGCTGGAGATTATCGCCGAACAAAAGCGTCCCAAAAAGGTCAACCTCAAATCCGCAAGAATAATTGTTGCCGGCGGAGCGGGTGTAGGCAGTAAGGAAAATTTTCGGCTCATCTGGGATTTGGCCAATTGTCTCGGAGCGGCCCCGGCAGCAACAAGGGCAGCGGTTGATTTAGGGTTTATCGACCATGACCATCAGGTCGGCCAAACCGGCACGACCGTTCGGCCTGTTTTGTATATTGCGGCCGGAATCAGCGGTGCAATCCAACATCAGGCCGGTATGAACCAAAGCCAAAAAATTATCGCTATAAATAACGACCAGGATGCGCCCATATTCCAGATTGCACACTACAAGCTGCTCGGCGACCTAAATGAAATTGTGCCGAAAATGATAAAAGCAATTAAAGAAAAAGGTGTAAAGGAAAATTAGCAGTGGAAATTGTAGATTACGCAGTTAAAAATAAAAAGGAACAGTCAGAAAGACGGAAGTAGTTATGGCGAATTTCTACACAGATAACGACGATATACAATTTTTGTTCAGGCATACAGAGCCCGGCAAATCAGCGGCAATTTGTGAAGAGGGCTTTAAGTTTGCGAGCGAATTCGATTCCGCACCGGCTGATGCGGCCGAAGCGGTGCAAAATTATGATTTAGTACTTGATTCATTAGGACAGTTATGTGGTGATTTCATTGCTGAGCGTGCTGAAGACGTTGACCGCGAGGGCAACAGCCTCAACGAAGACGGTTCGGTAATTTATTCGAAAGGCATCTCCGAATCTCTCGAACAGCTCGCCAAGGCAGATGTAATGGGATTCACTTTGCCGCACAGATTCGGTGGTTTGAACTTTCCAAATCTCATTTACACGATGGCCATCGAGATGGTCTCTCGGGCAGATGCTTCCCTTATGAACATATTCGGCCTGCAGGGGATAGCCGAGACAATTAACGCCTTCGCATCGGAAGAAATCAAAAAGAAATACTTATATGACTTTTCGGCAGGGAAAGTAACGGGCGCTATGGTGCTGACCGAACCGGATGCAGGTTCTGATTTGCAGTCTGTCAAGTTGCGTGCATTTCAGGACGACGACGGCAGTTGGTTTCTGCACGGGGTCAAAAGGTTTATCACCAACGGCTGCGGTGAAGTTCTGCTGGTATTGGCCCGCAGTGAGCCGGACAGGGCCGGAGGGCTGGGGTTGAGTTTATTTGTATGTGACAGAGAGCCAACCGTCCATATTCGCCGTCTGGAAGATAAATTAGGTATTCACGGCTCACCAACCTGCGAGATATTCTTTGACAATACGCCCTGTCAGATAATCGGCGAACGTCAACGCGGTCTTGTAACATACGTTATGAGTCTGATGAACGGCGCCCGCCTTGGAATTGCGGCCCAATCGGTCGGTATTGCCGAAGCAGCTTACCGAGTTGCCCGTGATTATGCCGCCAGCAGGGTTCAATTTGGTGCGGCTATTGAAAAGCTTCCGGCCGTTCGGGACATGCTGATTAATATGAAGATTGCCATCGAAGCCGGCCGAGCACTTCTGTATGAGACATCGCGCGTAGTGGATATGGAAATCGGCTATGCCAAACGTCTTGAAGCCAATCCGCCGGAAGATAAAGCCCAAGCAAAACAACTCAAAAATGAGTCGCGAAAATATAAACGGTATGCCGGGATGCTGACGCCGATGAGTAAATATTACTGTTCGGAGATGTGTAACACAATCGCTTACGATTCGATTCAGGTACTCGGCGGCAGCGGATATATGAGGGACTATGCCTGCGAGCGTCACGCACGCGATGCCAGGATTACAACCATTTATGAAGGGACAAGTCAACTGCAGGTAGTTGCTGCGGTCCGTGGGGTCTGCAGCGGTACAGCCGAAAAATTTATGGCCGAGTTGGCTGAGGAAAATTACTGCGACGATTTGAAAGATTTACTGGAAAAGCTTGTCGAAGGAAGAGAACTATTAAAAAGCTCGGTTGCCTTTGTGAAAGAACAGGGCAACGAATATATGGATCTTTACGGTAGAGCGGTGGTTGATATTGCAATAGATTTAATTAATGGTTATCTTTTTTGCGGTCAGGCCAGTACGAAAGTTGAGATGGAGGTTGCAGCAAATGACGATTCGGGCGAAAGCATCCAAATGAAAGAACGCAAGGCAATGATTGCCCGCAGATTCATCAGCAAAAACGTACCAAAGATAACAGCATTGTCAGAGATGATTTGCAGTGGGGATAAATCAACATTTACCGATTACGAGGCCCTGATTGGGCCGGTGCCCACCGAATAAAGAGGTGATTTATGCTTCGGGCAGTTATATTCGATTTCGACGGAGTAATAACAGATTCCGAAATTCTGCATCTTCGCAGCTTTAATAATGTGCTTGGCCAGTACGGCATCGAGATAACAAGAGATGATTATTACAAAAAATACCTCGGCTCAACCGACCTTGACTGCTTCAAGCAGCTTCGCACTGAAGGGAAACTTAACCTCTATGATGAGGAAATTGGAAATCTCATAAAGCAAAAAAACGAGGACTTCGAAAATCTTGCAAAAAACGAAGGCAGGTTAATCGACGGGGTAAAGGGCTTTCTGCAGAAGCTCAAGCAAAACAATATTACAATGGCGATATATTCAGGGTCACTTCTTACAGAGATTATGCTGGTTTTGGAAGAGGCCAGCCTGCAGAGGTTCTTTGATGTTATAGTTTCCGCTGAGCAGGTACGAACAGGTAAACCTGACCCGGAGGGCTTTTTGCTGGCCCTTCAAAAACTCAACAAAAAACGCAATGCACCAATATTGGCCGAGCATTGTGTTGTGATAGAAGATTCCTACTGGGGCCTCGCGGCAGCCAAGGCGGCTGGGATGCACACCGTTGCAGTGACAAACTCCTATGACGCTGAAGAGCTGAAACTTGGTGAAAAAATCGTAGCGCACTTAAATGAACTGGAAATAAGCGATTTGCAGAAGCTTTGTGACTGATTGCAGAAGTGATTTATTCTCCTGCCGAGTTGTTTCATTTTCCATAGACCAGGCCGCCGGGACCGACGATTTGAGCTTCAGCCGCCCTGCCGCTCTTTAGGTTATACTTAATCCCATCAACCTGGACACCATTTAAGAGACACGGTTGAGTGCCATCACTCCAGGCCGTGATTAAAGATTTATTTGCATCGAAAAAAAATGTGTCACCTTCAAAGTCAATATCCTCTTCTGTGTAACTGGTTCCGCCTGAAGCCTTAAGGGTTGAAAGTTCATTTTTGCCCTCAGCAGTCTCGTAAAGAAGGGCCTCTATGTGACTTGCGGTGGCTGTGATTTGTTGGCCGTACCTGTCCTGTTCGACAGGAAAATAATCAATGAGGATTTGCTCGTTTTTCGCATCAGCGATAACCCGATTCGCCTGGAAAAAATAATCCAGAGTTTCAAAGTTTCGCACCACTGCGACGCACTTTTTCTGCAGACTGAACTTATTTGCTCTGGGTTTTGAGTCGGTGATTTTGGAATTATCTACCGCTATTACACCGGGCCCCCCTGCAGAGAAGGCCTGCTCATTCGAGTCAAAGTCAAACTGAAGACATCTGAGCTTGGTAAAGCCAAGCAGTTTCGCCCCCGCCCATTTTGAAGTATCAAGCTGAACGACCCCGCCGCTGGCAGTTACATGTTCAATGCCCGGTGCCGGGGAGGCGGTTTGATTATCGTCTTCGGATAATTTTACAAAGATTTTCTGTGCCGAAAGCTTACGCTCGGCTTTGATATTTTGGTCTGTTTCACTTATCGTTCCGAGACAATCACCCCGGAGAAGAACCTCTTCGGAAATTGAGCAATAATCAATCCGGCGTGCAGCGAGAGTTGCCCGGTCATCGGAGTCGCCGAAATTTTCAAGCCCCCTGCCACCGGTTACGGTTGACTCGTCATCCAGTTCGGCGGCTTTCGCTGGTGTCTCGTCCATTGGTGTAACAACAATACCACCATCACAGGTTACAACGATATCAACAGGCTGTTCGGGCAGACTTGCTGTTGGCTCTTGTGGTTTTGCGGGAGTTGTTTTGCTTTGAGCCGGGGCAGGGTCTAAATGCGTAGTTGCCTGCGGGTCCGGGGCTGTACTGTCGGCGCCGATGGTTTTAGTTTCACTGGATTTATCACTGATATTGTTAATAGCAAATTCATCGGCGAAAATCAGGTACTCCGGGCCATTTATAAGAACGTTTTTTCTGAATAAAAAACTGTAGTACTGAACATCGCTCTGCCCGGCTGTTTGTTCTGCAGGTTCACCGGATTTTGGTGAGACTTGAGTTTTTTGAGAGTCATCAGCGGCAACAGGCAAGTCAGGAGACGGTGTTCCGGCACGAGCAGCGGCATCGATGGGGCTGTCGGAGTCTGTCCTGGATGGTGGAAGAAAAGACGGGCCCGAAGTTCTCAGCAGCAGTTTGTCCAGATGAAATATCTCAAGGTATTCGAGCCGATAGGCCTGATTATTATAGACAAGCTCCATCCCTTTGCCGAGCATTTGTGCATCTTCTGTGACGAGTTTGACCGGCCCTTCCGTTGAAATTTGCGACCTGTCACTTATAAAGACAATATTGTCGAGGTAAATAAAAGTTTCTTTGATGCTGCTGGACGGCTCGGGCAAAATGTGGATAACTACATTTTCGGTGAGTGTCGCATCCTTTGGAGTGGTTTTGCCGGCAGATGTTTCGACCTGAACATTTCCATGAGCAGCATTGATGAAACATTTGAATTTGGGGCGGTAAAAAATCATAAAGGGCTTTTCAAGCTTCCATTCATTTCCCTGCTTGTGAAGAAGTTTTTCGAACCCAAATTCTCTGTCTGCATCTTTGAATACGGCAAGCTCGACTTTGCCTACTCCAACGTCGCCTACCATCCCGACATTACCGTCGAAGCCCCCAGTGACGGCAACCAATTCATCCGCCTTTTCTATTTTAATTTCAGGTGTTTTGTTCAGCCGGTTTACAAGCAGATATATTACAAACACTGCCAGCAGGGAAATAAGCCAAACATAAATTTTTCTCGATTTAAGAGCCATATCAAGAACTCTGAATTACGGTTTCAAGGCATATATTTTTTAACAAGTTCCCGCCATTTTCCGTTATTTTTCAGTATATATTCTATTACTTCCCGCACCGCACCTTTGCCGCCGGGCCGGGCGGTTACATAATCAGCATACTGTTTAACCTCGTCAACAGCATTGGCAACAGCTGCTCCAAAGCCTACATATTTTATTGCCCGCAAATCCATCAAATCATCACCAACAAAAGCAGTTTGTTCGGCACTTATGCCAAGCTGTTCAAGAAGTTCCTTGAGCGTCGATAGTTTATCATGACAATCCTGAATGCAATGGTCAATCTCAAGCTGCTGGGCCCGATGTCTTGTGGGCTGCGACAATCTGCCACTCAAAAAAACGATTTTGAGCCCCGCCCTTTTCCACATTCTAATTCCATGGCCATCGAATACGTTGAAACCTTTGCTTTCGCTGCCGTCTTCGTTGATTATTACGGTCCCATCAGTCAAAACCCCATCGACATCGAGCACCAGCAATTGTATATCTGCAAGATTTGTATCTGCCTTCTTTGGCATTTGTTTTTAATCCCAATTAATATAGAGCCGCCGGCAGCCTGTGCAGCGCGGCAAAAGCATCAGCCGGTTCAGCCGACAACTTTTATTGTTACAATATCCTGAACATCAATTAAGCCGACTGGCTTATCGTCGGCATCAACAACCGGCAGTTCATCGATTCTGAATTTATGGAAAATAGCGGTTGCTTCGGCGGCAAGTGCATCAAGCCTTATTTTTTTGCAATTTTCGGTCATAATATCGCCGGTTTTGAACTCGAAAGCTTCCCGTCCTTGCTTTGTGATGAGGCGTCGAATATCTGCATCGGTAATTATACCAGCTAATTTGTCGTCCTTATCAACAACCATCACGGCCCCGTGGCGTTTTACGTCGCCGGTTTTTTGAAGCATTTGTTTTACGGTACAAGTCGTTCGGGCATCGGGCAGTTTTTCGCCTGGTTTGAACATCATTGACTGCTCAACGG
>CAZECQ010000037.1:0-16547 GCA_964510545.1 uncultured Pirellulales bacterium | reverse complement strand
GTTGCATTATTATAAATGCAACTCTTTATTAAGCTGACGAAAACTCAGGAAAATGAAAGAAAATGTCAAAAAGCGTCAAAAAGTGGCAAAAAACGTCAAAAAGAGTCAAATACAGTCAAAAAAGTGCTTTTTGCGGTTCTTTCGGTACTCCGCTCAAGCGCCGCGGGGGCTGTTGTTCCGCTCAAACGCCGCGGAGGCTCAATTACTGCTACTGAGTTGCGGGGGGCTAACAGCTAAAACATAAATGCTCGACGTACAACAGTACTACTGCGTTCAGCCGCGACTGCAAGCCTTGCAGTTGAACGAAAATCCGCGCTAAAAATGGAATTAGATTGTGGTACTGTTGGTGGCGGAGGCTGCAGAAGCAAATCAAAAATTAAAAATCAAAATGCAAAATTGTGGAGCCGCTTCACGGGCTTGTTTTATCGAACCGGAAAAAGCAGAAATCGGTTGTTCTGCATTCAACTGTTGTTCATATGTTTCCGAAAGTTCTTCTGTGTCTGAGTAAGACGCACATAAGGGTTGAACCCTACACTTGTGCCGCACAACTGGTCATACCATGTCCCGCCCTGATAGATAATCTGAAACAACGTGAGCATAGCGCCGATTCCAGAACCTATGGCAAGACACTTCAGGACTTCGCGACCGAGCGCACGCAAGATTCCCGGAGAACGACCGTAGAAGTCAGTGACTGTCAAACGGCAAAGCAACTTTCCCAGCGTCTTACCCCAGATTCCTGTAGGGATTGCTAAATACAAGAACGGCCAGACAAAGAACAGAACAAACCAGAACGGGAGAAGAAGTAGGGCAAAGCCACCAAGCTTGCTCATAAGCCAGCCTGTAGCCCCCATGACGAGGGGCAGAGTACCGAAACAGACAGCCACATCGATTATCAGCGCGAGTATGCGCAACCCTATTTCCACTTCTGATTCCTCTCAAGAAGAACAATGATTATTCAGTTAGTATAACAAGTTTCCGTTGGTTCTTCAATATTTATCCGCCTTCCGTCTTCGCTAAAGCTACGCCGTGACAAGTTGGCGGACTCGGCCAATCTCTTTTATTAAATGATTCCGCTAATTAATCATCGCTTAATTTTGCTTCATCAGGTAGCGTAGCCCTAATTGTAGCTTTAAGGGATTTAATCGCATCTTCAATATCATCAGCATCCCACTTTATAGTTAAATGATGGTTAGTATCAAAATGTGATTTGTCTTTGTCAAATTTTTCCTTATTACAGGTATATATTACTGGCTTGCCTAGTCCTTCCGCATAACCTGCCTCCCAATACGACCCACTATTTTCATGGGTTAGGTCTGAAATTAGAAATCTGGAATTTCTAATTTCGACTCTTAGGCGGTCATCAATAAGTCCTGCCTTGGGTTTTTCATCAAGCCGATATAATTCGAATCCTGTATCTGCTACTGCCTGCTTAAAATGATCTTCCACAATTTTATCAAGTTCCATATTACCGTACTCCATTGCCATGAATGCTTTTCGGCTGTCAGTGCTGCCTCTTTCGAGTTCTCTATAATATTCCCAGCCGTCAAATGTTAGGGAAACATGTGCTCTACCTACCCCATCGAGATATGTTTGGCCTGCTAAAATCCCAGTATCAAATAGATGCTTTATAATAAACGCAAATCCTTTAGGTGTTTTGGCTCCCATAATAGCTTGATGAGTAGATGCTTCAATTAAAACTTCTTCCCCATGCTCCATATTTTCGGCGAGCCAACGGATAAAATTATTTTCTTGCTCGGCAAGGCTGGGTAATGGGTTTTTAAGGATGGCCGTGACTAAGTCCGGATAAATCATGGGCAAAGGGTACTGTTTTTGCATTTTTCGTATTGCATGGCTTAGGATTGCAACCTCTTCTTCGTTATAAGAGCGTCTTTGAATAACTTCTTCTGTATTTATAGACATAAGATATTTGCCACAACGTGGACACTCGTAAGGTTGTCCCTCGTCAGGATGTTCAGGTTTCGTTGTTAGCTCTGTCTTGCATATGAGGCAATTCTCTGACATTATTCTCCTTGCATATTCTTTCAGTTATTCTTTAGAATTTATCTCATCTCATTATTAATTATGGCATAAGCGGAGTAGAAATCAAGGAGAAAAGTTAAAAAAAATGATGAGATTGGCCATTTCATTGAATATCCATTCTCCGCAGTGCCTACTCCGCCGTAGCGGCTGCGAAGGCAGGAAGCACTGCTACGAAGGATGAATTGATTGGAGGATTGTATTTGTTAGGTAAATTGGTTATTATTATTAAATCCTGAGTTTTAGCAGCTTTAGCCGAGCGTTTTGAAAGTTCCGGCGGCGGAGCTTGAGGTGAAATTTTGGTTAAGGGAGAATGGCTGTGAAAAGACGTGAATTTTTGCGATTGACTGCTTTAGGTGCGTTCTCGGCAGTACTGCCGGGGTGTTCGAATGCTTCATCAAAAAGAGTTTCGGGGGAAGGGTCTAAAAAGTACGAATACAGCTGGGAGTCGCTCAAAAAAGTGCCGGTGCCAAAGTGGTTCGATGATGCCAAATTCGGTATCTTTATCCACTGGGGGCCTTACAGTGTGATAGGATACAGGAAGGGAGCACGCGGTTACGCCGAACACGTACCCAAGCTGCTTTATCGTGACAGTGACCATTATTACGAATATTTGAAAAAGAGGTTCGGCGCATGCCCGCCGGAATTCGGGTATAAAGATATCGTGGGTATGTTTAAGGCGGAGAACTGGGAGCCGGACCAATGGGCAGCGTTGTTTGAAAAAGCAGGGGCCAGATATGTGGTCCTGACGGCAGAACACCATGACGGCTATGCGATGTGGGATTCGGAGATAACGCCGTGGTGTGCGACAAAAATCGGGCCGAAGCGGGACATCGTAGGTGAGCTGGGCAGGGCCGTGAGGGCAAAAGGTATGAAGTATGCACCATCGTATCACCGGGAGCGACATACGGGTTTCTTTGCGAAGGAGATATACGCTATAAAAAGCCCGCCCCAGACGGACATTGCCGAAGAGATTAAACGCCATCCGGAGGCGGCCTCTCTTTACGGGCCCTTCGAATATAGTGATGCCTTTATCAAAGATTATGTCGAGCGCTGGAAGGAGATTCAGCGCAAGTATCAGCCGGACTTTATGTGGCTCGATGATATTCCGATATTCTATAAAGCCAAAGACCACCCGCAGGTGGACAAGTTTAAAGAAGCCTGTATGGGTATGATTGCCGATTATTTAAATGCCGCCCGGCAGTGGGGTAAAGAGGTCTATCTCAATAATAAGGGCAGGCGGCTGAATTGGCCTGAGGGGGTCGGCTGCCGGGAGAAAGACAACCTTAAGCTCGATAAGATAGGGCCGAAGTGGCAGAACCCGGCAACGCTGGGCAAATCTTACGGTTATATGAAAGCTGAAGAGGAAAAAGATGCCTACAAGTCGCCGACAAAACTCATTCACCTGTTGTGTGATGTGGTGAGCAAGAACGGCAATCTGCTGCTTAATATAGGCCCCCGGCCGGATGGCACTATTCCGGAGGGGATGCAGAAGCGACTGCTGGCGATGGGTAAGTGGCTTGAGGTCAATGGCCAGGCCATTTACGGCACACGGCCATGGAGGACATTCGGCCAAAGTGAGCCCAGGCTTAGATTCACAACCAAAGGTAACATATTGTACGCCATTGCACTCGAAAAGCCGACGGGGCCTTTTGTTATCAAATCGATAAAGCCAAGCGAAGCTGCCAATGTAAAATCGGTCGAACTTCTTGGCTCGGAAACTACCATAGAATGGCTCGTTACAGAAAACGGCATACGCATTATCGCCCCGCAAGAGGTGGCAGACAAACATGCATGGGTATTTAAAATAAAAATGGCCCAGCGGCGCAGGAGTGGGTATTAATCAATTTTCTTATAGAAATCGGCCTCGCGGTCGGACAGTTTCTTCTGTTGAATCATTGTTCGGATTTTTTGCAAGTCGAGGTCTCGCGGCTGGCCGCCGGCAGATACTGAGAAGGCAGGGGCAGCGGAGGGAAAAGCTTGTAAAAGGGAGCTTATAGATATTGAAGAAATAAACACTGCAAAGGCGAGTACAGCTATAACGAAATAACGTGACAGCAATTTAAGCGGTGCAGGAGGGTGGAGCTGCAGAGTCTCCGGCTTCGGGGCGGTTTTGGTTATGTAACGGCACCTGTCGCAATATAAGCAATCCATTCGGTCTTTGGCGGTAAGGCCGAACTCGCATCTGCCAAATATTTTGGCCGGGGCGTAACGCTTTAATAATGCGATGTTGTTAAATAACGACAAAAAGGCCCCAACAGGGCATAAATATCGACACCAAAAACGAGTGTAAAAAATTGAGCAGAGCAAAGCTGCTATTGCTATTATGAATACGGCTGATTGCGGGTTGAAAACGGAGGATTGAAAGTTAAATAATTTAATAAGCGGGTCGGCTTCGAGGGTTGTTTTGCTTCGAGAAAGAAAAAATACAATAACCAAAATAAAAAGGATGATGTATTTAATAAATCTTGCCTTTCGCATTTTTTCCATTGAAGGCGGCTGCCTGAATTTTTCAGGAAATAGATATGCGAGCAGTTCCTGTGCTGCGCCGAAGGGGCAGATGTAGCCGCAATAAACATTTCCGAAGAATATAAGTAAAACCGGCACGCCGAGAACCATTAAGAAGGCTGGTGACAATCCCGCTGAGGGAGTGTGCAGCGATAGGAGATTCATTATCTGTTCGCTGGAATACTGAACGTTGAAGATAAAGCCCCCTACTATGAGGTTAAAGCAAAGAACGGTCAACCTGCTCCAGAATCCACCGTAGTAAATTACGAGCAAAGTTAAAGTAACGGCGCTGATGAGATATATTCCTCTGGTATCCGGCAGATAATTGGCGAAAGAAGGTTTTTTGGTGAGAGAAGCATAGGTATGGCCGAGAATTTGTGCAGAGAATCTTTGGCCTGAGAGGCGCAGTGCCGAGAGAACAGCTTGAGAGCTTACAGTGGCGCCGGTTACGGTGTGAACACCATCAAAAGGACGGGGACTGAAAAGCTGACGGTCTTTCAGAGTACGGTACCATTGTGTTAGAAGCTGCAGGTAAGATGGGGTTTCATTCGAGCGAATTATATGAAAATCGAGCAAGTTGCCGGCCGTATCCACATAGATAGCGAGATTGAACGCTCCGGCAAAACCTCTAACCTCAGGAGCAAAATCTTGCGAGCTAAAGATATAGCCGGACAACTGATTAGAGTCGCTGTAGACTTTGAAGTAACTGACGTTTAGGGCGTTTTCGCCGATAGTAGCTGTAGCTCGGTTGATTTGTGATTGGCCGGCTAAGGCCTGAGCGGCATTGGCCGGCAGCGAGGGGCTTAGCTTTGCAGCGGCGGCGGCAAGGAAATTCGAGCAAAGAATAACCGACAAGCCAACGCCAAACAGGATGTAGCCAAGGCGACGCAGCCTGAAAGGAGTGGTAAGCAAAAAGCAGGCCTGTTGGGCTTTTAATATTCTAAGTGCAGCAGGTGGTATATTAACAAGAAGAAACAGAATAAATATGAGCAGTGTCAACCCGGCACCGAGAACGGGGACAAGTATAAGTGAGGTCAGCAGCCCCCCTGCTGCTGCTCCGAGATGGTCGGCAGTTTCAAGCTTGCCGGCGGCCTTGCCCGTCTCGAAGTTGCGGTCGGCAAGTTGAGCTGCGGCTAGGGGGAAATAACAGCCGGCACATATACCACACAAAACAAATGTGACGGCAAAAAGCAAGTGAGTAGGCTGCAGAATTGCCTCAATTGCGTTTGAAGAAGCTGCAGCCTGTTCGTTGAGCCAAAAGGCAATTGCAGAAAGGAGCAAAATATGTACGAATATCACTATAAACAGCAGCGTTTCATTGTGGGGCCTTGATTTGTGTTCTGTGGTTCGATTAAGGAAATTTGAGATTAAAGCGGCACCGGTGGTCAGTCCCACCATAAATAAAGATGAAATAATTCCGATGTACAGATAGAGTGAGCCAAAATGGGTTTGGTATAGATACATCAAAACGATAACAACGCCAATAGCAACCAGGCCGGCTGAGAAAACCAAAAATGTACTGTCAAAGCCGGATTTATCGGCATGGGGGGGAGTCTTTAAGATGTAAATAATTCGCAAAAGGACAAGAACCACAACAGGGATGATGAAGACCAACGGGCCGGCCAAGGCCAGATGTTTAACGAATTTAGCACTCGGAGCATCAGATTGTTTTGCTGCAAGCAGTAAACTATATAAGTGTGCTAAAGGCCTGCTGTCGTGATTAATCAAAAGCTTCTCAGGTAAATCCGCACCTGAATAGCTCTCGAGAGCGGCATCGGCACGGTCGGGCAAATAAACAGAAAGCAATGCTTCGGGGATGAAAACATCATTTGCTTTCTCTATCGAAGCAAAGCGGTCCTTTAAGGTGCCGGGTTCGGCGGAGAGAGTTTCAGAATCCGATGCAATAAACCAGGTGTTTTCGCCGGGAGTCAAAACAGTTCGTGCAAAAACTTTCTCAAGTGTCATTTTCGTCGAGGCACCAAGATTGATTAGTTCAGTGCCCATAATGTTTTCACCACCTGGGATGCGAACCGACAACACGCCATCAGGCGTCAGGGAATCCTTGATTTGGCGATAAAATTCAAGCGTGTAATATCGATTCAAAATCGAGCTGGTTGCATCGGGCAGATTTATTATTACCAGGTCAAATAATTGTTTGTTTTCAGCAAGCAGTGAACGAACGTCGCCGGGAAATTGATGCAGTCGTTTATCGGTAATTTTAAGCTTCGGAGGTAAAAAACTGTTGATATTTTGAATATATTGGCCGTCACTATGCGCCCAGGTGACATTATCGACCTGCGGCAGGAGAAGGAGCTGATGGCACAATCCCAGGCCTGAGCCGATGACAAGGATCCTTTTTGCATCAGGATTTTGGCAGAGATTAAGAGCTGCTATTCGGCCGTATGTACTTTTATCGGGAAGGGCCTCGACGACACTGCCCTCGCGAACAGCCACCCATTGGCCCTGGTAGATTCCATAAAGATATTCTGCCTGGGCGGTTTGAAAAGAACCAGTAAGTGCATCGGCGGGAAGCAGTTTTGTCCACTTTACGGTCCGCACATAACGCATTAAAGGTTTATCAGCGCCGAAGGTAAGACAAAGGAAAAAAGAAAGGGTAAGCACAAAAGAAATGATAGTAACTGCATAAGATACAGGCGCCTTTATATTCTTTGGTGCGTGCGGGGGTGCGGTTTGGGTAACTATCTTAGCAAGACGGACGCAAAATGCCGAAAGCGAGACAATAAAAGCGAGTGTAAAGAAAATCTTTATCAGGCCTGCACCAAGAGCCAAAAGTACAGTAACACCAAGGCCGCCCAGGAAACTTCCGGCTGCTTCGGTAATATATACGCGCGAGACAGGGAGCTTTTGGTCCTGCCGGGACCATCTGCAGGCGAGAGGAAATAATATTCCAGTGATAATGCTTACGGGAGCGTTGACAACTATCGATAAAAGTAAAATAGTGCGTATTGGCAGAAGCGCATAAGATTCGATGCCGACAATTTCACGTGCCTGAATAATCAGTATCAATTGAAGAGCAAAGGCCGGCAGATAAGCCAAAAAAAGAAGCTCGATGTTTTTTAGCAATTTTTCAGCAAAGGCTTCGGCCCTGTAAATAAGTGCCGCTCCTAAGCCGACCCAGACAAACCACGATGCAAAAAAGAAACCGACACTTATGTCATTGCCTTCAAAAGTTGTGATAAACTCACGGAAGAGCAGGGTCTGTGCAGCGATAGTGAACAGGCCATAACAAAATATCAGGAGACGACGGGCAAATCTCATTTTTCGTCCTCACCGAAAACGACGGCCTGGAATACCATAAATTCAGCGCCGCCTTTCCAGGCATCCGCAGGTAGTCCGGCTTTTAGAGACAACTGAGTGAGCATTTGGTTGAGGTCCCAGCCCTGTTCCGGGGCGACCTGAGGCAGAAAAACGGCGGAGCGGCCATTCTTTCTCAAAACTACGCCGTCAATGCCAACTTTAATGTCATTTGGTGAAGCTACAGGTTCAGGTATTGTGAGTGCAGATATTTCAATTGTAATATCATTACATTCAGCCTGCGTCACCGGAAGAAAACGTCTGTCGTTGAAGGCTGCATTAACTGCGTTGGTGATGACCGAAGAGCACAAAGGCCGTTGTGGAAAGATGTCACCTATACATCCTCTAAGAGCAGGATTTTGAGGGCCGGAGACTTTGTTGGGGTCGGGGGCTTTTTTGAGCGTTACAAATGCCGCACGGGGCACTTTCATCGTATCGTTGATTGTAAGGCCCAATTCGGAAGCCTGTGGAAACCGCCGGTTTTGGAGGGCGTAAATTATTGATTTGCGGGCCAAAGTTAAAAGCTGTTTTTTATCTTCGTCAGTTAATTCGGAGGTTTTTGTCTGTGGTTGTATTTGCGGGTGTTTTTGCCAGGAGCCAGAAAAGGCGGCCGAGAGGTAACTTACCGAGTTGGTGAAGTCGCCGGTGAGTTGGCCGGAAGTTGTATACTCAACCAGAGTAGCCTTAGCGTCATTGCCTAACATAGAGAGTAATATCGCTATTGGAATAGCCCCACATATTGTTGCGCCGGTTTTCTGCTTATACTCCAGGAAGCCCTTGCTATCTGAGGCGGCGATATACTCATACGCACCCATATCAAGTTTGCGAATTTGTTCGGCTATGTTTTGCTTAAAAGGTGCATAGCCGAAGTTTGGGCCGAAATGGACAAAATCCGAACTCGCAATCACAAGGGTTTCATCATCAACTAAACTACTCAGGACGGCGGCGGCCTTGTTAATTGTTTGCAATGAGCAACCGCCTGCCACAATGGGTACAAGCTTAAAGTTCTGTTGTTGGAACTGCAGCAAGGGCAGCTCTATCTGGACGCTGTGTTCGTCTTTGTGCGCCTGCGGTACGTTCCGGAACATAGGAAATTTGAGCAGTTCATTGATAAAATCGCTATCGAGGAGGATTTGTCCCAGAGGGGTTTGGTAATGGGTTACGCGTGGGACACTTAGAAGCTCTTCAAGATACGTACGATGACTTGGGCCGATGATAACAATGCGTTTGTATTTTTTGCCGGTGGTTTTAAGAGCTGAAGCTGCTGTCCGGCCGGAATATTGGTAACCGGCGTGTGGGAGAATCAAGGCAATAACGTTATTTATGGGTTGAACCTGAGCTTTGTCGAAGAAGCCCTTGATTTGCTCCGTCAGTTTCCGGGCATCGGCGGTGTACCATCTGCCGGGAAGGGATGAATTAAGAACGATTTTGGGAGGCTTTGGTTTCTGAGGTTCGGTTGTTTTGTTTGGCTCTTCTGCTTCTTTGAATTCTGCAATAGTGTTCGTGGCTTTTGGAGTCTCTTTGGCCGAATCAGGAGTTTTTCGGGAGCATCCCTGGATTTGGAATGCGGAGAAAATAAGCATTGACATCAGGATGAAACAGGACAGATGCCTTTTTGTGGATGGACTGCTGATTTGTTTGTTCATATCAACCGCTCCATTTACTTTGCTTATTAATATTTTTCAAAGTTGCCATAGGGCCGGGATACTTTTTAAGTCGCACAGCACGAATAAATTTACGCGGCACAGCTTTTTTAGCCAGAGCCACAATGCCAAGTAAACCTGCAGAGACTGCCTTTATTAGTTGCTCAATAAATTTTCGGCGTGTCATTTCCAAACTCCATATATTTCTTTGTTACAATCGGGGCAGCGGCCGTCTTGGAGGCGGTTTTGCAGAATAGTGTAGC
The DNA here is from genome assembly GCA_964510545.1 of uncultured Pirellulales bacterium. GTDB lineage: Bacteria > Planctomycetota > Phycisphaerae > Sedimentisphaerales > Anaerobacaceae > CAYXPG01. Next base: position 6,781 of record CAZECQ010000037.1, on the reverse strand, counting down.
CGCTGCGTTCGATAAGCAAGACTTTGCAGGACGGGCAATAGGTATTCTGGCCTCGTTCTGAACGGATATTGCCAATATAGACGTAATCGAGTCCTTCGCCCATAGCGATTTCGCGGGCCATATCCAGTGTCTTTTCAGAAGTTGACGGCAGATGGCGCATCTTGTAATGTGGGAAGAATCGTGAGAAGTGCAAAGGCGTTTCGGCGCCGAGGTTTGCTTTGACCCAGTGTGCGAGCTGTCGTATCTGCTCAGGCTTATCATTCAGTGTTGGAATAATCAGGTTGGTAACTTCAACCAAGACACCTTCGGCCTTTGCTGAAATCATGGCATTTTGCACTGGTTTTAATGTCGCTGAACAAACACTACGGTAGAAATCATCGGTCATACCTTTTAAATCTATGTTGGCTGCATCGATATATTGCAGCAGGTGTTTCCAGGGCTGCGGGTTTATGTAACCGGCTGTTACAAGGACGCTGCGTATATTTTCCTTAGCCGCCAGTTTTGCGGTATCGTAAGTGTATTCATAAAATATAATCGGGTCACTATATGTATATGCCAGCGAAGGGCAACGGAGATATTTGGCTAATTCCACAAGTTTTTGAGGCGGATAAAATGCCGCCTCGACATCTTCGGGATTGGTCTGTGATATTTCCCAGTTCTGGCAGTTTTTGCAATGAAGATTGCAGCCGACGGTTGCTATCGAGAGAATCGATGTGCCGGGCAAAAAATGGAAAAGGGGTTTTTTTTCGACAGGGTCGGGATTGATAGAGCAGGGGAAGCTATGAACCACCGTTTTCAATACACCATCGATATTGACTCTTACACGACACTCGCCGCTTTGGCCGGGCTCAATTATGCAAATTTTGGGACATAAGTCGCACTGGACCTTCACTTTCAAGCCTTTCTTTTCATAGCATATCTAACAGAACACTTAAAACAACGCGCTATATTCTTTTATACAATTATAACAAATTCTCAGGAATGTTTGTAAAGTGAAAACACGAACGCTAAATTAAATGAGTATGCCGGCGATTGCAGCGGTCATAAAAGCCGCTAATGAGCCGCCGAGCATTGCCCGTAAGCCGAGCTTTGCGAAATCTTTCCTGCGGGCGGGCACCAGAGCCGCATATCCGCCAATCAGAATAGCGATTGAGCCGAAATTTGCAAATCCGCAGAGGGCGTAGGTTGCAATTGTGAAAGACCTTTGCGAAATCCCTTCCTGTAACTTGACCAGGTCAATGTAAGCCACAAACTCGTTTAAGATGGTCTTTTTGCCGAGAAGCATACCGACGGTATCTGCATCCTTCCACTCGACACCCATAACCCAGGCAAGAGGCGCACACAACCAGCCAAGCATTCGTTCCAGGGTAAGAGGTGCGTCTAACACATCCGGTAGTAATGACAACAACCAGTTGAATAAGGCGACAAACGCTATGAAACAGATGAGCATTGCGGCTATGTTGATTGCCAGCTTTGTTCCTTCCGATGCGCCGCGGCAGGCGGCATCAAGTATGTTGACGTCCTGTTTGGGGATTTCGACTTTAATAATTCCTTTAGTCAGAGATTTTTCAGTTTCCGGCAGCATAATCTTTGCAATGACCAGCGCGGCCGGCGCTGAAATGATTGAGGCGGTCAAGAGATGGCCGGGGTCTGCCCCAAGTCCTGCGTAGGCGGCTAAAGTAGCACCGGAGATAGTTGCCATACCGCCTGTCATCAGTGCCATCAATTCCGAACGAGTCATTGTCCTGATATAGGGCTGAATGACAAGCGGGGCCTCGGCCATTCCAACAAAGACATTCGCCGCAGTGGCAAGAGACTCGGAACCTGAGACATCCATAATGTATAGCATCACTTTGGCCATAAACTCGACGACCTTCTGCAATACGCCAAGGTAGAAAAGCACGGCCATTAAGGACGATACGAAAACTATGGTTGGGAGTACCGAAAAGGCAAAGAAGTGCTCCTTGAAGTCGGAGCCGAAAACGAATTCTGCGCCGGCATCTGAAAATCCCACGACCTGCGTGACGGCAATGCGGACATAAGAAAAAATCATCCGGCCGGGGGATGTCCATAAAATTAAAGCAGCAAGAATGAACTGAAGCACAATGCCGCTTAGAATCAGCCGAAAGTTCATCCGCCTGCGGTCAGCCGACAATGCCCACGCCAGCAGGAGCATTACCACAAGTCCAATTAAACTGACAAGGCGCTGCATATAAGATTAATCCTTTCTTAATATGCTTTTTCAGTCTGTAAAAAATGAACTTATTATTCATATCGGTATTCTCGTCGATTCTTCTGCAACAATAGGTGTTCTGGTTGCTGTACATATTGGAGCTATCACCGGGAGAACAAATTGCAAATATTCGGTTGATTTTGCAGGTTTTGTCTTTGATGAGGCAAAAATACCAGCTATAATTCAATGAAGGTCGTAAGCAAAAGTAGTATTTTGCGCCTGTAGCTCAATTGGATAGAGCGTCGGTCTACGGAACCGAAGGTTAGGGGTTCGAGCCCTCTCAGGCGTGTGGCATGCTGAGAAGTTATAAGGAGTTGAATATATGCCGGAAGAACTAATAGGGATAATAGGCGGGACGGGCTTAGGCGATGAACTGGCCCGGCATATGGCAGATGTTCAGTTTGAGGATGTCGAGACACCGTTCGGTAAGCCAAGCGCAAGTATTATGGTCGGCAGGATGGGACAAAAAAAAATAGCGTTTTTGAACCGGCACGGCCAGGGACATAAACTTTCGCCAGGCGAGGTACCGTTTGCCGCTAATATTTTTGCGATGAAAGAACTCGGCGTCCATACAATCATAGCGAGCGGAGCGGTAGGGTCGCTTCGGGAAGAAATCGCACCGGGTGATTTGGTCATCGTTGACCAGCTTATCGATAAAACGTTCAAACGACAAAACACATTCTTTAGCGGGTATGGTGCGGTGCACTGCGAGATGGGCCAGCCTGTTTGCCGGCGACTTACGAAGGTGCTCGTCGAGACAGCTAAAAACATCGATGTAAAAACCCATCCCAAGGGCACCTATGTCTGTATGGAAGGGCCGCAATTTTCCACCTGCGCAGAATCTTTAATGCACCAAAGCTGGGGCGGTGATTTGATTGGGATGACGGCTATGCCGGAAGCAAAACTGGCCAGAGAGGCACAGATATGCTACGTATTAATTGCATTAGCCAGTGATTACGACTGCTGGCGGTCACACGAGGAAGCAAAAGATAAACAAACACTGCTGCGTGAAATAATCGGAAATTTGCAGATGGCAACAGAGAATTGTCTGAAACTTATCGAGGCGGTTCTGGAAAGTGAAAGCGAGTTTGCCAGCGATGATTGCTATTGTAGAAAGAGCCTTGAGTTGGCTGTCTGGACAGACCAAAGCCAAATTGAGGAGTTCGATAAAGAAAAATTAAAAGTGCTTTTTGAATAGCCCAGGTCATTGACAATAAACGAAGCTTTGATATAGTATGTGTCAAGACGTATTGGTTTTAGAAAGGTCACTAAATTTGAAAGGATAGTCAAAATGAAAAGACCGGTAGTGAAGACAATCGTTTTAGCAATTAGTATTGTATTTGTTGTTACATTGATTTATGGCTGCAAAGAACAAATTCCGGAAGATACGAAATTGCTTTTGAGAAAAAGCAGGTTAATTGCTACTGAAAATACACAACTCAAGAAGGAATTAGCAACGAGTCAAGAGACAATAGAAAAGCTAAAAGGGCAGATTGAAGAATATCAGGTAAGAACTAAAAAATTGGAGGAGGCGATAAGAGAGAATTCTGCTGAATTAGTAGAAACAGCTTTCAAGGGCCTTAGTGAAGACACTTTTGAGCTGACAGCGGAAAATATGGCACTCAAGGCAGAAATAGAGGAGCTTAAGAAAGAACTCGAATCCTTAAAGCAACCTCATCCCTAACCCTTTGTGAGCTGCTGTTAATCAGTGTGTGGGCAGAGTTTGTGAGCAGCCTTTACACAATCCGGTAGTTTTTTGCCGGGGTAATGTTTTTGCATTGCTGCTGCAACAAAGCCTACAAACATAGGTTGTGGATTTAGCGGTCTCGAAGTCAAACAGGGATGTGCCTGGGTACCGATGAAGAAGGGGTGGGACGGAATTTCCAGTATCTGCATTATAGGCTGATTGGGGGCTTTACCGGAAAACACCAAACCGGCCTTTTCCAGCGGCTCAATATACCGGGGGTCAACCTCGTAACGATGCCTAAAACGCATTCTGACAGAATCAGTTCTGCCGAATAGCTTCCATGCGAGGGTCTGTGGTTTTAATTCTATATCCTTTCCGCCAAGCCGCATATTTCCCCCGAGACCTTCAATTTTTTTCTGCTCCGGTAGTATATCAATTACCGGCTCGGCACAATCCGGTTCAAGCTCTGTGCTGTTGGCTTTTTTAAGTCCACAAACATTGCGAGCAAATTCTATAACAGCCATTTGAAAGCCAAAACATAATCCTAAATAAGGTAAATTGTTTTCTCTTGCGTATTTTATGCAGGATATTTTTCCTTCCGCTCCGCGTGTACCAAATCCACCGGGGACAATTATGCCGTCAACGCCGTTGAGATGCTCAGCAACATTTTCATCATTGATATTGGTTGTTTCAATCCATTTGATTTTGACTTTGCAGCCAAGGAGAATACCCGTATGTTCAAGAGCGTTGATGATTGATGCGTAGCTGTCTCTTACGGATGTGTATTTGCCCGTGATGCCGATGGTTATCTGGTGGTCAGAGGTGTCGATTTTGTCGGTGAAGTCGCACCATTTTGCCCAGGCCTTTCTTTCGTGCCTCAGGTCGATTCTGTCCTCGATTTTCAGCAGTCTGATGACCTCAAAATCAAGCCCACCTTCTCTGAGCATAGCCGGTATCATATAAATGCTGGCGGTATCAGGTAGACTTATGACCCTTTTGAAAGGGACATTGCTGTATATGCTTATTTTCTGCCGAGCTTTTTCATTAACAGGACTGGCCGCCCTGCAGGCAATGATATCCGGTTGAATACCGCACTGCATAAGCTGTTTTATGCCTAACTGGGCGGGCTTTGACTTCTGCTCGCCAAGGGTTTTGGGTTCTGGAATATATGTAAGAGCCACAAAGCAGCAACTATTGGAACCTTCCTCATAAGCGAGTTCACGTATCGCCTCGATGTAATATGCGTTTTCCAAATCGCCGACCGTGCCGCCAATCTCGACAAATACAATATCAGCATCGGTTTTGACAGCCAATTCCCGCAGTTTTAGTTTGACCTCTCCGGTAACGTGGGGAATCATCTGAACGTCCCTGCCGAGGTAGCCGCCGTGACGTTCTTTGTGCAGAACCGAGCTGAAGATTTGTCCGCTTGTAGCGAAATTGTCTTTGCTCAGCCGCTGGTTGAGCATCCTTTCATAGGTGCCCAAATCCATATCGCATTCCATGCCGTCATCGAGAACAAACACCTCGCCGTGGCGAAAAGGGTTAAGCGTGCCGGAATCTATGTTCAGGTAGCCCTCAAGCTTAATCGGTGCGACTTTAAGGCCCTTGTCCTGACAGAGCATAGCCAGACAGGATGAAAATATCCCTTTACCCAGGCCGCTCATTACAGTGCCCGAGACAATGACATAACGGGTTTTCCCCTTTTTGTAGCCATTGGGTATGGGCGAGAAAAATTCGCTGTCTGCCGAAATGTTATTGGTCGATGCTAATAAATCATTATCTTTTGACATTAGCTTTACCTTTTTTATTAAACCTAAGATTAAACTGATTTTATCTTTTTATACCTTTTCATAAATTCGGCGTATTGCTCTGGTGTATCTATGCCGTCACAGGTATGTGCGACCTTGCCGACCAATATCGAGTACCCATTCTCGATGGCCCGCAACTGTTCGAGTTTTTCGATTTTTTCCAGCCTGCTCTGCGGCAAAGCGGTAATTTTCAATAGAAATTCCTTGCGATAAGCATAAATTCCGATATGTCGTAAATACTGTCGAGTTTCGCCGATACCGGATTTTTCCCGGTCGTAGGGGATAGGAGCCCGCGAGAAATAAATCGCCCTGCCGTTGCAATCGGTGATGACCTTTACGATGTTAGCATCGACAATCTGCTGAGTGTTCTGGAAATCAGCGGCGAGTGTGGCCATCGGGCAGTCGGGATTGTCTATAAGCAGTTGGGCGAGGAGGTCAATATTTTGCGGGTCAATTTCCGGCTCGTCAGCCTGGAGGTTGACCACAATATCAACGTCTATATCGGCAACGGCTTCGGCGATTCGGTCGGTGCCGCTTTTGTGCTCGGTCGAGGTCAGAACACATTCGGCGCCAAACGTACCGGCAGCAGTAAGAATCCTTTCATCGTCGGCAGCTATTATGACCTTTTGAGGTAATTTTGCCAGGCAGGCCTGCTCCCAGGTATGCTGGATGAGAAATTTGCCGGTATCTTTGGCGAGAACTTTACCGGCGAATCTTGTAGAGCCGTAACGAGCTGGAATACAAGCTAAAACTTTCACTCTTTGTTAAACCTTCCCGCCAGCAGTTTTTTGGCCGAGTATGTGGTAAAGATTAACAGGGAAAACTATTGCTGCAGGAATAATACAGCAAAAGCAAATCCAACTGGGCTCTTATGGTAAGAACAAACCTGTGGTTTGTCAACAGGGTAAAATAGTTTCTTTTTGAAAAAAGTTGCAAATTCGCGTCACATTACCGGATGAGCCGTGTGGGCGTCTATTTGAGCCGACGACAGTGGTGTCGGGAAAATATTAGCAATTACGGGCTTGCAATATTGAGCAAAGTAGATATACTTGC
>CAZECQ010000036.1:0-16841 GCA_964510545.1 uncultured Pirellulales bacterium | reverse complement strand
CAAATGCATTTAGTTTTTCGGTGCCTTTGAATACCATATGTTCGAGGAAATGCGAGACACCGCTTATCTGCAATGTCTCATCACGCGAGCCTGTCTTGGCAAAAAATCCTACCGCTGTTGATTTGGCGGATTTGTTGACCTCACCTATAATAGTTAAGCCGTTCGACAGTATTTCTTTCTTAAATTCCATACTCTGCTCTATTTGTTAACGCATACTTGTTTCGGGCCGATTGTTACTACCGTAAAGTCTTCGAACCTATTGTTCCGCAGAAACTCTAAAACCGAATCGACGGTGGTTTCTTCTATTTTACTCTTAATCTCATCGAGGCCTCTAACTCTGCCCAACATATAGTAGTCGGTCCCAATTCCCCCTGCCCTGCTACTGGACGATTCGCTTTGCAGTATCAGCGAGCTTTTTAATCCGACTTTGGCCCGTTGGACTTCTTCATCACTTAGGCCTTCCACAAGCCGGTTGAATTCGGCTGTTATTACATCGAGCGTCTCCTGTGCTTTTTCAGGCGTTGTTCCCGCATAGCACATTATCCCCGCTGCATCTCTCATGCCGTGATATTTGGCCCCGATTGCATAGCAAAGACCGCGCTTTTCTCTTACCTCTGTGAATAATCTGGCGCTCATTCCACCGGAAAGCACCGATACCGCAACTCTGGCGTTATAGTAGTCTTTGTCGGGCGGTCTGACCGTCTCAGTACCCAGCCCGATATGCACCTGCGCGCTGTCGTTGTGTATATGGCTATATAAACCGGCCTTGTCGGCCAGCGATAACGGCTCTGCAGGTTCCCGTGCATCGGTCTCGAACAAACTTTCCATTTGTCGGCAGATTGCACCAAAGTCATATTTGCCGGCTAATGAAAATATCGTCTCCGACAGATTGAATTTGTCTTCTATAATCTGCTTTGTCTTTTCAGCGCTAAGGGCCTCTAGTTCCTCGATTTCTCCTGCCGTGCTTCGTCCAAGCGGCTCCGGATAAAACTGCTCCCTGAGTTTGAGCATAACTTTGCCTCGCGGGTTATCATCTAAAGCATGCACCCCATCGACTGCCAGTTGTCTGGCTAACTCAAACTGCTCTTCTGCCAGAGACGCCCGCAGTATGATATCGGCATATAAATCCAACGCCTGTGACAGGTTGCCTGCCTCCAGTGTTGCCCCGATGATTATATGAGAACTCGCAACCGAAGCGGCCCGATGCAGCCCCAAACCGTCAAGTGCATCACAAAGAGCCCTGCTGTCTTTGTCGCTGGCACCGCGGAAAATCCAATCAGCGATAACATTGCCGGCACCACAGCAGCCAGCCGGCAGTTGCGATGCACCAGCAGGAAGCATAAATCCAAATGCCGCTGAACCGACCGACTCCATCGGCTCGCCGAGAATAACCAGTCCGTTCTTCAAAATCCGCTTATCAAATCTTTCTGCCATAAAAAACCCGGAACTATAACCACAAAACAAAAGGCAAATAGTAAATAGTTAATGGCAAATAGTCAATGATAAAACCGCCAGATAAAAAAACACACTGATATTTGCCTTGAAGCCAAACTTAAACGGATGTATAAGATAACAACAACCCGCAACTCTTGAGGTCTCAGAGTTACACAGAGAATTTATCTTCTTTAGACACAGATTAAAAGACAAATAGTAAATAGGTAATGATAATGGGATGACCGATGAAAATGATTGACTTGCGCAGTGATACCGTTACTCTGCCCACGCCAAAGATGAGAGAGGCTATGAGTAACGCCAAACTTGGAGATGATGTTTTTGGCGAAGACCCGACTATAAATCATCTTGAAGAACTTGCTGCTGATAAAACAGGCAAACAGGCAGCTATGCTCGTTCCCAGCGGTACTATGGGCAATCTGATATGCTCACTCACTCATTGTGGACGGGCCGACGAAGCAATTCTGGGTGACCAGTCACATATGTTTTATTATGAAGCCGGCGGAATGGCTGCCCTGGGCGGTATACACCCACATATAATCACCAACCAGCCCGATGGTAAAATGCTCTTGGCCGATATCGACTCTGCTGTACGCAGCGACGATGTACACTTCCCACGGACCCGGCTAATCTGTCTGGAGAACACCCACAACCGCTGCGGCGGCTCTGTCCTTGAGCCGGAGTATTGTGATTCAGCAGCAGCCCTTGCCAAAAGGCATGGCTTGTTACTACACCTTGACGGTGCTCGCATCTTTAATGCCGCTGTTGCTTTGGGTATAGACGTTAAAAAACTGACACGAGGCGCCGACTCACTGATGTTTTGCCTCTCCAAGGGACTCTCGGCACCGGTTGGTTCTGTGGTTTGCGGTTCCAGCGAGTTTATCGCCGAGGCCCGCAGAACACGCAAAATACTCGGAGGCGGCATGCGACAGGCCGGTATAATCGCAGCAGCAGGTATCACAGCACTGGAAGAAATGATTGACCGATTGGACGAGGACCATATAAATGCAAAAAAACTGGCAGATGGTATCAGCCAAATTGACGGCTTATCAATCGACACCTCGAACGTGCAGACCAATATAATCTATTTCGACCTCAATACCGGCCAAATGAGCGATGAACAACTTCTAATGGGACTCAACAAAAGAGGAATAAAACTACTGAATCTCGGCCCGGCCCATTTTAGAATGGTTACCCACTACGGAATCAACTCAAAAGATATCGATACGACACTGGCGGCCTTGACCGAGGTCTGTAAAAAACAGCAGTAAAATACAAACATGCAATACGAAGTTAATTAATTCCCAACTCCTCTATCTGTTCCATGAACTGATTATATATATTTGCCGTAAGATAACAAAGCACAATAGTTAGCGCAACAACCAGGCCGGTGACAACGAGCTTGGTAACTGTTTTATAACGCGGGTTCAGCCATACGAGCGGCAGGGCCAGTGGTCCTAAGCACAACAGAGCAATTACGACAACGGATGTGGAAAAATACCATTTTGTTTTCGGCTTGTCGGCCTTATCAAGAAACTCGCCGCAGAACCGGCACTTTATGGCCTCGTCCTGGATTTCCTCTGCGCAAAAACGACATTTCTTCATAACACTACACGCTAATACTCAATCCAATATGCACCACGAGCCACGAATTACGCCACTGCCGCCGTTTCCTCCTGCTCTTCGTACGTCTCGAATCTGACGCTTATCTTCTTGCTAACGCCACGCGTCTGCATCGTTATTCCGTACAGCACATCCACAATACTCATCGTACGTTTGGAGTGAGTGATTATTATAAACTGTGAATCCTTTTGAAATTCGGCCAGTAGCATATTAAAACGCTCATTATTTGCCTCGTCAAGTGCCGCGTCAACTTCATCGAGGAAACAGAATGGTGACGGCTTTGTCTTGAAAACTGCAAACAGCATTGCAATCGCCGTCAGCGCCTTTTCGCCGCCACTCAGGAGTGATATACTTCGCGTCTCTTTACCGGGCGGACGCGCTATTATCTCTATCGGCGCTTCGAGAACGTCTTCGGCCTCTTCAAGTACAATGTCGGCCTTGCCGCCGCCGAACAATTTGCGGAAAATCTGCTGGAAATGCCCCCTTACTTCTTCAAACGTCTCAATGAATCTCTCTCTACTTTTCTTATTAAGCCGGTTAATCAATTGCTGCAATTGGCCTTTACTCTTATTAAGGTCTCCGACCTGGCTGCTTAAAAACTCGTTTCGCCTCTCGAGGTTCTCCTGGCTCTCTATCGCCTCCACATTCACGCTGCCCAATCGTTCGATTTTGCCGCGAAGCTCGGCTATCTCTTCTTTTACACTCTCCCAATCAACCTCTGTATCTTCGTAATCTTTGTAAACCTCCTGCAGGTCAATCTGCAAATCATCCTGCACCCTTTCATTCAGATTTTGGCTTCTTACCTCCAATTGACTCAACTCTATTCTAAGCTGATTGATTTTCTTCTCAATCTCGCTTTGTTCTGTTCTTTTCCGTCGAAGCAATTGTTCCTTTTCCTGGCGTTCCTCGAGTAGTTTTTCAACTTTATTGTGAAGACCGGTGCTGCTTTGCTGACTCTTTTCTTTTTCGACGAACATTTCAGATACTGCCGCCTCGCAGCCCAGAATATCGCTCTGTGCCTGCCGTATTTGTTCACTGCAGTTTTGCATCTCTGCCTCTGATGACTGCAAAGCTGTCTGATTTGCCTGCATTTGCCCTTGAACCGATGCGATTGTCTGTTTGAGTGCCTTACTTTGTTCGGCCATCTGACCCAATGACACCTTCAAATCGGTCAGTTGACTCGCATGAGATTGCTGTTGTGTTTTTCGGTCGGCATATTTTGCCTCAAGCTCTTTTATATGCGCCGAACGCTGGCTGTTCACCACCTCCATCTCATCCAGCTTTTGCTTTGAATCATATTCTTTCTGTACCGATTGGGCTATCTGCTCTTCGAGCATATTAATTTCGCCGGCTATCAACGGCTGCTCCTGTCCGAGCCGGTTTATGTTTTGCTCATAAACTGCCAACTTTGAGCTTATTTGCATCTTTTCTGTATTTGTTTCATAGATTGCTGTTCGCAGCTCATGGCAAATTTTAGTCAGGTGTGTTTTGGTTTGATTATTTTTCTCAATTTGCTCGTCTATCCGACTTATTTCATTTGTGATATTAGCGATGGTCACTTCCAGTTGTCGCAGCCGGCTTTTACGTGATATCAGACCGGTTGCTTTGCCTAAGGGACCAAGTTTTATCATTCCGTCGGCACTTAAGAACTCACCTTTTAGCGTAACAAACTTATACCCATTGCCTGTTGTCCGGGCTAATTCGACCGCCGCATCAATCGAGTCAACAATTAATGTTCTGCCTAACAGTTTCCAGACCAACGGTGCATATTTGCTCTCGGTTTTTACGAATTCGACAACCCTGCCCACAACGTGTGGCAGTTTTGACAAATCCTTTTTTTCTACAAACGGCCCGGTCTTATCCATACATATGAAATTCACTCTGCCGTCGAGTTTTTCAATTGTCTCTATATCAGCCAGCAGCTTCTCTGTGCTTTTGGCCACAAGCGTATCGGTTTTGCCTTCAAGGGTTGCTTCGACGGCACAGGCATATTCGACATCCGCCGTTATTGTTTCGGCAAGCATCCCTTCGACATAGTCGAATTTGTTGTTTTCAACTGATCGGTTTTGCAGGATACTTTTAACAGCCGAATTGACCCCCTCGCATCTTGTCTCCATATCTTTTAAAACAGCCAATTCACTGCTTAGAGCGCTTCGTGCCTCTTTGCTGTGGGCCAATCGTTTGTTGTCCGCAGCGTTATGACCGTCGATTTTTTCTATCTCTTTGCGTTTGGATTCCAAATTTTCTGTCAATTCATTTGATACCTTCTCGATATCGTCCTGGCGGGCTTTGTGTTGTGCTTTTTCAGTCAGCAGCTTCTCAAGTTCTGCTTTGGTGCTGTTGGCCCGGCCGGAAAGCCTCTCTTTCTGGCTGGATAAAGTGTTGCGGTGAACTGAAATGCTCTGGACTTCGTTGTGAAGTTGTGCTGTTCTTCTGACTATATCGATAATGCCAGACTTCTCATCTTCCAAATCCGCTTCGAGCGAGGCAACTTCTCTGTCTATTTCATGCAGGGATTTTTCAAGCTGCTCAGAGGCCGCGCTTTTCTCTTCAAGCGTCCTCTTACAATTTACCAGTTCATCTTTATACCGCCCCAAATCCGCACAAAAAACCTGTTCCTGCTTTTGCAGTTCTTCGATTCTTTCGGATGCCGATGCCTTTCTTTGCTGAAGTTCTGTAATCCTCGTCCGCAAAAAATCAATTCGCTGCATATTCTGCTCAATTTTGCTCTGAACGGAAACGAGTGAACTATCCGCTTGATTCAACTGGTTTTCTGTTTCTATTATTTCATCGCCCAGGCTGCCGATCAGAGCGTCTTCTTTTGCTACCTGAGCTGCGACGGCTGCAAACTGCTGCTCAACCTGCTCAATCGTGTTCTGCCGGGCCATAATCTCCTTATTTATCTTATGAAATTCGGCAAGAGAGTAATTTACCTGCAGCCCCTTTAGTCTTTCTGTGTATTTCAGGTAGTTTCTCGCCTTGCCGGCCTGGAGCTTGACACTTCGCAGCTGCTTTTGAATCTCACCCAAAATATCCGCCAGCCGCAGCAGGTTCTGCTCTGTTCGTTCTAATTTCCGAAGTGCTTCTTTTTTATGGGCTTTATATTTGCTTATGCCGGCCGCTTCTTCAAATATAACTCTTCTGTCTGTTTTCGAGGCATTTAGTAACTGCTCAACCTGTCCCTGCTCAATAATTGAGTAGGCTTTGGCCCCTACGCCGGTATCCATAAATAATTCTCGTATATCTTTCAGCCGGCAGTTCTTATTGTTTATCCGATATTCGCTCTCGCCGCTTTTGTATATCTTGCGCAATATCTGCACCTCGTCGGCCTCAATCGGCAGACGTCCTTTGGTATTGGAGATAAAAAGACTGACCTCTGCAGCTCCGAGCGCCTTTCGGCTGCTGCTTCCGCCGAATATCACATCCGCCATCTGCCCGCTCCGCAGGCTTTTAACACTTTGCTCGCCAAGCACCCACTTTACCGCATCCACAACATTGCTCTTGCCGCAGCCATTCGGGCCGACAATAGCGGTTACAGGTGAATCGAAAATGAAATCGGTTTTGTCTGCGAAACTTTTGAAGCCGTTCAAAACAATTTTTTCAAGTCTCATTTTTCCCCTTTGTTGTCAATTTCCATAGCTTATCCGGTCAATTTTGCTCAATACGCATTATCATTATCGGCCGATGACGTGTTTTCTCTTGATTATTAAGGGCCGATTTTTGGCAGGGGCCCTGCTCGAAACTCCGCCTGTACTGCACCTTTGTCACTCATCTGTTTCAAAAACGCTATCATATCGGCATACGAAACATTTAGGCCGCGCGCTCCTTGCTCGGTTTCGGCAATCGGTTCTTCACACAATTTCTCGATAAGCTCATCAAGCCTGAAAGAGCTCCTTAGAGGGATTATCACATCGGGCCTTTTGGGGTGCTTATAAATTATCGAGATATATTCCTGACCTGCAGGAGCATCTATCGTTATACTTCCATTTGCAGACTGAACAAAAATATTGTCACGGCAGTATATCGGCGCACCAAATAGCACTATTCGCGGCTGACCGCTTCGTGAAACATATGTCGATTTATGTTTGGTCAGCGTTACCTGTTCGAGATAAAAATTATGTGCTATCAGATGCTGGTTTATTGCAATATCGTCCAGTTTTCTTAAGCCCTCATAAGCAGCAAGTCGCACGTTGAAATCCGCATCCCGCAACAACCTTCGTGATGTCGACGCTGCATCATTGCGATTAGCCGACAGTATGATTGCCTTCAGAGCTTCGATTCGCAAGGTGGAGTTTGTGTCCATCGCTATTGCCCGAAGAGTCTCCAGCCCCCTGTCGCTGCCCAGATTGAGCATACACCTGGCCGCTCGCAGCCGGACTTCCTCATTGTGTAAATTCAGCAGAACGGCCAGCTTGCCCAGGCTTTCATTGCCTATTGCTTCAAGAGCTATTTCACTTGCCGGTTTGTCCTGGCCCAAAGCAAGTCTGTCGGCAAAAACTTCTATTCTCTCTCTGGTAATTTGCCTTGTTTCAGCAAGATACATTGCACCTAGTATTGAGATGAACCTTTGTTTTTGTCGGGCATATTCGGCCGGAACATTTAATTCAACTTGATTGTGAGAAACCGCTTTGGCTGTCGCGTCGCCAAAGCGCCCGTTCAGGCGATCGCGAATACTGCTTGCAATTTTATAATCCGGCTGGCGCAGTGAAATATATATTTTGTACTTATCAAGCACTGTCCCGCCGGCCAGGATATACCCGCTCTTTTTATCTGTTGTCAAAGAGTCGATTTTATCTATATAAACCGGCCCTTCAGCATCTGCCAATACTTTCAGGCTGCCCATTTTCCCCTTCGCCTTAAGTTCACAGCGATACAGCCAACCGCCTTCCAACGACGTTGTTTGCGTACTCCGCAGCGATGTTATCCTTACGTCGAAGTACTGGTTATCGGAAACCGCTGCAGGCATTGTCCCGTCAACCACCACCACTGCGGTATCATTGCTGCCGATTAATTTATCAACGTCCATTTTATGCTCTGGCAACTGCTTACCGATATATTGTTCAAGGTATTGCCTGATTTGTGGCGGGCACTGTGATGAGCCTGTCCCTCGCAAGCCTCCTACAAGACCATAACCCTCGACACCAATTGTCTCCAGCGCAAAGACCTCAGCCAGTGACCCTATTGTAGTATCGATATCTACTGTGGTTTCAGCCGCCGTTGGCCATTTATCAGGCCCGGCGGGTTCATCACAGCCGGCCATAAACAAAAAAACAGTCAACAAACTTATTACAAAAACAATTTTTTTCTGGTAAATCTTCATAGGGTCAGCCGCCCAAAAAAAACAAATTCGCCAAAATTAACCTGCCCAAATCTTATAGCTTACCGCACCCTGCGTCAAGCCAAATTTGCCGCTTCGGCCTTGAAGCTAACATGATTTTCTCTTAATTTTCTCTTGTAATATCGGCCAAGGAGATGTAAAGTATGCATTGCTTTGTGTGAATATGTTGTTATTTATTGCTATTTGACAGCTTTTTTAATTAGCGCAAATTCGGGCGATTAGCTCAGCCGGCAGAGCAGCTGACTCTTAATCAGCGGGTCACAGGTTCGATTCCTGTATCGCCCAGTAGTATCAGCTTAAAATAATTTTCACCTCACTGACAAAACTGACTATATAATATTATTAGAAAGTCACTGCCCACCATGCTTGCGGAGCAATTCGGCTGTTTCCTTGTGGCCCTCACTGGCTGCCACATGCAGAGCAGTCAAGCTCCATTTATCCTTGGCGTTTACCTCCGCCCCGTTGGCGAGTAGTAGCTCGACTATCTTCTTGCGACCCCGAGCGGCCGCCCTGTGCAGAGGAGTATGGCCTTTATTACTTTTGGCATTTACCTGTGCACCTTTGGCAAGCAGCAGTTCAGCTACTTTCTCGTGTTCGCCAACGGCCCTGTGTAGAGGAGTATGACCTTTATCACTTTTGGCATTCACGTCCGCTCCGCTCGCAATTAGAAGCCCGGCTGCTTCGGTACGGCCATTTTGGGCCGCTAAGTGCAAAGGAGTTAGGCCATCATTGTTCTTAGCATTGACATCTGCTCCGCCGGCAATTAGAAGCTTGACCACTTCCTCATGTCCCTCACCGGCCGCAACATGCAAAGGCCTAATGCCGTCACCTGGTTGAGTGTTAACCTCCGCCCCATTGGCAAGGAGAAGCTCTACTATTTCTTTGTGGCCTCTGACAGCTGCGCTCCACAGGGCAGTATGGCCTTTCTTACTTCTGGCGTTAACATCTGCCCCGCCGGCAAGTAGAAGTTCGGCCACTTCCTTATGTCCCCTGGCCGCCCTGTGCAAAGCAGTGTGGCCCTTATTACTCGTAGCGTATGCATCTGCACCATTGACAAGGAGAACATTGACCAGTTCCTTGTGGCCGTTATTGGCGGCCTTGTGAAGAGCAGTCTCACCGTCATAACTTTTGATGTTTAAGTCCGCACCGTTGGCAAGGAGAAGCTCGACCACTTCCTTGTGTCCCTCACTGGCAGCCAAGCACAGAGCAGGCTCGCCTATATTGTTCTTGGCGTTGACCAGTTCCGGCCTTTTGCGCAATATGAATTTGACTTTGCTTGTCTTTCCTCTCTTGGCCGCAGCCTGAATGTCCGAACTCCACCCATAAATCAACCACCCAAACGACTTTGTCAATCCGGCACTAAATCTTTCAACATCCATAAGTCAAACCTCGCTATCTGGCAAATATTGTGGTTTTTATATTATACTTCTGACTTATTTGTCTTTTTCCTCTTTTGTTTCAGTGCCAACCCTAAAACTTTTGCCAGCTTCGCCGCTGTTCGATTTGCTCCATTCTCGTTGTTACTATAAATGCTCAGTCTAACGGTAAATACCTTAAAGGCAAGATTTTTAACTAAATTTTCTTACCTGGCATAAAGGAAAAATCTATAATTCAACGCTGCAATCAAATACTGGTAAGTCCATTGTCGGACAATTTTCTACCAAATCAAGGCTTGCACACAGGAACAATTCAGTTACAATACCGGCTGGCGTATATGTAATTTAATGGCAAATATTTAATTTTGAAGGAGGTATGCAAATGCCTGAGGAGATAATTGGAAATGTATCGGATTTCTTTGCCCATCCGGTAGTAGCCGGTATTGAGTTAACAGCAACCTTAAAAGTAGGCGATAGAATCCACATTAAGGGTCATACCACAGACCTTGAAATGAATGTTGACTCAATGCAGATTAATAACGAACAGGTCCAGCAGGCCAAGGCGGGAGACTCTATTGGAATAAAGGTTAGCGAACGGGTAAGAAGCGGCGACTCAGTCTATAAGGTTACCGACTAATAAGAAATCTTCTTATTTTTTCAAATCCTTCAGTTGAGAAGAACCTGCCAGTTGTTTTGCTTTCTCAGCAGTCCTGGCCACTTGAGCAGAATTACCGGCCGCTTTATAAGCTACAGCTAAAGTGTCGAGTAAACGAGCGTCTTTATACTTTATTAGTTCACACGCCCTCTCGCCAAGCAGGACCAGTTTTTGGGCAGCGCTCCATCTCCCTCTCAATCCCTTATAACTACTGCTCGATTATAATTTCTCAGGCTCACAAAGATTTTCGGCGCAGCGGGCCGAGCGCCCACAGTGTTGACACTTAAACTGTGGATTTTCAACCATCATCTTATATTCCTGCTCATCACTGAGATGAAAACCCTGCGATACAAAGTAGCATAGATGCTGGCTATGTTCGGGACTTCCACATTCTGAATTTTCTTTCGGGTATTCTTCTGTCATTTTAAACTCCTGTATTTTTCTCTCTGTCACAGCCAACCGCTGCTCAATTTGCTTGATTTTCGTCCTTTCGATAACCGCATAGTCTAACGACAAACGCAGTAAAAGGCAATATTTTGCCATCTTTTTCCTTGTCTGCCGGTTTTAAGATATGTAGATTCTCACAAGGTCAATTTTGGGGTTTCTTAAACCTCCTCGGCCTTTTATTTTGCTGTTTACAAAAAAAACTTTTTCCACCGGGCGAAGCCGTTAGTATCCGTCCCACAGATACAATAATCGCGGGCTACTGAGTTCATACAGCGTGTCTCTGTCGATTCCCAGATTGCTTTTGCTTCCGGAAATTATAAAATCCGAGAAGGAAAATTGCTTGCGATACTCAACCACCTGGGCCTTTTCAATTTCCGCCATTGCCAAAACCTCTTCTATCGCATCATCGATGTAGCCGATTCCATCTATCATTTTTCCCTCGACCGCTTCGGCAGTGCTGTAGATACTGCCGTCTGCCAGAGCCTTGACCTCATCCAGCGAAAGTTCTCGGCGCCCGTCGGCAACGACCTGCACAAACCTCTCGTACGCAGGCTTGATTAATTTGTCCTGCAGGTATTGTCGCTGCTCTTCGGTGGGCATCTGGAACGAACTTGGCCAATCCTTTTTCAGACCCGATTTTTCGATTATCGGCTGAATGCCCAGCTTCTCTTTCAGCAATTCTTCAAGAACAAGATAACCCATTATCACACCCACCGAGCCGGTAATCACCGTTGGTTCAGCTATGATTTTGTCGCACCCAACTGATGTATAATACCCGCCGGAAGCGGCCACACCCTGCATAAACGCAACGACCGGCTTTTCTGTTTCGCTGCGGTACTTGAGAAGCTCATTATAGATTTGGTCGCTCGAAGAAACCAGGCCGCCCGGCGAATTCACCCTGATAATCAATCCTTTCACCCATTTGTCTTTCCTGGCGCTCTTTAGTTGACTCCAAACATTTCGGGCCTGTTTGTCATCTATTACACCTTCAACATTGATTACAGCGATTTTAGCAGTCCGGGGCCCTTCTTTTATAACCTCTTCGGTGAAAATACCGCGTTGTCCCGTCGCAAAAACCGCAACAACTGCTATCAGCATTACAAACAGCAGTATATTGGCCAGTACAGACATTACCAAAACAATGCCCCAGAAAATCCTCCAGCCTGTTCGCTTCTTTCGCGGCTTTGCTGCCTGTTGGTTCTGCGCCGGCTCAGGAATAGGCTCCGGTGATTGTCCCCTCGATAAATTATCGTTCTGTTCATAATCCATAATCGACCCTTTCCAAATATTTATCGCTAATTGCAGAACGAACAAACTCTGCCGTCAATATTCTAAAGACCTTATGTTCAGTTCGCTGCCACACGGACAATCCGCGGGCCAAGCTGAGTCACAAACTCGTATGTTGCGGTTTGAATCTCTGCCGCAATAGACTCAATGCTGTTCGGAGCACCGCGAACATTATCTATAATTATAACCTCTTCTCCCGGTGTCAACTCATATCCCTTATCTGCAAGTTCACTAAGGTCTATTGTCGTCAGGTCCATACTTATTTTGCCTACCACCGGCACTATCTGACCGGCAACAGTCATCTTCCCGATATTTCCAAGTCGGCAGTCATAGCCGTCACCATAACCAACCGGAACCACACCAACAACCATATCCTTCGGTGCCCTGTAAGTGCAGTTGTAACCGATATAAGTACCCGCCGATATCTTTTTCACAAGCGTCAAAGAGCTGACAACTTTCATAGCTGGCTTAAGGTCGGGCCTGTTCTTTACCTCCGGGCTGGGAAAACATCCGCATATCGAAAGCCCCGGCCTAATCATATTCAAATGACTCTCAGGTAAATCAAGCACGGCACAGGTATTGGCACAATGAATCAGCGGAATCTCTATGCCTTCTCTCTGTAATTGCTTAATAAACTTCTTGAGTCTTTGCAGCTGATAATTAGTAAAACTTTTGTCCGCCTCATCTGATGCGGCAAAATGGGTATAAAGCCCCTCAATAATAATGTTCTTGTTGTCTCTGATTTGGCCTATCAATTCGCCAAGTGCCTCTTCACTAATCCCCATTCGGCTCATACCGGTATCGAGCTTAACGTGAACTACCGCAGGTCTCTTGAGTGATTCAGCAGACGCAGATAATACGTCAACATCCTTTTTGTTTGTAACTGTTATCCGCAGTTGACTTTCCACTATCCAGCGGGCGAGTTCTTCTTTCTCTTTGCCGCTGTAAATACTAAATTCCGCCCCTAACAACAATATAGGCCCCTCCCAGCCGAGTTCCTGCAATTGACGGGCCTCGGCTATGGTTGCAACGCAAAGCATTTCAACCTCGGCCTTTTTAAGAGCAGGCAAAACCACCTCAACTCCATGCCCGTAAGCGTTACACTTAACCACCGCGCACAATTTACATTCTGCAGGTATGAGTTGTCGAATTATCCTGCAATTTTCAACAATAGCAGATAAATCAATTTGTGCCGTCAAATAATGATGTTTAGAAAGCATAATTTTTGTCCTTAAACGATAAGCTCAAAACAGCATTTTAGATAATGCCAACTGCGTTGTAAACTTTCAAAAATTGCACTTGTGTCCTATTTCGGTGCCGTTTATCGGCATTATTGTATAAAACCTCGGTACAATCCAGTAAAAATTATAACATCATAACTCGTATTTTACTCGCTAAATAATCCGTTGTTCGTAATAATTTTTTAATAATAACTCTATTTTCGTTGACATGGCTGCCCAAAGCAGTGAAAATATGCTTTAGTTGGACAAAGATTTAATTTCATAATTGTTTTCTTAAAGAAGATTATGCACTAATTAAGGTGTATTTTTAATCGGGAGAAATAATATGAGCACTCAGCAACTGACTATAGGGATACCAAAAGAAATAATGGTTGGCGAGAAACGCGTTGCTGCAACCCCGGAAACCGTCAAAAAAATGATATTAGATGGAGCGAAGGTGTTTGTAGAAAACGGGGCAGGCCGGGGCTCCTTTTTCACCGACGATGAGTATAAAAATGCCGGAGCGGAGTTAGTAGGTGATGCCGAAGAAATCTTCGCAAAGTCTGATTTGATTTTAAAGGTAAAAGAACCACGGTTTTCGGATAAGAAAGGTAAACATGAAATCGATATGATGAAGGAAGGTCAGGCTTTGCTCACATTTTTACACCCGGCAAGTCCTGCCAATCACCAAATGGTTCGAAAATTAGCGGCAAAAGGAGTGGTGGCAATAAGCTTAGACTCAATTCCAAGAATTTCTCGAGCCCAGACTATGGATGCCTTGACGTCTATGAGCACAATAGCCGGCTACAAAGCAGTGTTAATGGCAGCGAATATATTGCCGGCATTTATGCCTATGATAAATACCACCATTGGAACAATTCAACCTGCAAATGTTCTCGTAATCGGTGCAGGAGTGGCGGGACTCCAATCCCTTGCCACAGCCAAACGCCTGGGAACAATTTTGTATGCGGCCGACGTTCGCCCGGATGCTTGCGAGCAGGCTATGAGTTTGGGCGCTAAAATTATAGATGTTCAGGTGCCGGCTGAAATTGCACTTGAAAAAAATGGGTACGCTAAGAAGCTCCCGGAAGAATGGTTGGCTAAAGAGCGGCAGGCCTTAGGGCAAAACCTTCATTTGGCGGACATTGTCATCCTGACAGCTTTAATCCCCGGTAAGGTTGCACCAATCCTCGTTACCGAAGAAATGGTCAAATCAATGAAGACCGGGTCGGTAATAGTAGATGTAGCTATCGACCAGGGGGGTAACTGTGAAATTACCGAAGCGGCGAAAATTGTTACAAAACATGGTGTCAACATAAATGGCATCTTAAACATCCCAAGTATGATGCCCAGGAGTTCAACCTGGATGTTTGCGAATAATCTGTATAATCTCGTCGATTATTTGGTAAAAAACGGCAAAGTAATTTTAAATATGGATGATGAGATTATCGCTTCTTCGCTGGTTACCAAAGACGGCAGGATAATCCATACAGGTACATTGGAAGCAATGAACAAAAACGAGAAAGGGGGCAAAAAATGAATGACTGGTTATCGCTGGTTTTATTTATCATCGCTGCAGCGGTTGGTTACCGGCTTATAAGCGATGTGCCCAGCTTGCTGCACACTCCCCTGATGTCCGGAATGAATGCTTTGTCCGGTGTTACTCTTTCAGGGGCATTGATAGCCGCGGCCCTTGCGGTCGGCACGCCGAATCAACTCTTTGGGGCCGCCGCCGTTGTCCTTGCTACAATTAATGTTATGGGTGGTTTCTTGGTTACTGACCGTATGTTAAAAATGTTTAAACAGGACAAGTTATAAAGGAAAAAGACAATGCCGCCGGTTTCCTACAAGCTAATCGATTTAGTTTGTATTTTCGGGATAATCTCAGGTATAAGACTTATGAGTTCGCCTAAGACAGCCAGAGCGGGGAACCTGCTCGGGGCCGCCTGCATGTTAATTGCAATTATCACAACTATGATTGGTACCCACATTGTTTCCCTGAAAGTTATCTGGATTTCAATGGGCTTAGGCGCTCTCGTCGGCTGTTTGCTGGCTGTGTATATTAAAATGACACAGATGCCCCAGTTAGTAGCGTTATTAAATGGATTTGGGGGGGCAGCTTCCACTGTCGTTGCTTTTGTTCTCTTCAACGACAGTCCGGCAGTTATTTCAGGTATCGCAAGATTCGCCGGCGCCCTTGCCCTGGTAATTGGCAGTGTTACATTCAGCGGAAGTATTGTCGCAGTAGCAAAACTGAGTGGAAAAATAAGCCCACTTCCTGTTATACTTAGAGGTCATTTCATCTTCAATCTTCTAACCTTAATTGGAGCCGGAATACTTATCCAGCTTGTTACTATCGCCTCCTCGGATAACACAGCAATGCTTTCTGTTTTATCGATTCTCGTCAGTTTACTTTTTGGTATTCTTTTTGCAATTCGTGTCGGCGGCGGTGATATGCCTATAGCAATTTCTTTCTTGAATTCTCTATCCGGCATCGCCGCAGCAACGGTAGGGTTGGCTACATCGAATCTCTTGGTGGTCGCCGTCGGAGCTATTGTCGGCTCTGCCGGGATAGTCTTAACAAAAATTATGTGTCGTGCTATGAACAGCAGTATTGTTAAAGTTTTGATGGGCAGAACTACTTTTTCAACCACCACACAAACGCATCTTAACCTGGCAGACCGGGATACATCCCCGCAAACCTCCCAAAGCACACTAACCGCGCAAAATACCTCCGCTGCCGTAGATGAAGCGGTGGCTGTCATCAATGCAGCCAAAAAGATAATCATTGTCCCGGGTTACGGCATGGCCCTGGCACAGGCACAGTTTCAGCTCAAGCGGTTACTTGACAGATTAGAAGAAAAGGGCAAACAGGTCAAATTCGCAATTCATCCTGTTGCCGGCCGTATGCCGGGACATATGAATGTGTTATTGGCCGAGGTGGAAGTTCCATATGATAAGTTGTACCAGATGGAAGCCGTTAATTCCGAATTTAAGGGAACAGACGTCGCTCTGGTGGTCGGTGCTAATGACGTCGTCAATCCAGCTGCCAGGATAGCAAAAGCAACTCCCATTTACGGTATGCCGGTGCTGAATGTCGACCAGGCAGACCATATAATCATTTGCAACAAAGATACCTTGCCCGGGTATGCTGGTGTTAACAACCCCTTATTTGAACCGCGGGAAAATACAATCCTGCTACTGGGTGATGCCGTCGAAACTGTTGGCAAAATTTTAGAAAAATTATAGGAGACGTAGTTCTATGCAGCCGGATAAGCTCGATTGGAAAATAATTGACATATTATCACAAAGGCATATACCTAACAGCACCATTGCAAAAAAATTGCGGGTTTCCGAGGGTACTGTCCGCCAAAGACTAAAAAGGATGCAAAGCAAAGGTCTTCTCAAAATAAGGGCATTGCGGGACCCTAACATCTTGGAAA
>CAZECQ010000035.1:0-16926 GCA_964510545.1 uncultured Pirellulales bacterium | reverse complement strand
GTTTGATGTTAAAAACTTGTATGTTGCACTAACGAGAGCATCTTCAAAATTGACTATTATTTCAAATAATAAAACTTGGTGTAATTATCCGCGTTAATCCGTGAAATATGCGGTTAAAACTACCCAAAATTTTCTAATCCGTCAACAAAATACTATAAACGCATTTTTTTTAACGGCAACTCTCTCGCCCTAAGCCGCTTCAAGATAGCCCACCAAACGCATGCTGGCGAGGCAACCCAAAGTGAGTTCGGGGCAGGTAATTGGGATTGAGATTGCCGCGGCCTGCTTTGCAGGCCTCGCAATTGACAGAATAAAGCCAGCGAGCATCGCGAGTGGGCAAGTGAGAAGGAAAGCTCGGGCAAAGCCAGAGCTTGTTTTTTTATTGATTATTGGGATGAGGGCGCAGGGCCCTTTACTTCGACTACGCTCAGTATAAACTCTTTCACTCAGGGTAAACTCACTTCGGAAAAGTTATTTTCAAAGCATACTGGCGAGGCAGCAAAGATTTTGCGGGGCGGTACGATAAAATTTAATGGTAACTTATTGTTTTAAAGGTACTTGTCCACGAACAATATCCGGCTTGGCCAGAGATTTGGCCGCGACAAGCGGGAGATTACAATTGTGAGCACTATAGGTGGATATAGTCAATTACCAGCAGCCGGATTTTTATGCGAGCATATTTATTGAACTGCCGGTAACGAGCATTTCCTGCGGCTGAGCAAATCCTGTGTAGCCGTCCTCAAGGTTGCCTGCCATCCATTCATAATAGGGCTCGTTATCGCCCTGAGTGCCGGGATTTGCGGAATTCTGCTGTCCGGAGAAGTCCTGCTGTCCGGACGTTAATGACTGGTCCTTCAGTGCCTGCTGCTGCTGTTCGCCGGTCAATGTAACTTCCAGCCTTTTTACCATAATTCCGGCGTCATTGAGATTTCTTACTATCTGGGGCAGCGCCTGCTGCAATTCTATTCTTGTTTGCGGCTTATCAACTTCCAGCAGGCCGGTGATTTTATCAGCCTGCTGCTCGAATTTTATATTGACTTTTCCAAGTTCAGGCGGATTGAGCTGGATGGTGATTTGTTTTTCGTCCCTGAGTGAAGAAGTTTGTAAAACAGCCGATTGAATCTGTTCGCTGATATCTGTGATTATGTCGGGATTGCCGTCAGTTCCCTGGGCTAAAGTCGGGTTCGAGGCCTGTTCTGCAATATCGGCCTGAATATTATTTACCGAAATAGTCTGCTCAAAATTTGAATCGGAGTCGGTGGTTTCTTTCGTTTGGCCTGTGGTAATATTGACCTGCTGGGGGTTTAAGTCTTTGAGAAGAAACTGGCCAGAGGAGCTGTCGCCGGTAGATTGAGAGTCCTTAGCGTTTGAATCCGATAATTCCGTCGTTATCTGGCTATTCAGGCCGGATTCGGTATTGTTATTGGTTGTTGATGCATCATTATTGGCCAATTGGGGATTCACCGCTGCGCTGTTTGTCTGGGGCTGGGGATTGACACCGATAACCTGCTGCGATACAGAAGTCTGCTGACCATCGGTGATTACGGGTTTGTCCGGCATTATTATATTTTCGCCAGTAACGGCTGCTTTGTCGCCGCTGCTTGCCTCGGGCACGGGTTGTTCACTTTGCAGTGAGAAAATATTAGTCTGGGTGGTGGTATTTGGACTGTCATTTGTAACCGGCTGTTGGCCATCAGTGTTTTTGCCAAGAGCGGCGAGTATTTCGGGCGTTAGTTCGCCATCAGCAGCTTTGCCACTTACGGTGAGTACTTCGGGCGTTAGCTCGCCATCAGCAGCTTTGTCATTGCCAGCGAGTAATTCGGGTGTTAGTTCGCCATCGGCAGCTTTGCCATTGCCGGTGGGTATTTCGAGCGTTGATTCACCGCCATTTTCACCATCGGCAGGATTCGCTGCTGTAATTATTATTCCATTTGATGTTATTTGTGCGTTTTCGGGCGAACCAGCAGCATTAAAGGATTGAATATTGGCGACAAACTCTCCGCTCGAAGAATCTGGTGAGGCGGTCTCGAGGGCCGGTTTTGCCTGTTGAGTTGTCAGAATGGAGTTGTTGTTAATTGTTTTTACAGCCTGGCCGGCAACATAAGGCAACTGCTCAGTATTTGACTCAACGAGCATCCCTGCAAGTTGCCGGCCGGCTACCGGCTTGACGGTTTCTTGTATGGCAGGTTGATTGTCCGTTATCAAATCTGAAATTGCTGATTTTTGTGCTATTTGCGCCAGCAGGGGCTGCTCAATATTATTCACAGAAGACGCATCAGGGTTTGGGCCTTCATTAGTACTCGATTCACTGTTCTCCTGAACTTTCCGGGGTGCTTCGGTCGATATTTTTTTGCCAAGAGTGTAATTAAATTGCTGGGCCTGCTCGCCGGATGGCTCATCGGGAATTGTAACGGGGGTATTATCGGCCGTTGCAATTTGTTGGGTATCATTAGCTTGCGGGGTATCATTGAAAGGTACGCTATCAGCTGAAGGGGGTGTAAATTGCTCGGAAAATTTTGGCGGTGGAACTGCTGATTGCGACAGACCGACGCCTGCATTCGGCACGAACATATTGTCTATCATTAGGTTGATATTCATACAACAATACCTATAAACGTAACCAATTATGAGCAACTGCTATGCCAGTATCTGATGTGAAAATGTCTTAAATACATAACCCTTTATTTTTAGAGATGTTACGAACATAAAAAGATTGCTGCTGATTACAAAAATCGTAATATTAGCTATAGCTGCGGAGAAATGCTCCTAAAGCCAGGAAAGAATTGCCGGTAAGAGCAGATTGTGCAGGCGAAAAGACGTTGAATATCCGGCGGTGAAAGAGGCCAAGCAAGTGTGATGTCCAGTGTTTTTGAGATGTAAAAAAACCCATCTGTTTGTATAGAATCCTGACGCCAATGCTGATGCGGCGAACCTAAATTTTTGTGATTAACAGTATTTTAGGCGGTTTTTGGGTGGAAACAGGCGGTAAATGGTTTGAAAATTGCCGGTCTCGAATATCTGGCACGATTATTGCTATCTTTGCTCAGCGGACGAAGTTTGTACGGTTAGAACAGAGAGCAAAGATGTCCAAAATAAGTAACATAATGGATTTTCTCGAGTCGGGCATAAAGGCCGAAGGGCTGCGTCAACAGGCGATTGCCAATAACATCGCCAACCTTGAGACGCCGGGATATCGCAGGATTGATGTCAAGTTCAAAGAATTACTTGCCAAAGCGCTGGATTCGTCCGGGTCGGCTGATTTAGGTGAGATTGAGCCGAAGATTTATCAGCCCAACACGACAAAAGTCAACGCAAATGGTAATGACGTCAATTTGGAGGCGGAAGTTGGCGAGATGGTCAAAAATACTCTTCGCCACAAGGCATACGTTCGGCTGCTCAACAAAAAATATGCCCAGATAGAAACAGCAATAAACGTAAAGTAAACAACCTGTAGTCAAAGGCAGAGCATAAACAAATGCTGTGAGAATTTTAGAAAGTGGCAACAAAAATGGAAGTTAATAACACATTCGGTCCTATAGACATAGCAGTTTCGGGTATGCGGGCACAGAGCAAAAATATGGAAGTAATCTCGTCGAATGTCGCCAACGCCCGTACAACCAACGCAGGCAAAGGTCAACCCTACCGCAGACTCGAAGCGATATTCGAAGCGGACGACGATGATATCAGCGGCGTCAGTCTGGGCGAAGTGATGAAAGATATGAGCGATTTTAAACAGGATTGGAACCCCGGTCATCCTGATGCAGATGAAAGCGGCTATGTGTTAATGCCAAATGTAAATCTGCCGAAGGAACTGATTAATCTGACTGTTGCAACAAGAGCATATCAGGCTAATACAGCAATTCTGAAACGTTATCAGCAAATGATTGAAACCACTCTCGAATTACTCAGATAAGCAAGGAATAAAAAGATGATTAACATAAATGCCAATGTAAGCTCGATGCCCGCCAATATCAATAACCCAACGGTGAACCTGAACAATACAGAGGGTAAGAAGTCGGACTTTGCCGATACGGTCAAGGCCGTCGAGAAATATATCTCCAAAGTAGATGAGCTTCAACAGTCATCGGATGTGTCCATCAAGGACTTATTGAGCGGTAAAAATGAAGACATTACATCAGTTGTTTCTGCGGTGGCCAAAGCCGATATGAGTTTCAAAGTTCTTGTCGGTGTCAGAAACAAGCTCATCGAAGCCTACAAACAAACTATGAATATGCCATTGTAAACAATTATCGATTATTAAAAGGTACGAAGAATAATCAAACAGTAAACAGCGATTAAATAAATTACAAGGGACCCAATGAACTTTTTCGAGAGGATAAAGGCAATCTGGCAAAATGTAAGCCTGGTGCAGCGGGCGTTGTTAATAACCATTATGCTGACCTTTGTCATTATCGCCGGGCTGCTGCTGCACTGGGCCACCAAACCCGATATGAGACTGCTCTATCAGGACCTCGACCCGGAAGAGGCATCCAAAATCACAGAAAAAATCAGTGAAAAGAACGTCGCTTACGAATTGCGAAACGGCGGAACGACTATCTTTGTCCCGAAGGAGAAAGTCTATCAGCTTCGGCTGGATATGGCAAAAGAGGGGCTTCCTGCAGGTGCGCAGGGAGGGTATAAAATCTTCGACGATGCAAAAATCGGCACAAGCCCGTTTGTTCAAAACGTCAATCTCAAACGAGCATTAGAGGACGAACTTGCCAAGAGTATCCAGATGATAGAAGGTGTGGTATACGCAAGAATCCACATAGTAAGCGCCAAACAAACTTTATTTAGCTCTCAAACGGGAGGAGTTACAGCATCTGTGGCTATTCGATTAAGGCCTGGCCAGCGATTAACCGGCCAGAATATAGCAGCAATCACACACCTTGTGGCCGGCAGCGTTGAGGGGCTCAAGGCCGAAAATATTACCGTAATAGACAGCCACGGCCGGCTTCTCACCAGTGAATCGGACCAGGCTACGGACAACGGAGCCGGTAACGTCGCCGACTACAGGGAAAGAGTGGAACGTAATCTGGAGAACAAGGTCGAAGATATGCTTACCACTGTTTTAGGGCCCGGCCGGGCAACGGTAAAGGTCAGTGCCGTTATTGATATGAACAGCACTAATACCGTTATGGAAACATATGACCCAACCACCAAAGTAACTGCAAAAGAAGAAATCAAAAGTGGTTCAGAAACGGAAAGTGACATAGCCGGTGCCGAGGGTAAGGGACCGATATCAGGCGGTCAAAAGAAAGATGAAACAATCAAAACCGAATATATAGTTGGCAAAACCGTAGAACAGAAAGTTGATTTGCCTGGTGAAATACAATCCCTTTCTGTGGCGGCTTTTGTGGATTTATGGCCTGCTGACGCCAATGAATCCGAAGGCACAGCTTCAATGATAATGCAGCAGTCGGATGTGGAAGATATAATTAAAAATGCACTTGGTCTAAAAGCAACTGACTCTCTTAAAGTAGTTCCTGTCAAATTTCGCCGTCCGGACGAATCTCTGCTTGCTGAAGAGCCATCCGGCGGGCTTAATATTGTCGCAATTGCCCGGCAGGCATCTTTAGGGATTATGGCTGTTTGTGCACTTTTTGTCTTAAAGATATTCAGCGGCGCAAAGAAAAAGGCGGGCTCCGGTGCTGCGGCAGGAGAGCTGCCCGAAGGCGCAACGGCTGCAGGTCTTATCGGCGAATCAATCGAGAACGCCGAACCACTGGTGCTGCGTAAACAGATTGCAGGTGCCCTGCAGAGTGACCCCGACCAGGTCAAACAGTTGTTCTCCAGTTGGCTCGAAGAAAAGACCTAATGAAAAACATCCATGAAGCGCAGCAGGCATCACATAATGCAAATTTCGAGATACTAAGTTTGGGACGTAAAAATGTTGTTAACGGGCAAGCAGAAAGCAGCAATGTTGTTAATGAGCCTCGATGCCTCTACAGCCGCTGAGATGGTCAAAGGACTTGCTCCAAAAGCGGTTCAGGAACTGGCTTTGGAAGTGGCCTACCTGGATGCAGCAGGGAAGCGCAACAGTAAACAAAGCATTGAACTCGTGCGTCAGTTCTGTAACTGTCTGCAAACCGGCTCAGAATTTCATCTTAAGACTTTTCTCAAAGAGATGCTGGAAAACACGGTAGGTCAGCAGAAGGCACAGGAAATTCAAACACAGATAGAGAATTTACTGCAGAAGCGTGCCCCCTTTATAAACGTTCGTTCCGCCGGCTCGGATACAATAGCATCTGTTCTGGAAAACGAACATCCCCAGGTTGTTGCGATAGTTTTATCGGAACTTCCCGCCCGGAAAAGCTCAGAGGTCATCGGTCTTCTCGGCGAAGGAGTCCGGCTCAGCGCCATCAGCAGGATGGCCGGCTCCGAATCAATAACGCCCGAAGCAAAGGAACGAATAATCCAGAGGGTTTGTAAACGTATTGAGGCTGCTGCAAGTGGTACAGCCGGCACTATGCAAAGCCAACCTAAACAGTCATTGCGTAAAGTGGCTGTAATTTTACGAAACCTCGGCAAAGAGCTTCGGGGCGGTCTGCTCGGTGCTATACAGGAAAAAGATGAGCAGGCCGCCAAAATGGTAAGCAGTTTGA
This sequence comes from uncultured Pirellulales bacterium, assembly GCA_964510545.1. Taxonomy (GTDB): domain Bacteria; phylum Planctomycetota; class Phycisphaerae; order Sedimentisphaerales; family Anaerobacaceae; genus CAYXPG01. The sequence goes on along the minus strand of CAZECQ010000035.1, from coordinate 10,321 downwards.
TGATAGTCTGGGAGGACATTACACAACTGACCAACCGGTCTCTGCAGGAGGTGCTGCGCCAAATCGATGTAAAAAAACTGGCACTTGCGTTGGCCGGCGCAGGTGAAGCAACCATTGAAAAAATTAAATCCAACATCTCCGAACGAGCGGCTGCTGCTTTAGATGAGGAAATGTCACTAATGTCGCCTCCGGCTAAAGAAGATATTAAGCAGGCCAGGGAAGCAATTGTCCGGATTTTTCGTCAAAAGAATGCGGCAGGTGAGCTGACATTTATAGAAGAATATTAAAATGTCTGAGAACCTTACAATCAGCATTGACAGGCCGATTACATCAGCGAAAATTTTGGGCGTTCATCCCGGTGAAATCGGCAGCGAATTGTCTGCCTCCGGTTCGGTTAGTTCACCGACGAATGCTGAGCAGCCGCAAACACAAAACGGCAGCGTTTCTGCAGAAACCGAACAAATTTTGAGCCAGCAGCTTGAGACTGAAAAAACCTCACTTGCACAGACCCGTCAGGCATTACAGGAAATTGTTAATAAGCTCAATCAATTCTATGATAAGGCCTTTGCCGAGCACTACGAAGACATTGCTAAACTATCGGTGGAAATCGCCGGAAAAATACTGATGCAAAAAGTTGACAAAGGGGATTACGAGATAGAGCCAATCGTCAAAGAAGCACTCAAAAATTCTCCTTCTCATCAGGATTTGGTGCTGCATTTGAACCCCGAGGACCTTGCCAAGTGCCAAAAGCTGCAGCAGGAAGATGATAGCGGCGGCTTAGCCGGCGTCAAACTTGTTGCTGATGCGAATATCGGCAGAGCACAATGCGTGCTGGAGAGTCCGAAAGGAATAATCGAATCACTGATTGACAAGAACCTGGAACAGATTTCAGAAGCGCTAAAAAAGGCGAAATAAATTATGGCTGTAAGTGAAACAGAAGTGAAACAGTCTGATGGTGAGTCGCTGGAAGAGCAAAATACCAAAGTGGCCGAGCGGCCGGCAGGGACAATCGATTTTGAGCAATTTCACTCGGCACTGCACAAGGTAAGTTTATTTAACTGCCGGGGCAGTGTGGTGCGAGTTTCGGGCCTGGCGGTCGAATCCAACGGTCCTGCGGTTGGTCTGGGTGAACTTTGTACCATCCATATCTGCGACGGACGGAAAGTGGTGGCCGAAGTGGTGGGCTTTCGCAACACTCATCGTATTCTGCTGCCGTTGGAAAATATTGGCGGCATATCGCCGGGCGATGTGGTAACGGCCCGCACTGCTCTTCGCCATATTGCACTAAGCGATGATATTTTAGGCAGAGTGGTTAATGGATTAGGAGAGCCTATCGATAATAAAGGCCCGTTAGCAGGAACGGACAAGAAGGCGTTGGACACGAGCAGCCCTCCAGCTTTGAGCAGGGAAAAAATTACCAAGCCTCTGGCTTTAGGCATCCGGTCAATAGATGGGCTGTTGACCTGTGGGCAGGGACAGCGGGTAGGTATTTTCTCCGGCAGCGGGGTCGGCAAGAGTGTGTTAATGGGTGATATTGCAAATTCGAGTGATGCAGATGTTAATGTTGTTGCACTGGTAGGCGAACGAGGCCGGGAGGTCCGCGAGTTCCTCGAAGAAGACCTTGGGGAAGAAGGGCTGTCACGAAGTGTCGTCATCGTTGCAGCATCAGATTCGCCACCGATTCAGCGGGTGAAGGCGGCATTTGTAGCCGTTACAATCGCCGAATACTTCAGAGACAAGAACAGAAAAGTTCTCTTTTTGATGGACTCGCTTACCCGTTTTGCGCAGGCCCAGCGTGAAATAGGTCTTACAGCCGGCGAGCCGCCGGCAACAAAAGGCTACTGCCCAAGTGTTTTTTCACTGATGCCCAGACTCATAGAACGATTAGGATGTTCTGAAAACGGCAGCATAACAGGTATTCTAACGGTTCTTGTTGAAAATGACGATTTGACTGACCCCGTGGCTGACAGCGCCAAAAGCCTGCTGGATGGACACATCGTCCTGTCAAGAAAACTGTCTGACAGGTCACATTATCCCGCCGTGGACATTTTGGCGAGTATCAGCCGACTGATGCCCGTGGTGATTAGCGAAGAGCACAAGCTGGCCGCACAGAAGCTCAAAGAAATATACGCCACTTATGTTGATGCTGAAGATTTAATAAACATCGGCGCCTTTTCGCCAGGCAGCAACCGGCGTATCGACGGAGCAATATCTTTGATTGACAAAATAAACAACTTTCTTATTCAGGCGGTTCGCGAGAGAACCAAATTTGAAGAAACCGTAAGGCAATTAATTGCTATCACACGGTCGTGGGATGAACTGTTAAATATCAATACTTGAAAAAAATAAATGAAACTATTTGTATGGAGATTGCAGCGTGTCCTTGACGTAAAGACAATAGAGGAACAGACAAAAAGAGCTGAATTATTCAGACTGACTGAAGAGTTGGCTCAGAGTCACGGCCAACTGTTGATGCAGAAGAAAATATTAGAGGACTTACTTTCGGATATATCGGTTAAAAGCCCTCAAAAGCGACTGGGCGAGCAGGAATTATTTTTGAAGTTCTCGGAGACAACTGATGAGCTGATTAAGCGGCTCAAAAATAAAATGAACGAACTGGAATCGCAGCAGAGAAAGAAAATAGCCGAGGTTTTGAAAGTCAAGCGATTCAAAGAAGGGCTCGAAAGATTGCGAGATGAGGCAAAAATGCAGTTTATAAAGGAACAGGAAAAACTCGAGCAGAAAGAGCTGGACGAAGGGGCCACGATTTCTTTTGCACGAAGCAAATTAAGCACAGAGAGTAAAAAGAAACCAATAACCGTTTGATTTGGAGACAAAACAGTGAGCAAGAAACTAATAATAATCACAGCGGCGGCTGGACTTGTAATTTTTGTGGGGACATTCGCCATCGGATGGCTTACCAAGCCTAAAACGATTCTGCAGCCGGCAGCTGTCGAGGCGGCCGGACAACTCGCCGACGGGCAAACCGATATTGGTCTGCCGGCACCAACAAGCACAGACGGCGAAGCCGATGCCTTTACAAAGCAGAGAAAAACAATGACGGAAAAACAACTTAAAGACCTCGTTTACGAGGTCAGAGAAAAAATGCAGGAATACGCCGGCAAACTGTCGAGCCTTGAAATGCGAGAACAGAGATTGCAGAGAGTTCAGGATGCGTTAAAAGGGGACATCGAAAACCTCAATAAGCTACGTGTCGAACTTGCCTCCATCGTTGCCGGCATCAAGAGTGAGCAGGATAAATTGCTCAACAGCAGGGTTAAAATTGCCCAGGCTGAAAAGGCCAACCTCACGAACATAGCAGCTGCTTATGACAAGATGGACCCTGCATCTGCGGCAAAAATACTAACAAATATGAGTCAAATACAAGGCGACAAAACCAAAAGAAATTTCGATGACGCCGTGAAGATTTTGAACTATATGACCGACAGGACGAAAGCTAAATTAATAGCCGCCATAGCTGAAACCGAACCAGTGCTTGCAGCGGTTTTGTGTCGGAAATTAAAACAGGTAGTCGAGAAAGATTAATTCTATGGACATCGCAACAATAGTAGGAATAATCTTCGGCTTAATAGTCATTATTGGAGCCATCCTTTCAGGTGGTACAGGTGCCGGAATATTTTTAAATATGCCGTCCCTGGCTATCACCATAGGAGGAATGCTCTGTGCGACTCTTATACATTTTTCCCTTCCGCAGTTTTTGGGGATATTCTCAATAGTCAAGAAAACAATTATTACGCAGATTCCGCCGCACTCGGAACTGATTCAGAACATGGTCAACTATGCCGCTATCAATCGGCGTGACGGTGCTCTAGCTTTGGAGCAGGAAATACACAATGTAAGCGACGTATTTTTCATCAAGGGCCTGCAGATGCTTGTTGACGGACAGGATTCCGAATCTATTCGCGATATGATGTCGCTGGAGATACAGTATCTGCAGGAACGTCATTCCACCGGCAAAAAGATACTGGAGTTTATGGGTGCAGCGGCACCTGCTTTTGGTATGATTGGCACGCTTATCGGCCTTGTCCAGATGCTTGCAAACTTAGAGGACCCCAGTTCGATTGGTGTGGGTATGGCGACAGCCCTGCTTACCACCTTTTACGGTGCATTTGCTGCAAATCTGATTTTTATCCCGTTAGCGGGTAAACTTGGAATTTATTCCAAAGCAGAAACCATTTCGATGGAAATGATAGTCGAGGGCGTCTGCGCTATCGCCCAAGGTGACAATCCAACCTCTGTCCGGGAAAAACTACAGGCGTTTGTCTCGAAGAGCAGGCGGGTAGAAGTAAAGGCCACTATATAATGGCGCGTCAGAGGAAACAGACCGAAAGTGATGAGCCTGCCGGTGCACCGGAGTGGATGGTAACCTTCAGCGATTGTATGACACTTCTGCTGACCTTCTTTGTGCTCCTTTTGAGCTTTTCATCTTTCGATGAGAAAGTTTTTAGCAGGCTGAAAGTGGTTTTCTGCGATGCTCTTGATGCGGTCAGTACTGAGGAAAGGCCAAACAGAGATGCCGTGCTGGAGATGATGCAGGTCAGACCTACAGAAGAACTTGACAAAGGCAGCGAGCATCCAACTTTGGCTAAAGAACACGAAGAGTATATCGTGGAAGATAAGAAACCTGTAGATTTCTATAACAGAAAAGTATTTTTAAAGTCATCAAAGGAAGTTTTCTGGGGCAAAGGAGCCGTTATCTCGTCCGAAGGCCGCGATACTCTGACATTTATGGCGGAATTCTTAAAAGAAGTGCCCGGCCGGGTAGTCATCAGTGAAAACAGCAGAGACAGTGAACAGGAAAATAAACAGTTCGGTTTGCGGCGTGCATGGGCGGTGATGGAGTATCTTACAACAAGACAAGGCGTTGATAAAAAGCGGTTCAGCATCACGGCAACAAGCACTTTGGCTGAAGCCGGCGCTCAACAAAGTATTAAAGGCGTCCCGTCGAAACAGGAACAAAGCCAGGGCGAACGCATGCTTGAAATCGTTTTACTGGAATGGAGTATTTATAATTGAGTCGAGAACGCAAAGCAACAGCAGAGGAAGGCGGGCCTAACGTCCCTGCGTACATCGTTACGTTTTCAGATATGGTAACGCTGCTTCTGACATTTTTTGTGATGCTGCTGAGTCTGGCGAGTACACAGAGCCCGGAACTCTTTATGGCCGGCAGAGATTCATTTCTGGAGTCATTGAGCGGATTTGGGCTTGGAATGCTTACAGGCAGGATTCAAAGACCTGATTTCGGCCATTTTAAGATAAGATATCACATTAACAAATCCGATGAGGTCTCCGACGACAGAAACATAGACGTAATGGAAGAGAATGTCCGACGGATTTTTAAGGAAGTGGATGACTCTATGAGGTCTATAGTTTCTCAATTAGTTTCCAAAAAAACCGATTTTCAAATAACCGGTATCAGGTTTCCAGCAGGTGATGCCAAACTGAGCAAATCGTCAGAGGGGTTTTTGAACAGGTTTTCCGCCGACCTTCAAAAGGACCCTGATTTCAAGACCATCAAGCTGTGTGTACTCGGATTAGCCGGCGAAGAAAGAACCGACAAAGATCGATGGATAGTCTCGGCCAGGCGCGCCCGCGCGGTTGCCGACTTTTTGAAAAAGACTATGCCCTCTTACTACGATTGGCCTGTTTATTCGTGGGGGGCGGGGACAGGAGGCGATTGGGTGGACAGAAACAGCTTCGTTTCCGAACAATCGCAAATCTTAATCGCTGTGCTTCGAACAAAAGATTAGATTTCGGTCGGTGTCAAGTTTTTCAACAATGTGTCCGATTATTCCATTATTTCTGTGCTAAAGCCGCCCTTTAAGTCGCATTATCACCGTTTTGGAGTTTCGGCACGTCATTTGCTGAACAAACAGTCAAACGGTTTATCAGGTGTGTTTTATAGCGTGGCAGAACAGAGGAAAAAAATCGTTACAGTTTGGGCGGCGCTGACATTAGGCGTCGCTGCGCTGGTGTTATGCCCGGGACAATCACTCGCCATCGAGCCAACGAAACCGCTTTTTGATAATTCTGATACTTTCTTCGCCAAAGATGCCAACTCTTCCATAATGCCCACTGAGGAAGCCGGCACGCGGGAGTTGTTTTTCAAAATGATGTTTTCAGTTCTGCTTGTTGTCGTTCTGGGAGCCGCAGCGATTTACATTTCAAAAAGGTATGGAGCCAGAATCAGCAACCTGCCGGGCAAGAAGATTCGCATTATCGAGACAGTGCACATCGGGCCGCGCAAAGCAGTACATCTGGTCAAAGCGGGTAACAGAGAACTGCTTATAGGCAGCACCACCGAGAGTATCACTAAGCTGGCTGATTTAACCGACGCCCTGTATGAAACGGATTTATCAACAACCAAAAACGAATAACAATTTTGGATTTAAGATGACAGGTAAGTTTATTAGAATACTTTTTTTGACATTTGTCGTTTTAGCAACGGCTGATTTGTCTTTTGGCCAGGCGGGCGGCGTTCCATCGGCAGCGACAGCAACAAATACCGTCCCAAGCATTGCTGATTTAATGACGGTTGTCGATAAAGCCACCGCCGATGCCTCTGAAGGACGAGACTGGTCGACACCGGTAAAACTTGTAATCATCTTTAGCGGCCTTGCGATACTTCCGAGTCTTTTGGTAATGATGACATCCTTTACGCGGATAGTTATCGTTTTGGCATTCGTTCGCCGGGCACTGACAACTCAAACCATACCGCCCACCATTGCCATTATTGGTCTGGCGTTGTTTCTGACTCTGTACACAATGGCCCCTACTTTTGAAAATCTCAACGTGAACTCCATCCAGCCGTATATTGCAAATGATATTAACTTTGAAACAGCCGGTGCACGGGCCTGCGATACCATCAAAGAATTTATGCTGCGTCAGTGCAGAGAATCGGACCTGACCCTTTTTGTACAGATGGCAAAGATAGAGCCGCCGACCGGACCGATGGACATCGGACTGCATATAGTAATACCGGCATTTATTATCAGTGAGTTTCGAACAGCATTTGAGATAGGCTGCCTTTTGTTTATCCCATTTTTAGTTATAGATATGATTGTTGCAAGTGTCCTGCTGAGTGCCGGTATGATGATGCTGCCGCCCGTGATGATTTCACTGCCCTTCAAGCTGATATTATTCATCGTTGTCGATGGGTGGGGGCTGCTGGCCAAAAGCCTTACTATGGGTTTTCAATAAGGTGATTAACTTTTTTCGGGAATTTGACTAATGGACAGTACTTTTGCTCTTTATCTCGGCCGAAACGCACTCGAAACAGTCTTGATTTTGTCCGCCCCTATTCTGCTGACCTGCATGATGGTCGGATTAGTGGTCACCTTGCTCCAGGCGGTAACCTCCATACGCGATATGACGTTAACGATAGTGCCCAAGCTGTTGGCTGTGGGCGCAGTTATAATACTTTCCAGCGGGTGGATGCTGCAGGTAATGCTCCGATTTACCAACGAGATTTTCAGCCATATCCAGAACATTGGGCGCTGATTTATGGAACTAATGGTTGAAAAATTACTTGGTTTTGTGCTGGTGCTGACAAGGATATCCACGTTTGTTCTGGTGATTCCCGTCCTCGGCTGGAAAAGCATTCCGGTAAGAATCAAGGTTGCAACAACTATGCTGCTGGCCGTTTTCTTTTCGATGATAAGCCCTTCAGCCCTTAAGGGCAGCGGCACTTCAGTGATGGAAGCGATTTTGCTCTTAGCCAATGAGGCCACTTACGGCCTGGCCCTCGGAGTGGTTGTTACTATTGTATTTTCCGCGGTCAAACTCGCCGGCCGCATCATCGAACGTCAAATGGGTATGGCGATGGCCCAAATTCTCGACCCGCTGACCGGCGAAAGGTCACAGCCGATGGGAATGCTGCTTGAAATGATATTTATAATCCTTTTTCTAAGCGCCAACGGCCATCATATGTTTTTGCTGATTATTTCCAGAAGTTACGAAACCTTTCCAGCCGGCACTATTCCAACAATTCCCGTTTTAGCGGGCGGTGTAATTGAAGCCGGCTCAACAATGTTAATAGCCGGCCTGAGACTCGCCGCACCGATGCTGGCCGCTTTTATGGCCTTGATGGTCGTTTTAGCTGTGCTGGCGCGCGTTGTTCCGGAAATGAATATACTCTTCATCAGCCTGCCGTTACGTGTTGGACTGGGACTGTTAATGGTAACGGTATTTTTGCCGTTTGTTAACGGGTTCGTGGCTGAATTTGCTGACTGGATGGGCAGGTTGCTGCCTTTGTAGCTCGAAACCACAGCATTAAATTTAACAATCTGTTTTTGGCTTACATTTTTTATTTTTTAGCAGAAACAAACTATGCCAGAAAAACCAGCTGCAGAAAAAACAGAACAGCCCTCCCCAAGGAAGCTGCGAAAAGCCAGAGAAAAGGGACAGGTCCCGCAAAGCCAGGAACTGCCTTCGGCAGTATCGGTTGTCGTACTGGTACTTATGCTGGCTTTAATGGCACCTGTAATAATGAACTGGCTGGCCGTGCAAATGAAACAGGGTATGTTGTGTGAATCGGGCATCTTTACCGATAGCGGAACGTTTATAAAGTTCATCAACACAAAGATTGTCGATTTTTTACTTATTACCTTCCCCGTTTTCGCGGTACTTACCGCCGGCTCGGTGCTGGCCTGCGTTGCTGTAGGCGGTCTTAATTTCGCACCTCAGGCGGTAAACCTGAAATTAAACGCGATAAATCCAGTGGAGGGATTCCAAAAGCTTATAAACGGCCGCTCTGCGGTACGCCTTTGTATATCAATTGCAAAATTACTTTTCATTTCAATTATCGTCTGGGTGTATCTTCGCGGTAAACTCGATGACCTCGCTGCACTTCGATGGGCCTGGTCAACACAAATAATGACAGCTACCGCAAAGATAATACTCGGTCTGTGCATACGTATTTGTATTGCACTGCTGGTCATCGCAACAATAGACGTTTTTTACCAGAGATGGAAATACATCCATGACCTGAAGATGACCCGCCAGGAACTTAAAGAAGACCATAAGGAAACCTACGGCTCGCCGCAAGTCAAAGGTCGAATCCGCAGAATTCAGATAGAGATGGCCAAAAAGCGTATGCTCCAGGAAGTGCCAAAGGCAAACGTGGTGCTCGTAAACCCGACGCACGTGGCTGTTGCGCTGCGTTACGAAGCCGGCGAGATGGACTCACCCGTCGTTGTTGCCAAGGGTGCAGGGCTTCTGGCGGAAAAAATAAGAGAAATCGCACGCGCTTACGGAGTGCCGGTTATAAGAAGACCGGAGCTGGCCAGAACCATATTCTCAACCGTCGAAATCAACAATCCAATACCGCAGAACTTATACGTAGCGGTGGCGGAAGTGCTGGCGCTGATTTATCGATTGCGGCATAGAAGGTAAGATAAGGAAAACGCAAAAAAGATTAGCAACAGATTCATCGGCCCCGCCAATTTGCTTTTTACAAATTATCCAGCACACTTGACATCAGCATGTTCACCGTGCTGGACTGCTGCTGTAATAAAGTTAACGTCTTTTCAAGACGGGCAAACTTTGCGACAAGTCTTGCCTCTATGTTTTCGAGGCGGGATTCCTCTCTTTCAATTGTCGATTCCATTTGCTCTATCCTGTCGTCAAGGGTCTCGGCGCTGATGTCGAGACGCCCGTTAGCTTCCAGTATTGTGTCAAGCAAATCTTCCAGCGACCCTGCAACGCCCTGCTTGACCCTGACCGTGGCCGTAAAAGTATCATCCGTACTCAAATCCACGGTAAGCTGAAGACTATTCTCAGGGTATAACGGGTACCCGTTATCATCGAAATCACTGTTGAATGTTACAAGATTGCCGGTCCAGTTTTCCGCATCACGCCAGGTTGACTCCGATGTGAGTTTTATTTTGGCACTGTCTATTAGTCCGCCACTTACAACTACCTCGACATCATAAGTACCGGCGGTCGTATACTGATCGCTGGCAGCGTAAAAATCGATAATATCACTATCGCTGTTACCGGATTTTGTAGCACCAAGCAATTCAAGAACACCGGTAAAATCTTCAGCAATTGCGTCATTGAAATCATCCGTATCCAGCTCCATCTGCCCCTGACCATCAAAAGAAAGACCTATGTCACTAACCTGAACGAAACTGTCTATCGTCTCGTCAAAACCGTCAATTATGCCAATAAACGAATTGCTCGCCTGAGACTCAATAAGGGAAACCGCAATATCTCTGCTCAATATGCCCATTTGTTTGGTTTCGACATTGTACTCGGTGTTTTCCTCTAAAAAAGTTACTAATTCGTTATAGGCACTAAT
>CAZECQ010000034.1:0-16965 GCA_964510545.1 uncultured Pirellulales bacterium | reverse complement strand
TGGGACTGCTGCTCGCTCTGGTCAATGTAATAACTAAAAAAGAAGCTTAAGAGGTAAGTCTTATGGATACACTTAACATTCTGCTTTTGGGTTTTATATCCATCGTCATTATCAACAACCTTGTTTTCACAAAGTTTCTCGGTATATGTCCCTATCTTGGCGTCTCAGGCAGAATAGATATGGCCTTCGGTATGGGCCTGGCGGTTACATTTGTTGTAACGCTTAGCGGCACTCTGACCTGGATGATTGACCATTGGATTTTGATGAAAATGGGTCTTGAGGTAACGCGATATGTCTGCTTCATACTGGTTATTGCCGGCGCAGTTCAGTTGGTTGAGATGTACATTCGTAAATTCTTCCCCGCCCTTTACGAGAGCTTCGGCATATTTCTGCCTTTGATTACAACAAACTGTGCAATTTTAGGGCTGTGTCTTTTTATTAATCTTTGGGAGATTGACAACCTTCTCGAGGCGGTGGTTCTTAGCTTTGGTGCGGGCATTGGCTTTACGATGGCAATTTGTATAATGGCCGGCATCCGCGAGAATCTGAATCTGGCTGATGTGCCGAAATGCCTCAAAGGCGCCCCGATCACATTGATTACCGCAGGTCTGCTTACCTTGGCGTTTATGGGTTTCGCGGGAATGATTAAATAATTATTGATAAGTAGGAACTTGGAGTATGCTTTTAGCTGGTATTTTTGATTTGTGGAACAGTGCCTGGCCGGCAGGTCTTACAATGCTGGGGCTGGGTGGTTTATTTGCATTGGCGCTTTTAATCGCAAGTGAAAAACTCAAAGTTGAGGTTGACCCGAAAGTGGAACAAATCCAGCACGTCCTACCGGGCGTTGACTGCGGCGCCTGCGGCTTTGCCGGCTGCGCTTCATACGCAAAGGCGGTTGCACAGGATCCCGATTTAATCGGCAAATGTGCACCGGGGGGTGCGGAGACCGCTTCCGAAATCGGCCAGATACTGAGTTTGCAAATCAGCGGTTCAGGTGCCCCTAAAAGGCCGGTTGTTCACTGCCGTGCACATACGGCAGACAGGACTTATTACGCCCAGTATGGCGGTATCGAAACCTGCACCGCGGCGAATGCATTGGCCAATGTCCAGGCCTGCAAGTTCGGCTGCCTGGGATATGGTGATTGTGTAAGTGACTGCAGGTTTGATGCCCTGCATATTATAGATGGACTGGCGACCGTTGATTACACTAAATGTACCGGATGTGGTGCATGTTCAGACGCCTGCCCGCGGGATCTGATAAAAATGGTGCCGTTCTCGCAGGAAAATATGATGGTTGTTGCCTGCAGCAGTAAAGAAAACGGCAAGGCCACACGCTCAATGTGCAAAGTCGGCTGTATCGGCTGCGGCCTGTGCGCCAAACAAACTGATTTGTTCAGCGTTGAAGATAATTTAGCCGCCCTCGATTACGAAAAGTATGCACCTGCGGAACAAACCGATACCGCTATGGAAAAGTGCCCGACCAAAGTCATTGTTTATCGCGGCAAAACAGCACCGGCCAACCACCAGCCTGCCCAAAAAGCCCCAATCGCCTAAGCGGTAACTGATTAATTTATATACTTGTCCGCACCGCTGGTTTTTATTTGCTCAGAATTCGGTTGTGAAGATATTAAAATCGCTTCAGTTTCAGCAATCATCTCGATTAAAGCAATCCCTTTTTCAGGTCCCATCACGCTTACCGCCGTGGCTAATGCATCCGCATCAACGGCACTTTTGGCAAAAATGGTTACACTTGACAACCTATTACTGCCGGAGCCGGTTTTGGCATCAATAATGTGACTGTACTTTTTACCCCCTATCAGGGCAAATCGCCGATAGTCCCCGCTCGTTGCTACAGCTATATTTGTCAGCTTCAATACTCCCAGCAGCTCACTGGTGCCAATACTCTCATCCGCCTTTTTTGGGTCTTCCAGTCCGATTCGCCAGTTTTCTCTACCATTCGGCCCGGTGCCGAAACACTTAATGTCACCGCCGATATCGACCATTCCGCCTGCTGCTCCGCAGTTTTGCATTGCCTCAACTGCTTTGTCGATTGCGTATCCTTTTGCTATCCCGCCCAAATCCACTTTCATCCCCTCAACGGCAAATTGAACGCTCATTTCATTGGAGTCGAGTATAAGTTTTTCATAGCCTACTCTGGAATGGGCAACAGCTAACTCATTATCGTTAGGGACCGAATTAGTTTCACCCGCCAGGCGCCAAAGCTCCACTAAAGGCCCGACAGTGATATCGAATGCCCCGTTGCTAAGTTCACCAAATCGAACAGCTTTTTCAAGAACTTCAAAAATCGATTTGCTTACCTTGACAGGTGCTTCATAAGCGCTGCGGTTTATCCGGGCTATTTCCGAGGTGGTGCTGTGAAAGCTGGCAAGCTCCTCAATCTCGGCAATCTTCTCAAAAGCCGTCTCGATGCACTTGTTGGCCGTTTTTGAATCCGGAGCAACAGCGATGATATGGGCAAATGTCCCCATAACAAGGCGCATTGAGCTGTCTCCATCAATCAAACCATTTGAGCGGAGTGGTTTTTTTTGTGCGGTGATAGAAAAATACAACAACGCAATCAGGCAGAGCCCGGCAAGAATACCAATCACAATCTGTTGTTTTTTATTCATAATCAACCTTTCGACGCACAATTTTGGAAAACTGATTCTAATTTTTCTTACGCCAATGTTCAATAATTCTTTTTATAAGGTATAATGCTGCTATGCGTAAAAAGGACATAACAATATTGGCCGAACGGGTTGAGCGGGACTTTTTGCCCTTTGTTCGCAGGCCGGGAAGATATATCGGCGGCGAGATAAATCAAATCAAAAAGTACCTGTCACGGTGCGATTTGACGGTGGCGCTGTGCTTTCCGGACATTTACGAAGTTGCGATGAGCAATACCGGCCTTGCGATTATTTACGACATACTTAACCGAATCGATGGCGTCGCCGCCGAGCGCATCTTTGCCCCCTGGCTTGATGCTGAAGAGATAATGCGCCAAAAGGAAATCCCGCTGTTCTCTCTGGAGTCAAAAGCTGCCTTCAAGAGTTTTGATATTGTGGGCTTCAGTTTAACGAATGAGCTTTGTTATACGAATGTGCTCAATATGCTTGATTTAGGCGGCGTGAATGTCCGCAGCTCTCTCAGGGCCGAAGACGACCCATTGATAATCGGCGGCGGCGGTATGGCAAATTGCTGCGAGCCGGTAGCGGATTTCTTTGACCTGTTCTTGCTTGGCGAAGGCGAAGAAGCAGTTGTCGAACTGGCCGGCCTGGTAAAAACCGGCAAAAAAGCCGGCACTACAAAAAAAGAGATTCTGCTCGAAATAGCCGAACGATTCGACTGGGCCTATGTCCCTGCTTTTTATAAGTTTGAATATGACGGCACAAAAATAAAAAGTATCGAGCCGGACCTGCCTGGTTTGCCTCTGCATCTTAAAAACGCCGTTGTCAAAGATTTTGAAAACGCCCCTGCCCCTCTTCGACCGGTAGTGCCGTTTGTACAAACTGTCCACGAGCGGGTCTGTGTTGAGATTATGCGCGGCTGTCCCTGCCGATGCCTGTTCTGTCAGGCGAGTTTTTGCAGAAGACCGCTTCGTTATCGCAGCATTGAAAAAATTATGGACATTGCAAAGGCCTCTTACAAAGCGACCGGCTTCGACACGGTCAGTCTGCTTAGTTTATCAACCGCCGATTATCCGAATCTTGAAGAACTGCTCTCGCAGATGCACAAATATTTCAAGGACAAATATGTCGGCATGTCACTGCCGAGCCTGCGTGTGGGCCGGCAGTTGAAACTGCTTCCTGATTTAGCAACGCCGGTTAGAAAAAGTGGGCTGACAATTGCTGTTGAGGCGGCCGGAGAAAGGTTAAGGAAGATTATAAATAAGCCGCTCAAAGATGAGGACTTATTTGCAGCTGTAGAGTCGGCCTATCGGGCCGGCTGGCAAAAATTAAAGTTGTATTTTATCGTCGGCCTGCCCGGCGAAACCGAAGAGGATATAAAACAAATTGTTGCCCTGGCGTTTCAGTTGGCAAAACTTCGTAAAAAAGTTAACGGCAAAACAGGGCAAATCAATATTGCCGTAAGCTGGCTTGTCCCCAAACCGCACACACCGTTGGGTTGGCTCAGCCAAAAACCGAAATCCTATTTCGAGCACGCAAAGCGGTTGATACTCGATGAGAAAAGAAAACTCCGGGCAAAATTCCTCAACTTCAAGTTCCACGATATAGGCCGAAGCGTTTTGGAATCGGCTATGGGCCGAAGCGACAGACACCTGGGTGACGTTATTGAGTTTGCCTGGCGAAGCGGCGCAAAGTTCGATTTATGGAATGAGTGCTTCGATTATACGCTTTGGCATAAGGCCTTTGGGAAATCAGCGATGGTAATTGAAGATACCGCACGGAGGCAATTTGAGCCCGACGAAATTCTGCCATGGGAGCATCTCGGCGGCCCGGCAAAAAAATATCTGCTGAACTGCCTGGATAAGGCGATGAAAGAAAGCGAAAAATATGAAGCTAAAAGTGAAAAAGTGTAATCCGAACAATTGGTTTTGCTTTTAGATTTTCTTCATTCCCGACGGCAAATCCAGCCCGCTGCGTCCGCGTGCTTCTTTAAAGTTCACTATAATCTTTGTCGCATCTTCCGGCTTATCTACCACCGTAAACACATCCAAATCTTCCGGTGAAATATAATTGTGTTTGTCGAGAACGGTCTGCTTCATCCAGTCAATAAGGCCCTGCCAGTATTCGCTGACCATTAAGATTACAGGGAAAGATACCTGCTTTAGGGTCTGAATTAATACCAGTGACTCGAAAAACTCATCCATAGTACCGAAGCCGCCCGGAAAAACTATAAAGCCGTGAGCGTATTTGAGGAACATCACCTTGCGGCAGAAAAAGTACCTGAAATGCAGTGACAAATTCTGATATTCATTTGCTTTTTGTTCCAGCGGAAGTTCTATATTAAGTCCGATGCTTTTGCCGCCCGCCTCTGCTGCGCCTTTATTTGCTGCTTCCATAATTCCGCCGCCCCCGCCGGTTATTATGGCAAAGCCTGCTTTGGTCAGCTCCGAAGCCGTTTCCTGTGCGATTTGGTAATATGGCTCCTTCGGAGTTGCTCTTGATGAACCGAAAATCGAAACTGCAGGCCCTATCGCAGCAAGCTCGTCAAATCCCTCAACGAATTCAGCCATCACTCTGAATATCCGCCACATGTCTTTTACCGGACTTTCAATAGATTCCATCATAGAGACTACTCTCCTTAATAAAATTCGTATTTCGTATTACAGCTTGCCCTTTACAAATTAAGATTTTACCATAAATCCATCTTGTTCGCAGCAGGGCAATATTTTGAAATCGGGCAGTTTGCACAGTCCGGCCTGCGCGCCTTGCAGATATTCCGACCGTGAAAAATCAACAGATGACTGAACATTGTCCAGTTTCTTCTTGGTATTATTTCGGCCAAATCAAATTCCAACTTTACGGGGTCCCTGTTCTCAGAGAGCCCCAATCGCCTCGACAGCCGAATAACGTGTGTATCGCAGGCTATCGCCGGTTTGCCGAAGGCGTTTCCAAGCACAACATTTGCCGTTTTTCTGCCGACACCCGCTAATTGAACAAGCTCCTCGATTTTATCGGGTACTTTACCGCCGAACTGCTCGATTATTTTTGCACAGCAGGCCTTGATATTTGCCGCCTTATTGCGGTAAAAGCCGGTGCTTTTAATGTCCGACTCGATTTCTTCTACATCAGCTTTTGCCCAGTCC
This sequence comes from uncultured Pirellulales bacterium, assembly GCA_964510545.1. GTDB lineage: Bacteria > Planctomycetota > Phycisphaerae > Sedimentisphaerales > Anaerobacaceae > CAYXPG01. Next base: position 11,195 of record CAZECQ010000034.1, on the reverse strand, counting down.
CGGGCCAACCTGTATTTTTTGAATACAACTTTGGTTACCATATTAACCTGGACATCTGTGCATTGGGCCGACAAAATTGTTGCGATTAAAAGTTCCAGTGGATTTGTGAATTTCAATTCGGTTCTTGCCTGCGGGTATGTCTTTTTCAATATCGGCCAGATTTTGCTAACCCGCCGGGCCGCCTGAGCTTTGTCGACTTTTATCTTCGCTTTTTTGGCTGCCGCTTTTCTGGCCATAAGCATATTTTCTCAGGGTAGTTTTTCCAAAAGCGACTTCAACTCATCGCCGAAGTCCTTGCCTCGCCATCTAACCGGCTCCTCTTGGCTTGGCAGAAATAATATACTGACCGGAACACCCGGCTCGTTATATAAACTTTTCAAAGCAAGCGTTGCCGGCAAATCCCTGGTTGTGGTATCGGCTTTTATTGCTAAAACACCTTTTTCTTTTATCAATTCTGCAATGTCTTTTCGTTCAAAAACCAGCTTTTCCACGACCTTGCAACTCAAGCACCACTCAGCCGTAAATTTAATAAGAACAGGTTTATTATCAGTGAGTGATTCTTCTATAAGGTCAGCATCATATCCTTTCCAATTTATCAATGCTGTTGGAGGAAATAACAACCGGAAAATACCCGGCTTCGGTTTGGCCTCTTTGTTTATCAATGCTGTCGGAGCGGATAACAACCGGAAACCTGCGATAACGGCAAGTAACACTGCTATTGTTCGAACAATTATTTTCTTTGAAGTTTTAGAATCAAAACTGACCCATCCACCCCACATCCAGACGCAAAATGAAAGAATAACCGAATAATAAAGCAAACCTATCCGGCGTTCCTGCGACAACACCGTTATCATCCAGACGGCGATACCAAGCAGAATAAAACCGACTGTTTTTTTGAAAATATCCATCCATTTGCCTGGTTTGGGCAAACTATCAAGCAACCCCGGAATCGAAACTAGAATCAGATATGGCAAAGCCATCCCGACGCCTATAACCATTATCGCAACAGTTGCACGAATAAGAGGTTGTCCCTGCGCCCACGCAAAGGCGGCAGCTAATATCCCGAAACTGCACGGCGTACTTAGCACGGCGGCCAGAAAACCCATTCCTATTGTGCCTGCATAACTGCTGCTGCTTTTGCCCGATATTGAGCCGGGCAAAACAAAACTGAAAACGTCAAACATAAACAAAGCCAACACTATCAAAACCATCGCCAATACCGTAACAAACGTCGGGTTTCGCAGCTGGTCGCCCCACTGCAAAACCGTTCCATAGAAGAGCTGCAAAATGATATTTGCACCGGCCAGACATACAAAGAACAGCAATATCCCGAGACAAAAAGCAAGTCCCATCACTATTGATTTGCCTCTGTCCTGTTTTGCCTGTTCGACAAGCCGCATCACGATAATGGGCAGCACCGGCCAGACACACGGCATAATATTCAAACTCAACCCCGCCAGAAACGCCAAACCAAGGGCAAACCAGACGGAATAGTCCGCCCATTGACTTGCCGGTACTGTTTCGCTTTTTGGTGCCTCCTCTGTTAAATCCGGCAAGGCAAATTTAGCTGCGCTCATCGTCGCATCGGCGTCAACTTTTACCGTTGTCTCTAAACCGGGGTAATCAGGAAATTGACAGGCCGCACCTGAGCATACCGCACCATCGATACCGATTTTTACAGCGACGCTGATACTTTTGCCGGCTTCTAAATCAACACCGGAAACACTAAACGGCATAAACACAGTGAACTTATCGCTGAATACCTCGATTTTTTCGTTTGAAAAAGTATCAAAAAATATGTGAGACGGAGGAAATATCGGCTCAGAAAAGATTATGTGGTTTTTCGCGGCTGCCTTGACTTTAAGATTTATCCCGCCGGGCGAGGTCTCTGGCGATGCATAAAAGTGCCAGTCTTTTTTCAATTCGAAACGGACAGCCAAAGCAGACCTGCTCCCCGGCCGGACCGATTCGTATTTCTGCTCGACCGATACGCTGACAATATCAGTTTCAATCACGCCGCCGGAAGATGAACTTTGTCCCTTTACGCTTCGCCCGCAGGGAAAACCGCTAATCACTAAAACGCAGACTGCTAACAATATCGCAGATGTTTTTTTGAACATATCTTAGAGGTAATGTGAACAAAAGAAATATTAACTGTTTGATTTCTTTCCCTGGTCTTTTTGCTCAGGGCTGGTTTCGTCGTTTTTGGCCTGCTCGGCGGCCAGCAAATCGCCAACGGTTGGCTTGTCTAATTCGCCACCTTTGATAATCAAGTCAACATCGTCAGCATCGAGCGTTTCATATTTCAACAGGGCCTTTGCTATCCGCTCAAGCTTATCTTTGTTCGTTTCTATTAGTTCTTTTGCCAGTTTGTATGCTTCATCGGTGAGTTTTTTTATTTCCTCATCGATTGTTTCCGCAGTCTTTTCCGAATAATCCTTTTCGCCGGGCATTACATACATCATTTCCTTCATGTTCGCAGGTGGTTCATAACTAATTGGCCCGAGCTGCTCACTCATGCCCCAGGTCAGAATCATCTGTTTTGCGATATTGGTGGCCTGCTGGATGTCCGATTGTGCGCCGCTGGAGATATCATCGCAAAACATCTCTTCTGCAATTCGCCCGCCGAAACATACCTGCAAAAGTGCTATACAGTATTTTTTCGTAAACATCGTCCTGTCTTTTTCAGGCAGGGCAAAGGTCGCTCCACCCATCGGCCCGCGGGGAATAATACTTACCTTGTGCAGTGGGTCTGCATCTTTCAGCAGAGATTGCACAAGTGTATGGCCGGCTTCGTGATAGGCGGTAATTTCCTTTTCTTTCTCGTCGATGACCCTGCTCTTTTTTGCCCTTCCCCATCGCACCTTGTCTCGTGCCTCTTCCAAATCGTCCATTTCAACCTGGTCTTTGTTGGCCATAGTTGCTGCCAGGGCCGCTTCGTTAATAATCGCTGCAAGGTCTGCCCCGCTGAACATAGGCGTCCCGCGTGCGAGTCTTTCCAGGTTTGAATCCACACCCATTTTCACTTTCTTTGCGTGTACTTTTAAAATATCGACCCGGCCTTTCAAGTCCGGCAGCGGAATAAAAATCTGCCTGTCGAATCTCCCGGGCCGCGTCAGGGCATGGTCTAATATATCACCCCGGTTCGTCGCAGCGATTACTATCACCTGGTCGTTGGTATCAAAACCATCCATCTCAACTAAAATGGCATTGAGTGTTTGTTCGCGTTCGTCATGCCCGCCGCCTACATAGCCGGCACCGCGTTTTCTGCCGATTGCATCAACTTCATCGAGAAAAATAATACAGGGCGAGTTTTCTTTGGCCTGTTTGAACAAATCCCGCACACGTGATGCTCCGACCCCGACAAACATCTCCACGAAGTCACTGCCGGATATACTGAAAAAAGGAACGTCGGCCTGGCCGGCTATCGCTTTTGCAAGCAGCGTCTTTCCGCAGCCGGGTGGGCCTACGAGTAAAACACCCCTCGGAATACGCCCGCCCAATCGCTGGAATTTCTTCGGGTTTTTCAAAAACTCGATTATCTCCGCAACCTCTTCCTTTGCTTCTTCTACACCCGCAACGTCCTCGAATGTAACTTTGGCCTTGTCTTTGCTCTGCAGTCGATGCTTGCTTCGACCAAAAGACATCAGCATCCCGCCAGCGCCGCTGCGAAGATTTCGCACAAAGATAAAATAGATGAAAGCACCAAACACAAGCAGAGGCAGTAGTATATTAAACAAATGCAGAATCCAGGTACGCGGCGGCTCGCTGTCAATCCTTACATTGTCATTCTTCATTTTCTTAAGCAATTCTCCGAGCCAGTCTCTATGGGCCGATTTATAGTAAACCACAAATGACTTCTTGCCTTTTTTCTCCAGGCCTCCAAGATACTGTGTATTGAATTTGCCTGTTATTTCCGTCTCGCCTATAGAAACACTTTCTATGTGCCCGTTTTCAACATGATTGACAAATTCCTCCCACCTGATTTTATCGACACTCTGTATCTGCCGCATCATCATCATTAATGTGACTATCACAGCCAGAACTATCAGCCAGCTAAAAGGCCCCCGCTTATAGCTCGGAAGGGGAGGTTTTTTGCCGGGCCCGCCCTGTGGGCCGGGACGTGGTCGAATTGGTTTTTTACTTGGATTATTACTCATAGTTTATATCTCGTGGCTCGTAATTCGATTGGCGCAACACGATTTGCGCTCTTACCATTTCTTTTCCATCGATTCTACGATTTTTTGGGCCAGGCGGTTCGCCGCAAGATTCGATGCATAGCTGAAGCTTTGGCCTTGCCACTGCGAATAGCTTGCCGATTCGGTAATGGTTTTGTTGTCTATCAGCAGTTTTCCTGTTTTGAGATTTTTCCAGTTGACAACCGCCCGCAATTGGACCTCTTTTTCCAGCGCCCTGCCGGTTTGACGCTCGACGCTCAGCGCAAGCTCGGCAAGCGAAACTATTTGGCCGCTTATTACAGTATCGGCACGGTCCCTGCTGGAAATTACTTTGTATGGAGTCTCGACCTCAATTCGCTTGGCAAGGGCGTCGGTCAATTCGTATTCCGTCCCGCGCCGAAAGGTTTGGTTGTCAAACATCTCCACATAAACGCTGCTAACACCCTCCGGAAAAAGCGGCTCGTTTGAGTAACCACTCATTTCGGAGCAACCCGAAAGACCTATGCATAGCAAAATGTACAAGACAGCTGCAGCTAACCCTGACCTGATATTGGCCGAATGGAAAAGTGCTGACCCTTCGACAAATTTAGTACAATATTTGTTATTGAAACTTTTTTTATTCATTTTTTCTGCCTTTTCATACTGGGTTCTTTATCACTCATTTTTTCTTTTGCCATTTCTGCCGCCTTGCTGTCCGGCCAATTGTCCAGGACCATTTGAAAATAAAGATTGGCCGGTTGTTGTTGCCCGGCTTTTTGATAATAATGACCGATACTGAACTGCTTGTAGGCCAATTGCTCGTCAATTTGCTTTAGTTTGCCCTCGACATCTATTTCTCTGGCATCTTTCGGATATCGCAGTCTGAAATTCTCATAATAGGTCTTTGCACTGACCAGGCTTGAAGCATCATACTTTGTCCCTTTATAAGCCGAGTGTTTGCATCGCGCCATACCAAGCAGTGCGTCCTTGCCGACCTGTCCTGTCGGCCAGCGAGAGCTGATCTGCGACCATTTATGATATGCCTCGTTGAATTTGCCTCGTTTTTCCAGCCCGTTCGCTACTGCAAGGTTCGCCTTTACACTGATGGGTGCATCGCCGGTACGATTGCTTATCCTTTCCATAATCCTCTCGCCCTCGGCGTATCCTTTCATCTTGAATATGCCCAGTATCGGCTTTTTTTGCCCCCCCAAATATGCGGTAGCTATCGCGAACTCCCTGTCCAGAGCCGATTCGACAAATTGACTTTCCGGAAATGCAAAAAGCAGCTTATCATAAGCTCGCACCGCCTTGACATATTTGCCCTTGCAGTACAGCTTTTCCGCCTTGACAAAGGCATCGAAGTCCGCTCCTGCTGTTCCGGGATAGTCTTTTTTGAGTTTGATAAACGCTTCACCGAGAGCTTTGGTTTGACCCGTGTTGGCCAATTGTTTAATTTTAGCCACTTCCAGCCGAAACTTGTCCTCGCTTTTATCGGAAACCTCTTTAAGTTGTTGCTCATCGAGACGGTAAGTCTTCGCCTGCCCGCCCGCCTCAGCAAGCCCCCCAAACCCGCTCAGCAGCCGGCTAAATAATATGGCTGCTCCTATTATTAATCGTATTTTGTATTGAAACATAGTTTTATGTCCTCAATTCTTCTAAAACCTAACCTTCCCGGCGGCCCCAAATGCCCCTTTATCGCATTTATGGCCCCAGGCAGCCGCAAGTCATTATAACCTTATCGTATAACCATTGCAAAGACTGCACAAAAAAAACTGCCCTCAGCATACATCCCCCTGCCTGCCCCATAGGAGAGCAGTACATAAGGAATCAATAAAAAACAAGTTCTCTGGCTTCGCCGGAGCTTTCCTTCTCGTTTAGCACCTTGCTCTGCGGGGGATTCTAACCTACTAAAAATCCAATTGGTGCTGGGGCATTGCGAGGCCTGCATATATAAAGTCACTCCCCAAATGTCGTTGCGAGGCCTTTAGGCCGCCGCAATCTCATACCACTAAATACTAACGACTGAAAATGCTCCGGCCGATGTCTTCTGTAGGGATTTCACGTGCGCTTCTTTCACTTATGAATAAAAAGCTCATTAAGTCTCCGCTCCCATCCCTCCTAATCAATAACATGAAAGGATATATTCTTTGACTGCAACGATACCCCTAAATTCCCCGGAACAACCAAAAAAAAAGCAGGACGGATAATGTTAATCCGTCCTGCTTCGTTCTTGTGTTCTTCCTGAAATTATTCAGCGTCGTCAAAACCCCGGGTTACTTGCTGTCTGCGTTACAGGAGTCGTTTCAGCTAGAGACGTTTCGATGAGCGGCGTGAAAGAAATATCCTCCATTTCAACCGAATCGAACTCTGTGCTGCTATTTTTAAACATGGCAAGTTTGTCAGACCAGTTTGCCATAGAAACTATCTGAAGCTCGGTCTGTCTTTTCTGAAGTGCAGCCAGCTTCCGATTAGAATCTTCACGGGCTGCCCTCGCTTGAGCCAGTGCACTGGCTAAATCGGTTCGTTTTATAGCCATCGCATTTTGCTCACCGGCCATTTCGACTACACGTTCAGCCTTGACTTGTTGTATTCGGGCGCTGAACCTGGCCTTTACAGCATCAAGATAAACCTGAGCGGCCTTACGTTTTGCAGAGTTGGTAGCAAGAACAATATCCATATCAGTTTGCGCCGCCGCCTTTTCGGCATCAATGTTGGCATTTTTGCACATCTTGGTTGTATTTGCGTTTGCTATCATACGGTCACAGATAGCTTCCCCACGGATGCTCTGGCTTAAGGCCAGGTCTTTGTCTCGTTCTATCTGTGCCTTCAAGGTAGTGTGTTCCATTGCAAATTGTGCGTTAACGCGGCTGATTTCTGCATCTGTTCTTTGTCGCAAAACCGTCGCTTGAGTCAATGCCTGCTGATAATCGGCTTGTGCAATTCTTTCTGCAGATTGGATTGAATTTGCAATTTTGGCCAGTTCTGCGTCAAGATATCTGCGGGCTGAGTCAACCTGAGCATCAATCTGTATTGCAAGAGCTTCTTGAGAATCAGAAACACTTTTCGCTTCTGTCATGAGCTTTGAATACTGTGCGTCGCCGCGCTGTTGTACCGCCCAAAGCGTAATTTTTAATTCTTCAACATCGTTTTGCCCGATCTTAGTAACCGCTTCTGCTTCTGCAAGAAGTTGTTCTGCGCGAGCGTTGGAAATCTGCTCCAGAGCATCCGCTTGACTCTGATAATCTAAGACATCGGCTTCTTTTTCCTTACGGAAGGATTCAGCTTGCACAATGTGCTGACGGTATTTGGATTCTAAGACATCCATCTCTTTTTCGGTCTTGGTTTCAATTTCGCTGAACCGTGAACGAGCCTGGGCTTCAAGAGCATCCGCAATGGCTAACTGCTCTGATGCAATGGCTTCTTCCTGGGTCTTTACGGCCAGGAGATTTGTTTGGGCTTCTGCGAATGTCGCTTCTGCGACCAATTCATATGCGTCAGCTTGTGCCCTGGTTCTCATAACCTCCGCAAAGCTTACGCGATAATCTGCGACGTGATTCGGTTCTATCCTGGCCGCAACAGCCTCGACTTGCGGAACTTCCGGCACCTCGTGCAGTCCTGCTCTATGCTCCTGTACATAAGTGGTGTTGTTGTCGATTTCCACTTTATTGGCCGCTTTCTTGGATGCAATTTCTTCTAAAATTTCTTGTTTGATTCTTGCCGCTTCCGCTTCCGCTTCGGCGATAATCTGAAGTTTTTGGGCCTCGGCTACAGCTTCGGCGTGGACCGCTGTTTGACGTATGGCCTCGGCAAGAGCAGCGGCTTCTGCCTTGACAAATTCCGCACGAGCGACTTCTTCGGCCCTGTCCGAACTAACTCGGAGTTTCTTGACTTCATTGAGTTCATCGTTGAGTTGGGCCTGAATTTCTGCAAGAAACGATTCGTAGTTGGCTACTGAACTGTCCTGATGATGGGAAATCTCCGCACGCAGACGCTCAATTTCTGCCAACGCTCTCTCAAGGCGGGTAGGTGCATTGGCGGATTTCTCTTGTGTTTTCGCCTGTGCTTCAGCCTTGACAGACTCAGCTTCTGTACGTTTTAATTGATACTCTTCATTCGCAAGATTCGCCTGAATAGTAGCAGCTTTGCTGCGAAGCTCTCGTACGCGGGCCCCCGAATCCTTAAGGATTGCATCGCGGGTGGCATTGAGTCTGTCGGCTTCCGATTTTGTCTGAATTGTAGTAGATTTGATTTGCTCATTAAGTTCATCTACGCGAGCTTTCGTTTCCAGTTGAGCCGCCAGAGCTTTCGCCTCAAGTTCTGATACGGTGGCAGAGGCCCGTTCCCGGGTCGCTTTTGAGGATTCTGTCATTCCAAGAATTTTAGCATTGCTTTCGACTTCAATCGCATTGTAAATCGCTTTGGTCTGTTCAATACGGGCATTTTCACGCTCTAACTTTTCACGTGCCTCTGCGATGATAGCGCTATGTTTGCTGTTGGCTTCTTTGGTTAATGATGCTACGTTTGCTTCTTTCCATTCGATGAGAGCACCAAGTTCTGCTTCTCTTGCAGCGATTTGTGCCATTGCATTACCGTATTCTCTGGTGTAGTTTTCACTAAGAGCATCGGCTTCGGAGAGGTTTTTGTTGACATGCGCTTCCACTTCCGTGCGGCGGGCACTGAAATCGGCCAACTGTTTATTCAATTCTGCACGGGCCTGTAAATCTCCCGCATCGGCTGTTTCCAAAGCTGCTTCGACTTTCGAAACGCCGATTTTACCTTCACTTACATACATCATCGGCAGGTCTGATTTGTTAGCCAGCGAGGAAAATGCCGAATGAGTTTCCTTAATTTCGACACGTTCATTTGACGGCTTCAGGACACGACCATACCTGCTGGCACATCCTGAGAGCAGCAGCATGAGAATCAAGCATGTCCCTGCCAAACCTTGAGCAATACGCCTCTTTTTTACTTCCATCATTTCTTGTCTCCTAAATTATAATTTTTAATGTGCATCCCACCACCATTCAATGGTCACGCATTGAGTTTTTCGTCATAATCAGAGGACCGCTTTAAGAGTTGGCTTCTGTCAGTAGAGGCAATTTGGGGGCCTCTTACGGGAAATGATAGGTCGCGGCCAAAAAAACGCTTTGTGGCCAAAAAATACCCTTTAGAGTACCGAGAATACCTCTATTTTAATTCTATACAAAGCGTTCATAAAAAACTTATCGGAACATTTGCCGCTTCGTTTAGCACACAGGCCTACCCTGCGTGTTTTCTCCCCTGCCCTCTAATGCCTGCTCCTGCGCAGGCACCGAGCAATCTCACCCCCCCCTTTTTCTTTTTTCCCTTTCGCATTCTTACCTGGTCCGATGTATAATACTTCGTAGGGTGGGCTTTAGCCCACCGTGTTAGCTTACGAAATTACATAAATCCACGCTAAAGCGAAAGGAAAACTAATATGAATATCGAAGAAGTAAAGCAATTCACAAAACAGGTTGGCTGGGGCTTCTTGGCCACTACCGATGGCCGAAAGGTCGGCGTAAGGCCGATGGGCGGCCTCACCTGGAACCAAAGCGAGCTTTGGGGTGCAACATTCGCTGCTTCCGACAAGGTCACTCAGCTTGGAAAAGTCCCTTATGCCGAGTATTGTTTCTGCGATTCTGCCGGCAGGCACGTCCGTATCGCAGGACCTTGTTCTATCAGCGCCGACAATAACGAAAAGCTCTGGCTGTACAAGGCCGTCCCTGCCTTGAAGGACCACATCTCCGACCCCGCCTCGCCGGACTATGTCGTTATAAAAATGACCCCCGATATGGTTCGCTCTATGGAATCCACCGATATGAAATACACACAGGTAAAACTAAAATGACTTTTGCACTTTAACTTTTAAATTGCTTCACCCTGCCTGTGGTTCGGACTGTTTTTATTTACTGCCGAGTTTTACTCCTGCGTAATACTGTATGTCCCTCATCGCACCCTCCGCCAGCAATGAGACCTATATCCGCGATGTCAACACCAACCGCTATTATTTCGTAGCTGATGCCAACCTAAGCTACGATGCAGCCGGTAACCTGACTACAGATGCAAACGGCTACAATTATCAGTATGACTACGAGAATCGCATTGTCAAAATTACCATGGACTGTAACGATATAGCCCAATTCGCTTACGACACCTTAGGAAGAAGAATAAGAAAAACCGATTCTCAGGAGCCCAACAACACAAGGTTTTATTACTATAATAACAACTGGCAGGTCCTCTACGAAGCATTAGATTCCGGCCTTGTTACGACCGGGTGCGTTTCACGTTTGTAGGTAGAATTTTCAGGCTGCTAAAGGTTTTTTCTGCCATAATTGCTCCCATTCGTCATTTAGCCAACTGACTCGCAAAGCCAACACTGATGATGAGCCTAAACGTGTCCAAATCATTCCTGATTGTTTCAGCCGTTTGCCAATCACATTCTTACAAGCCTCTTCAACTGCACTGGAACCTATGTCATAACCATTTGCTCTAAAGACATCGTAACGCATTTGGTCCTCATTGGTCGAAACATATCGAATCAATGTCGCAAGAGATTTTCGCTTGGCACCACGATATTTTTTACATTGCTCTTTCAAATTATCTAACAACTTTTTTGTCCAGCCGTCCCACAACAAATCCAATCGTTTTTTAACCCATTTTTCAGTTGCCTTTGTACCCTCGCCAAAGAGCTTTTTGCCGCAATCCCAGATATATTCTGAAGCGTGATACCAATCTATTATAAATGTAGCTCTGCCAAAATGGCGATTGTGCTCAGTACGAATCCACGGTGCACCATCACCAAGATAAACCACCTCTTTAGCTTCTAGATAACCATACTTACAGGCCTCCAGCCAGAGATGCCAGCCAAAGGTTTCCGAATTGTCAAACCGGCCTACATAAAAGCTTTTTCTTTGTTTACGCTCATCTTCAAAGTAAACAACGCCTATCTTGCCTTCATGCCAACCATCCGTCTCGTGCACTGTAGTGCCATCTACAGCCACATACAACCTCTCCGGC
>CAZECQ010000033.1:0-16988 GCA_964510545.1 uncultured Pirellulales bacterium | reverse complement strand
GAACTGAATGAAGGTTTAATTGCCACTTCAGCCTGTTTAAAGGGCGAGCTTGCGGCGCTTTTAGCCAGGGGTGATGAAACCGCCGCTACTGCTGCTGCTGAAAGTTTTATAAAAATATTCGGTACCGACAGGTTCTTCATCGAAATCCAGGACCACGGAGATGAAGACCCTAAAATCCATCGGGCGTTGATAAACCTTGCTGAAAAAATGGGTCTGGGGCTGATTTTGACCAACGACGTGCACTTCTTAAACGAAGACGATTTCGAAGCCCACAATTGTTTATGCTGCATAAGTACCGGCAAAAACGCCGACGACCCCGACAGGATGATTTACCCGAGAGATATTTTTCTAAAAAGTCCTGGGCAGATGCGGCAGCTTTTTGCCGATGTGCCCCAGGCCTGTGACAACACCCTGGCCATTGCAGAGCGATGTAATGTCGAGCTTGACTTAAAGAGTCGTCACGCCCCAAGCTTCAAACCCGCCAACGGTTCAACCGCAGAAAAATTCCTGACAAAGCTTTGTTATAAAAATGCCGAGAAAATCTACGGCCAAATTACCGACGAAATAAAAACCAGACTCGACAGGGAGCTGGACGTAATCGAATCAAAAGGCTTTGCCAGTTATTTTCTTATCGTATGGGACCTCTGCAGCTACGCCCACGAAAACAATATCCCGGTAGGCGCAAGGGGAAGTGCCGTAGGCACGCTTGTTGGATACTGCCTCGGTCTGTGCGATGTTGACCCAATAAAATACGATTTGCTGTTCGAGCGTTTTATGGACCCGCAGCGAAACGAGATGCCGGATGTCGATATCGACATCTGCCAGACCAGCCGACCAAGAGTCATCGACTACGTCCGCCAAAAGTACGGCCACGTCGCACAAATCATAACCTTTGGAAGGATGAAGGCCCGTGCCGTCATCCGTGACATCTGCAGGGTCAAAAACGTGCCCTTATCTGAGGCCGACAGATTGGCCAAGCTCGTTCCGGATTCTCTCGGTATTACGCTTGATAGGGCGCTCAAAACAGAGCCGAAGTTAAAAGAAGCTTACGAGCAAAGCGAACAAACCCGCGATGTTATTGATATCTGCAAGCGTCTGGAAGGCCTTGCCCGGCATGCTTCTGTCCACGCCGCCGGCGTTGTCATTGCCGATGAGCCGTTGACAAATTTCATACCGCTTTACAAAGCGCCCGGCTCCGATGATGACGATATTGTAACCCAGTACGAAGGCCCAATGGTTGAAAAAGTCGGTCTGTTAAAAATGGATTTTCTCGGGCTAAAGACTCTCAGCGTTCTTGAACGTGCAAGAAGACTGGTCAGCGATATTCACGGCAAAGAGGTTGACCTGGAAAGAATCGACCTTGACGACCGAAATGTTTTTGAACTTTTCTCCAGTGGTAAAACAAAGGGTATTTTTCAGTTTGAGTCCGGCGGAATGCAGGACTTGCTGATGAAAATGAAGCCCGACAGAATCGAAGACCTCATTGCCGCCAATGCTCTGTACCGTCCGGGGCCTATGATACTAATCCCTGATTATATTGAGAGGAAACACGGCGAGGAATGGGACCTTCCGCACCCTGTTATGAAGGAAATCCTCGAAGAAACTTACGGCATTATGGTTTATCAGGAACAGGTTATGCGTATCTGTTTTTCACTGGGTGACATACCGCTTCGGGAGGCATATACCTTAATCAAGGCGATAAGCAAGAAGAAGGCCAGAACCATCGCAAAGGAGCGAGAAAGATTCATAACCGGCTGCACGAATAAAGGGCTGACGAAAAGCCAGGCCCAGCAGATTTTCGAACTTATCGAGCGTTTTGCCGGCTATGGCTTCAACAAAAGCCATTCGACCCGCTATGCCTTCATTGCCTACCAGACAGCTTATATGAAAGCCCATTGGCCAGTAGAATTTATGGCCGCCTTGCTGACTTATGAAATGGGCAGCACCGATAAGGTCGTTGACTATATCGCCGAATGCAGCCAAATGGGTATTGAGGTACTGGCGCCCGATATCAATGAAAGCGGCGTTGATTTCACTCCTCTTTATAAGGGACGCGGCGATGATAAAAATGGTGTAATACGTTTCGGCCTGGCCGCCGTAAAAGGGATTGGCGAAAAGGCCGTCGAACAAATCATCGCTGCCCGCGAAGAGGTCGGCCGATTTCACAGCTTGTTCCATTTATGTGAAAATGTCGATTTAAGGGCCGCTAACAAACAGGTCATCGAAGCGCTGATAAAAGCCGGCGCCTTTGACAAACTTGGCGGAAACCGTGCACAGATGATGGCAGGCCTCGAAAAGGCAATACAAATCGGCTCCGAATCCCAGGCCGACAGACAAAGCGGCCAAATGAGCTTCTTCGGACAGGCCTGCGAAGCTGAGTATTCAAAAGATGCACTGTCACTTCCAAATATTGCCCCCTGGCCGGAACCGCAAATGCTCGCCTTTGAAAAACAGGTGCTTGGTTTTTATGTTACCAGAAACCCGTTAAGCCATTGTGCCGAGATGATAAACTTTTATTCCACGCTCAACACTTCACAGTTGGCCGAATACAGCCAGGAGCGCGAAATCGTAATAGGCGGAATGATTACCAAGAAAAGATACCACCTGACAAGAAAGGGCAGAAATGCTGGCTCGAAAATGGCCGTTTTCGTACTCGAAGACCTTCAGGGTTCTGTCGAGGTGGTAACGTTCCCTGATGTGCTGAACAAATATACCGATTTGCTTATTGAGGACGCGGTCGTTTTTGTCAGGGGCCGGCTCGATTTCAGAAGGGAAAAACCCAACATCATTGCTTCCGAGTTGATTAAGCTGGACGAGGCCAGACAAAAGATTGCCGCAAGAATCCAGATAAACCTCAACGCAGAAAAAGTTACCAAAGAAAAGGTGGCGATGATAAAAAGCCTCTGCCAAAGCCACAAAGGCAGAAGCCCTGTTTACGTGGCGGTAACAACCAATAAAGGCAAAGTTTATGCAGCCGCCGACAGAGAGTTTTCCGTAAACCCCGACTTGGATTTCTGTAGAAAAATGAAACAATTAGTCGGAGATGATAATTTCCAGCTCGCAAGATAAGGTTATAAAATGTAATAATAAGGAATGTCACATTCAAAGTTGTAATTTTTAACAATTAAGAAGGGCAGCATTTTTGGATAACAGATTTTCAGGTAAATTTATTGTTCTTGACGGTCCGGATGGCTGTGGAAAGACCGCGCAGGCAGAGCGCCTGGCCCAATGGTTTGAGCAGCAGGGCGTTGCTGTTGAAATCTTTCGAGACCCCGGTGCTACCGCCATTGGTGAGAAGATTCGACAAATCCTGCTAAACCCCGAACATATTGCAATGAATACAGCAACAGAGGTATTACTTTATATGGCCGCAAGGGCACAGCTTTGGGTAGAAAAGATAGCACCCGCTTTGCAGGCGGACAAGTGCGTCGTGCTCGACAGATGGCTTTCGAGTACCTGTGCATACCAGGGGTATGCCGGTGGATTTGGTATAGATAGTGTCATAAAAATTGCAACCGATTCTCTCGAAAGGCCATGGCCCGACTTGACTATCATACTTGATGTTGACCTTGAAACCGGCTCAGCCAGACTAACCAGCCAGCCCGACAGAATGGAGCAAAAGGGTAACCAGTATCACCAAAGGGTAAGAGAGGGATTTTTAAGGCTTGCTAAGGAGCACAAAAATTTTGCCGTCGTCGATGCTATCACTGACATCGAAACCGTTTACAAAAAGGTGGTAAAAATCACCGAAGAAATGTTTTTATAGCTTTTGAATCTCTTTGCATTTACTGCAGCTAATCTAAATTATGTCACTTAAGGAAATATTTTGTCAGGACAAAGCAATAGGCATTTTGCAAAAGGCCTATGCCTGCGGCAGGATGCCGCACGCATACATCTTTTCCGGCCCCGAAGGCGTCGGAAAATTCAAGACTGCCCACGAACTGTCTAAATTGCTTCTTTGCAAAGAACCTGCTAAGGAAAGAAACAATTCAGAAGAATTTGCCGATAGTTGCGGCCGATGTGAATCCTGCAAATTGTTCGAGGCCGGCTCGCACCCCGACTTCAACCTTATCTACAAAGAACTGCTCGAATTTACAAAAGATAATAAAGGCAAAAAAACACCTGTCGATTTGCCTAAAGATGTTGTCAGGGAGTTTCTAATTGACAAAGTATCAACTCGCCCGACCCTCTCAAAAAGTAAGGTCTTTATCGTCAGCGAAGCCGAAAGGCTCAACAGCTTTTCTCAAAACTCACTGCTGAAGGTTTTGGAGGAACCGCCCGAATACTGCTTTGTTATCCTGTTGTGCACCCGGCTGGAAAAGCTCCTGCCAACCACCAAATCGAGGTGTCAGATAATACGTTTCGCACCGATTGACGAAGAAATAATAATCGACAAACTCAGAGAAACGGGCATCAGCCAAAAACAGGCCCAATACTTTGCACGCCTCGCAGCAGGAAGCTTAGGTACTGCCTGCCGCTGGGCAAATCTTGAACTGGCTGATGCTAATCTGTATCAAACAAAAAAGGATTTGGTCGCCTCTGTTGCGACTTCTGAATATGCCAACTCCCTGGAACTGGCACAGCGGTTTTTGGATGAAGGCAAGAACATTGCCGCAGTATGGGCAGAACTCGACGTTACTACCAGCAAAAAAGATATAAATCGAAGAACTTCCAAAACTCTCATCCGGATAGTCATATCGGTTCTGCATGATGCAATGAAACTTGGTATCGAAGATGATTATAAAAATATCGTCAATTTTGACCAGAAAGAAAAAATCAAAAAGATGGCCGAGCGCTTCGGACCAGAGCAGGCAGCGGAAAAAATCGACCAATGCTACGAAACACTGCGATGGATCGATGCCTCTGTAAATGAAAAACTGATTTTCGAACAACTCTTGTTAAGTCTTGCCGTTTTTGATACAATAAAGGTTTAGTGATGTCAGTATTGAAGTGTATATTAACTTAGGTAAGTGAAATGGCCAGGACCGCCTCAACAAAGCCAAGGCAGACAAAACACAAAAAATATATGTTGGTCCGTTACGGCCGAATGAATTTGCTCAGCTTCTTTGAGCACCACGAAACCAATATACCCAAGGTGCCTACTCGTGTTGTTGTAAAGACTAGCAAGGGCCTTGAGTTAGGCCATCTCGTAGGCCGGCTTTGCCCCTACAAGGCCGGCCAGTTCAGGTTAAGCCCCGAACAGGTAAAAAAATATTTTGACAACAGCGAGATTGAATTTGCCTCCAAACCCGAAGGTAGAGTTGTTCGATACGCCACGGGCGACGATATCAGCGAGGAAAGACACCTTAGAAAAATCGCAGAAGAAGAAATACAAACATGCAGACGCTTCATCAAAGAGCTGGACCTGCCGATGAAAATAGTCGATGCCGAACACATCTTTGGCGGGGAGCGAATCATCTTTTATTTTAAATCGGACGGAAGAGTAGATTTCCGGGAACTTGTAAAAAAAATCGCTCACGAATATCAAACAAGAATCGAGATGCACCAAATCGGCTCGCGGGACGAGGCAAAACTGCTCGGTGATGTAGAAAGCTGCGGACAGGAATGTTGCTGCAGAGGATTTCTCAAAGCGTTGAAACCCGTCAATATGAGAATGGCGAAGATGCAGAAGGCGACACTTGACCCTTCAAAAATCTCCGGCTATTGCGGCAGATTGAAGTGCTGCCTGCGATACGAAGACAAAACTTATATCGAACTCAAAAAAGCACTGCCGAAAAAGAACGCCAAAGTAAAAACCACATTCGGCGAGGGCAAAGTTGCAGATGTTCAGATTTTAACGCAGCTTGTTATGGTGGAACTTGGAGATGCAAGGAGAATCACCGTTCCCCTTGAGGAGCTTGAGATAATTGCGCCTCCGCCAAAAAAAGAAAAAGTAAAGGACGATACTCCGAAGGACAAAACGCCCGATGATGTGCCAAAAGAGGCCCAACAGCCCGACGCAACGCAGGACAATGAGCCGGCCGATGCTCCGGATGACAAAGGGCAAACCGATTCACCAAACAATAATAAACACGAACAAAAAAATAACAAAGTACAGTAATCATTAAAGGCCAGATATGCCTCGCAAAATCGTTGTAACTTCTGCTCTGCCTTATGCAAACGGCTCCATACATATAGGCCACCTCGTCGAATATCTCCAGACCGACATCTGGGTGCGCTTTCAGAAAATGTGCGGCAACCAATGTCTCTATTTCTGTGCTGATGACACTCACGGCACACCAATTATGATAAGCGCCAGGGCTGCCGGGGTAACACCCGAGCAGCTCATCGAACGAATGCACACCGAACACAAAACAGACTTCGATAGTTTTCACATCGAATTCGATAATTACTACTCGACGCATTCGCCGGAAAATAAAGCTTTTAGTGAGCAGATTTTCAAATCACTTAACGAAGCCGGCTCAATCGTCAGGCGGAACATCGGGCAGGCCTACTGCCAAAACTGCAAAATGGCACTGCCGGACAGATACATTCGAGGCGCCTGCCCGCGATGTGGAGCAGATGACCAGTATGGAGATTCCTGTGAAAACTGCAGTGCCACCTATCAGCCCACCGAGCTTATAAATCCGTATTGTGCAACCTGCAGGGCTGAACCGGTCCGGCAAACCTCCGAGCACTACTTTTTCAAACTTGCCGATTACGAAGAACAACTAAAAAACCTTATCGCAAAAGGATACACGCAGAAATCCGTCGCAAACAAACTTGACGAATGGTTCAATGTCGGCCTGAAGGACTGGGACATCTCCAGAGATGGGCCATATTTCGGTTTTAAAATACCCGGAGAGGAAAATAAATTTTTCTATGTCTGGCTCGATGCACCTATCGGCTATATGGCCTCGGCAAAAAACTACTGCGACAGAAACGGTCTCGATTTTGACGAACTCTGGAACAGCGGCCAATACGAACTTTATCATTTCATCGGCAAAGACATTATGTATTTTCACGCGCTGTTTTTCCCGGCGACCTTGATAGGAGCTGGCTTCAAGCCTGCTGACAAACTTTTTGTCCACGGCTTTTTGACCGTAAACGGCGAAAAAATGAGCAAATCACGAGGGACTTTCATAAAGGCGGCAACCTACCTCAAACATCTCAACCCGGAGACTTTGCGCTACTACTATGCCAGCAAGCTGACCAGCGGCATAGAAGATATTGACCTGAGCATTGAAGATTTTATCAACAAAAACAATTCCAATATTGTCGGCAAATTTGCAAACTTGGCCTCGCGCTCGGGTCCGATGCTGACCAAAAAACTCGATTCACAGCTCGGCCAACTGGATGAAGCCGGTGGCGAATTAATCAATAAGCTCGCCACCGTAAAAGAACAGATTATAGATAATTATGAGAATCTTAACTTTGCCGCTGTCGTGCGGGAAATTGTTACACTGGCCGACGAGGCAAATCGCTACGTCGAGCAGAACCAGCCTTGGGTAACTGCAAAAACCGACCTGGAGAAAACAAGGATAACTCTTACAGCCACGATTAATGCCGTACGAATCCTGACGATTTACCTCAAACCAATCCTGCCGAAATACGCCGAAAAGGTGGAAAAGTTTCTCAATGTTAACAAACTTTCATTCGCGGATGTCGAAACACCGCTTCAAAATCAAAAAATTAACAAGTTTGAAAGGTTATTTGATAGAATTGATATAAGTGAGGTCAATGCAATGATAGAAGAGAGTAAGGAATCCCAAAGTTCCGAACATCATCAGGGTTCCGGCGGCGAACCAATAGCGCCGGAATGCACCATTGAGGATTTTGCAAAGATTGATTTAAGAATTGCCCGCGTTACCACCGCCGACAAGGTAGAAGGTGCCGACAAACTATTGAAGTTGCAGTTGGATGTGGGCGGCCTGCAAAAAACCGTCCTGGCCGGCATCGCTCAGGCCTACGAACCCGAACAGCTCATCGGCAAAATCGTAGTCTATCTGGCCAACCTAAAACCCAGAAAGATGAGATTCGGACTTTCAGAAGGTATGATTCTGGCATCAGGCACCGGAGGAAAAGATATCTTTATGCTGACTGCAGACCAGGGAACAAAACCTGGACAAAGAGTTTCTTAGAAACCTGATATCTTTGGCGTAAAAAGATGAAGAAAAAGCTCGAACAAATTGCAAGAGAGGACGGCCGATTCAACCCACAGGCAATACTTTTCGTTTATGAGGGACTCGGCTATACTACAAAAAAAATCACCGAAAAGCCAAGTCACGTTACAGGCCAGAAATTGTGTGAGGGACTTAGAAAACTGGCCATCAAAAAATGGGGAAGACTGGCAATGCTCGTATTAAATAACTGGGGCATAAAAAACACCTCTGATTTCGGAGAAATAGTTTATCTGATGATAAAGAATAAATGGATGAGTGCTCAGCCGACCGATTCACCTGAAGACTTCAACGAAATTTACGATTTCAAAACCATCTTCAAAGACCGGTTCAAATTTTAAAACGTTACCTTGAGCCGGCTGGCTGATTGAGGTTTATCTGCGGAATTTTGCCAGCTGCTCTCTAATGTCACCTGATACAAAATTGGCCAGTTCGAATCGCTCCCACCCTAATTTTTCCCAGAATTTGACCGCTTCCCTGTTACTGCTGAAAACAAAAACATGGCAATGGTTAATGCCCCGGCCTTTCAAAGCCGCCAGACCGCGCTCGGCAAGAGCCCGGCCGAGTCCCTGACGCTGATAATCCTTCTTTGTCGCAAGGTGATACATATATCCTCTTCTGCCGTCATGGCCGCAAAGGACCGCCCCAACGAGATGGTCACCATCGAAGGCCGCAAAGCTCAGTCCCGGGTTACGGCTGAGAAATCGCGAGATATTTTTCTTCGAATCATCATGACTCAATCCCACACCCTCAAAGCCCCGCCACAGGGCCACGACCTGCTCGTAATGTTCGATAGTCATCTCTTCAATTCGAATATTCATAGCCAAAAATCAAACCTCCAGACGAAACTATTTAAGCCAAAGCAGCATACTAAAGACAAGACAAGTAATTAGCAATCAAATAATCCAATGACTTTGCAGCTATAATACAAAAGGCCGAACAAAAAACGCTCTACCTTGAGTTGTTCAAAGGTTAATACAGCATATCACCTCGTTGGGGATTCTATTGTAGGTTGTAGTACAACTTCGATCGATTTTAGTATAAAGAAAATGAATTTTTTCCACTGCGTTTTACTCTGCAGGTGGATAATGCGGCCTCCCTGCTTAAAAAGAAGTAAAAAAGCTGTTCAAAACTATTCCCGCCTCAGCCGCGCCCCCTAACTATTCTATGCATGGCACACCTGCAAGATTGCCTGATTTCCCAGACTTCGCGTTAAACGGCTCTCTTTTTCCTTCCCACAGCGGCGATATATATAACAAACTTTTCTTTGCCGTCCAGACCCAGAAGCTTGTTCATTATATCATCATCGAAAGCTCCGATTGCACAAACGCCGCAGCCAACCGATTCGGCGGCCAGATACAGATTTTGGCACACATGCCCGGCATCCAGCATAACATACCGGTATCCTCTTTCGCCGTAACGCCACGTCATTCTCTCGACAACACAGACCCAGATAAAAGTAACGGCACCTTCTTTAACAAACTCCTGTCCCAGACAGCCGTATGTAACTTTGTCAAAAATCCCATCACTTTTTATAAACTCCTGAATCTTATGTTTTAAAGCAAGATACCTGTAGAGGCCGGGCCTTAATCCATCGATATTATTAACCAATAGAAAGGTCTCCAGTGAATGTCTGGCGCCGGCGGAAGGTACTGTCCTGAAAGTGTGGATATCACCGACCCTCTCTTTAACACCCTGAGTACACCACAGCAGATACGAAAGCTCTTCTTTTGAAATAGCCACATCGTGATATTCTCTGACGCTTGAGCGTCCGTCGATTAATTTCTTTATTGCCGAATCAATTCCGTTCGGGTCGGGTAAATCAAATTTTTCCCCATCTTTGTCAAAAACCGCCTCCAGGGCCGGCGGTCCAATTCCTCTTTGCTGCTTCGATGGCCCAAAATATTTATATTTGGTTTTCTCAATAAATTCTGCTCCGACTCCCGTACTCATATCAGATTACCCCCTTTCTCAGCTATGTTTTTTCCAATATCGGCCATTTCACCTTTTAGTCGCTCGAAAAGATAGCTTACTATCAAAATATCGACTTTAATAGTACCACTGAACCAGCTCAAAAGATAGTTTTTTAATATTCAACCAACTTTTTACAGCAGAAATTAAAAAATCGCCTAAACCCTAAAATTTTTATTGCAGTCCAAATAAGATGTCGGCATAATAAAGGGTTTGGAATTTCACAGACGCAGTAAAGGAATATAAATGGGACCTGTATTAAATGATTTGGTAAAACTTCAGAGCGTCGAAAATCAGTTGCGGGCTGTAAAAGCAAAACTTACAAGGTGCCGAAGAAATGTAGTTATACAGGAAAACCACGTTAGAAGTCTCGCAAACAGTCACGAAGCCAAAAAGGAAGAGATTCAATTAACCAAAGTCCAGTCCGACCGTCTTGAGTTGGAACTCAAAACCAGAGACGAACAGATAGCCCGATTGAGGGCCTCGCTAAACGCCGCAAAAACAAACAAGGAATATGCCGCAGTCCTCACACAGCTCAATACCACCAAGGCCGACAATTCAAAAATCGAAACCCAGATATTGGAATTGCTCAAAGATATTGAGACCGACGAGGCCGAGTGTGAAAAAATTCAAGAGCAGATAAATGAGCAGAAAAATATACTCGAGCAGACCAGAAAAGATGCTGAACTGATGGCGGCAAAGTATGAGACCCAAATTGAGGAAATCCAGACCTACTGGGAAGAGGCCGCAAGGAACATACCACCTGAATCGCTGAATATATTCAAAAGGGTCGCTGAGACTTACGACGGCGAAGCCATGGCGGTGGTCGATACACAGGAAGGCAAAACAGCAACGTATAGCTGCGGTGGCTGTTTTATGGGAATCACCGCCGAATCCGTCAATCTGCTTATGACAAAAGACGACATAATCCGATGTCCAAACTGCACAAGAATACTTGTCCTTAGCAGTTCACAGGAGTAAGATTACCTGTATGTCTCTTCCATTAACCAATAGTCAGAAATCAATATTTATCCTGAACTTAACCTGCCTTGAGCCAAACGTAGCCGGGTCGAAGGGTTGAAGGAATTGATTTGAAAGGGCTCTAACATTGAAGCAAAAGCTTGATCAAATCATCATTTACACTGATGGCGGCAGTCGCGGAAACCCAGGCCCTGCCGCTGCCGGCTTTATCTTAAACGATACCGCCGGAACTCAACTGCAGGCAAAGGCCTTTTTCCTCGGCCGGACCACAAACAACGTGGCCGAATACACCGCAGTCTGTAAAGCCCTCGAAGCTGCAGACAAGATAGGCGCCGAAAGTCTGACCGTTTTTACCGACAGTGAACTGCTCACAAAGCAGCTTAATGGTCAATACAAGGTTAAAAGTGACAACATAAAACCCATTTTCCGGCAAACCCTTCAACTCCTTGGAAAATTCAAAAGCTGCGTGATTCAACACATTTCAAGAGAGCAAAACAAACAAGCCGACAGTCTCGTAAACAGGGCCTTGAATCTCGAACAGGACATTGATGCTGCAGGCGACCTGGAACAAAGTACCCAAACGCTCTGTGAGCGGCAGGCGGCGAGCGGTGAAAAACCTATTCGACTGGGCGTTTTAATCAGCGGTGGCGGCACAACATTAATGAACATTCTCGAATACATTGAGCAGGGCCGACTGAACGCACAGGTCGTTCTAGTAATATGTTCTCGCTCGAAAGTAGCAGGCGTCGAAAGAGCAAAAACTGCCGGACTGAAAGTAACAATAATCCGCAAAAAAGACCACTCGGACATCGATGAATTCAGTAGCCGTATCGAAAACGAACTCGCCTCAGCATATGTTGACCTTGTCGTACAGGGAGGCTGGCTTTGCCTCTGGAAAATACCCGCCCGCTATCGTAATCGTGTTATGAACATACACCCTGCTTTGCTGCCGAGTTTCGGTGGACAGGGTATGTGGGGACATTATGTGCACGAGGCCGTCTTAAGAGCCGGCTGTAAGGTAAGCGGCTGCACGGTTCATTTCTGTTCAAACGAATATGATAAAGGACCTATTATCGTACAACGGACATGCCTTGTTGAAGAAGATGATACACACGAAACACTCGCATCAAGGGTCTTTCAGCAGGAATGCATCGCTTACCCGCAGGCAATAAAGCTCTTTGCAGAAGGGAAGTTATCTGTCCGGGACAACAAAGTAAAAATAAAAGAATAATCGCCTCTGTCGCGCAAAAGAGTTTTGATGTGTTACGATTTATGCAACGCGAAATATGAACAAACGGCAAAAGGACATCTTAACAAACATTATAACAGTCCTGGTCATCACAGCCATTGCAGTTGTGGCGATGATTAACTTCAAGGATTGGGTCAACCGCTCCGAAGCGATGCGCGCGATGGAACAGCTTAGCCGCGAGACACTTCGCTACCGAAAGGCCAACGGCTCACTGCCTCCTGAATCTTACATCGATAGTATCAAGGAAAAACTGCAGGGTTCTGCTCGGCTTGGAAAAGTGCACTACAGAGCCTTATGGATAGACTCGAAATCCCCACCAGATACCATTCTGGCTTATACTGAAAAACACTACCACTCATTACTCTTCCACTCGGGTTTCATCGTAGTCAGACTGGATGGAACAGTACAATGGATGGACAGACAAACATTCATATCCATTTTGGAACAGCAGCAAAGTCCGATGGAGAAAGAAATGCTTTTGGAATAAAGGGCGGCGTTTCAGTTTGTCGGCCATCACCACAACTCAAGCCATAGCTTAATGCACGTAATCACGAACAAACCATTGCTGCTGCTATTGTGATTTTGCGACGGCCTGTTTACTTTCTTTAGGCTCAGCTACCTTAACACCCTCAAACTTCAGGTGTTCTTCGTCCTGCACATCAATCTTGATAAGGTTTTTGTCTTTAAATTCGCCTCGCAGCACAGCTTCTGATAACGGGTCTTCGATATAATGCTCGATGGCTCTTCGCAAAGGCCTGGCGCCGAATTCCGGATTATAGCCCTTGTCAATGAGAAACTCTTTGGCCTGCTCGGTCAATTCCAGTCTCAAACCATGTTCTATCAACCGTTTGAACACCTTTGCAAGCTCATAATCAACGATAATCTGCAGATCTTCTCTCGTTAGGGCCTTGAAAACTATTGTGTCGTCGAGTCGATTTAAAAATTCCGGCCTGAAATGATGCTCCACCTCTTTGTTGAGCATGTCCTTCATCTTCTCATAGTTTGCCTCAGCGCTCTTTTTGCCGAAGCCGAAGCCGGACTGATTCTTAATTAGGTCTGCACCGATATTGCTGGTCATAATAAGAACAACGTTCTTGAAGTCAACGTGACGCCCAAAGCTGTCAGTAAGTCGGCCCTCGTCCATAATCTGCAGCAGCATATTGTAAACGTCCGAATGTGCCTTCTCTATTTCGTCAAGAAGCAGCACAGCGTATGGTCGCCGTCTGATTCTTTCGGTCAACTGGCCGCCCTCTTCATATCCAACGTATCCCGGAGGAGCACCAACCAATCGGCTGACATTGTGTTTCTCCATAAATTCGCTCATATCCAGTTGTATAAGGGCGCTCTCATCACCAAACATAAATTCCGCCAGTGCTCTTGCCAGCAGCGTTTTGCCCACCCCACTCGGCCCAAGAAATATAAAGCAGCCCATCGGACGGTTCGGGTCTTTCAGACCGCTTCTGCTGCGCCTGACCGCTTTTGCCACCGCATTGAGGGCCTCATCCTGAGAAACAACGCGTTTATGAATTTCTGATTCGAGTTCCAGAAGTCGCTGTGCCTCTTTCTTTTCAAGCCTGGTCAGAGGCACTCCCGTCATTTTGCTGACAACCTCTGCAATCGTCTCGGTATCGACTGTCCCCATTGCCTCTTTATTTTTTTCATACCACTTTTTTTGCAGCTTATTTTTCTCATCTAGGAGTTGTTGGGCCTCGTCTCTCAATGCCGCCGCCCGTTCATAACCGGCTTCTCTTACCGCCTCGTCCTTTTCCGCCTGCAGCTTCTTGATTTTTTCTTCTAATTCGGCTAAATCAGGCGGAGGTGTCATATTCTTAAGCCGTACTCTTGCGCCCGCTTCATCAACAACATCTATCGCCTTATCTGGCAGGCACCTGCCGGTAATGTATCTGGTTGATAGCTCAACCGCTTGGTAGAGTGCCTCATCGCTGAAACGCACTTTGTGGTGCGCCTCATAACGGTCCTGAAGTCCTCTGAGGATATCCAGAGTTTCATCTTTTGAAGGCGGCTCAACAATTATCGTCTGGAAACGTCTCTCAAGAGCGCCATCTTTCTCAATGTGCTTGCGGTACTCGTCCAGCGTCGTGGCCCCGATGCACTGCACTTCTCCACGAGCAAGAGCGGGTTTTAGGACGTTTGAGGCATCGATTGCACCCTCGGCGCCGCCTGCCCCTACAAGAGTATGAAGCTCATCTATGAACAAAACTACGTTTTTAGCTCTTTTAACTTCGTTGATAACTGCCTTTATTCGCTCTTCAAACTGGCCACGGTACTTCGTCCCCGCCACCATCATCGCCAGGTCCAGCACCACGATACGTTTGCCCTTGAGCAGTTCGGGCACTTCTTTGTTAACTATCTGCTGGCTCAAACCTTCGACAATTGCCGTCTTACCCACACCTGCTTCGCCCAGCAGCACCGGATTGTTTTTTGTCCGCCTGCAGAGTATCTGCAACAAGCGTTCAATTTCATTTTTTCTGCCGATTACAGGGTCAAGTTCGTCGTCTTTCGCCAGTTGTGTCAGGTCTCTGCCAAAACTATCCAATGCCGGAGTTTTGCTCTTTGGCTTTCTGCCTATAGCTGGCCCCATCTTCATCGACCCTAACGCCGCTGGTTCATCATCAACCCCCGCACCAAGTAGATTTAAGACCTCCTGACGTATATCTTCAAGCTTCAAACCCTCGTTCATAAGAACCTGTGCCGCTATCCCTTCGCTCTCTCGAAGCAGACCCAGCAGAATGTGTTCCGTGCCGATATAGTTATGATTAAGGCTCCGGGCCTCTTCGATTGCATACTCAACAACCTTCTTGGCTCGCGGCGTCTGCGGCAGTTTGCCCATCGTAACCATATCAGGTCCGCTCTTGACCAGCTTTTCAATCCCGAGACGAAGCTTTTTTATATCAACATCAAGGTTCTTCAGCACTGTGGCCCCCACACCGCTGCCTTCCTTAACCAGGCCCAAAAGAATATGCTCGGTCCCGATATATTCGTGATTAAATCGCTGGGCCTCCTGGTTCGCCAGCGCCATTACCTTTCGTGCCCGGTCTGTAAAACGCTCAAACATCTTTTACTCCACAGGGATATTCCCTCTTGTCAAAGTCCCATATATTTTTCTCATTACTACCTCGTTTTTGGCCGCTCGGCCAACGGACTTCTACTCTAATACTATCTTTCAGAAAAAACAACTCGAAATTACCTCACCACCAGCCCCATTATACCACACTTTGCACATTTGTCAAGTCATCACAAAACTGTAAATTTCGCATCTTAGCCAACATTCGTATATACAATTAGTATGCTATAAACTACGCCGATGTTCGTTTTTCACACCTGTATTTTTTCTTTAACTTAAGTTCTATCGACAAAAACACCACTCAACTTTCCGGTTATCCGCCCAAAAACCCGCTTTTTTAGCCGCAAAGTGTCTTCCATTCTCACAAAGTTATTCGCTATCCCGCCGCCAACCACAATACTTTCAACCTAAACATGGATAAAAACACGTTTTTTTTGGTTTTTTTGTAATATTTGTGTACAATAGGTGTACTTCATTATGGAAAAAATAAACTTTATAATAAATCTGTAGCCATTATTTACGGAGGTATGGGCAATGTTCAAATTAAGGTGTTATTTAAGATATATTATTCTGGCTGGATTGGTGTTTTCATTTACCACGGCCGGCCTGTTGGCACAAATTCCCGGACATGATGTGCTCAGGATGATGCGCCAAAGAGATGGCAACTTTGACAAACCTGCGTACGAAAACCGCCTGGCCAAATCCGAGGCGGAAGAACCTCTTGAGCCCAAAACGGAAGAAACCCCTCAGGCACCAGCGGAAATCCTGCCAACGACCCAGCCGGTTCTGCCAACACCCGAAAAGACCACCCAGACACCTGTAAAAGCACCCCCTGCCATCAGCAAGCCGGAGGTTGCGCCAACCGCTGACAAACTACTTCAGATAATACTCGCTGAGAGCCTTTTTGCCGTGAGGGTCAATAATTTCGAATACACACTTAGCCGGTTAGACCAGTTTTTGGCTGGTGCATCACCGGTACCTATGGGAATTTCGATGCTCGCGCGCACCCAACTTGCGGGCGTATTGGGCAGCCCACAGTTAAACAGCATAAATATGGGCGGCAGTTTCGCAATGTTCGGCCTAAGCCCAACCTCTCCATCGGCAGAGACCGGCCCAACCCCAAACATATTCATCGCTGCCATCATACCGGTTACCGATTTTCAACAGTTTATCTCCGCCAATCCAAATGTAGCTCAGTCGGACGAAAAAGGCATCGCAAAAATCTCAAGCCAGTCTCTGCCAACAATGTTCGCTGCTCAGGCCGGAAATTTTGCTCTGGTTACAACCGAAGAAAACTACAACAACCTGCTCGAAACAGCAAAATCAATCTCAGGCCCTACAGTTGCAGGGCTCTCTGCCACCCTTGACGCCGACCAGATAAAACAAGCCATGGCCGAACCAATCTGGGCATATGGCAACGTCCAACTCGCAGCCAAAATCTTCGGACCTGTAGTCTTTGCTAAAATTGATGAAATCAAAAAACAATTGCAATCTATGCCCTCCCAGCCACTTGGACCAGACACAAAAACCGCAGCTGCTGTAATGGATATCTATGCACGCATCTTCGAAAAACTCTTTAAGG
>CAZECQ010000032.1:0-17249 GCA_964510545.1 uncultured Pirellulales bacterium | reverse complement strand
TCTATCCGCTTGTTAATCCTGACGGCAGATATACAGCAACAGGACGCGGAAATCCAGAAATGACTGCAGAAGGTTTCGGCACCGACCACAACAGGGTATGGCATACGCAGGGACAGGGGCTTTCGACCATTGATGCCCTGACAACTGCAATGATAGCCGACACTGGAGGGGATGTGCATTTTGCCTTCGATTATCATGGTGCAGGTTCAACCTTCTTCTATCTCATACCGTCTTTGCTGGATTGTCCCTACGTCGAGGCATTCGGAGAGCGTGAGTCGAGTATTCCGCCGACGCTTAGACCCGGTGATTATAGAATGACACGGCTGTGGGTGATGAGGCCGGAAGGGTTAAACGCCGAATTTTCCTTCGTCCCGGAAAACGATAAAACCGGAACGGTGGCGCAGCGACTCGATTTGGGGAAGGAGTATGGGCTTTCAATTTATGATGTCATGGACCCGAATTCTGATTACCTCAAGCTAAAAAAGGAGTCCGAGAATTGGCTTGTAAACAATCTTGAAGTACAAGTACAGACAGGCGAACTTGTCGGCTTTTGGAATTTTGACGACGGCACAGCCGACGACAGCAGCGGCAACGGCCATCACGGCACACTGGTGCAAAGCGGCGGGGGTACTAGCGTCAATATCGTTTACGACGGCGACAGGGACAGTAATGTGCTGGAATTAAACAACCCGGTCGGCCATACCATCAACAGTGTCGTTGACTGCGGCGGAGCCGGAAGCTGGGCGGACATAAGAAGCCGGATATCAATTGCACTTTGGGTCAAGGTCGATACCTTCCACGCGAGCAATCAGTATCTGCTCACCAAGGGCAACACATATCAGTTGACAAGAAGTGGTACAACGAATGCAATGCGGAGCTATATGGATGGATTGAGTGATACCGCTCTTTCCTCGAGCGCAACTGTAAATGACGGCGGTTGGCATCAGGTTGCAGTAACATACGATTCGAATTCATCGGAAAGAATAATATACATTGACGGCGAGGATTCCGGCAGTGATGCGCCATCGGGTTTGCTTAATGTCCATACCGGTACGTTTGTAATCGGCGGACGGCTTAACAGCTCATACGACCACAGGGGCTGGGACGGCCGAGTTGATGACGTCCGCCTGTATGACTATGTATTGACTCCTGATGATGTTGACCTGCTTTATCAAGGTTCCGAGCCGTGTGGGCCACAGCCACTGATTATCTGCACTGAAAACCCGGATGGCGATTGGAATGATGATTGTAAAGTCAACTTCCTCGACTTCCAATTCCTGGCGTCAGACTGGCTTGAATGGCCTATTTACGGTGAGGGCGTCGGCGTCAGTGAATATTACAGTAACAACGTAAGCAGCTATGTGGCCATTGATGCGACCTGGTCACACAAGATAAACGGCGGCGATAACCGAATTCTGGTCGTTGCTATCGCAGCAGAGGATGACAGTGAAAGCGACCTTGCAATAGCCAGTGTCAAATATAACAACGTCGAGATGAACATAGTGCCCGGTTCCGGCGTAACCGTTGGCACCGGCACTAAGGTCAAAACGGTGTTATATTACCTACTGGAAGAGGATTTACCTGAGCCGGGCTACTACAACGTAGCGGTTACGTATGCTGCCAACGATGTGGCCCAGAGACTCGGCGGTTCCGTTTCGAGGGCCAACGTAGCCCAGCAGGCGCCGGAGGCGGTTGCTACGAACTCGAACACCGGCCAGGATACTATCTCCACAAACATCACTACCGTTACCGCCGATGCATGGGTGGTTGATGTTGTGGCATGTGACGATGAAGGTTCGTTCTCCACCACCACTGGCGGTATGACCGAGCAGTGGGATGTTAACGGAGATGATGCTGGCAGTACCGCCGCCGGGGCCACCAAGTTACCCGCTTCGGCAGGACTAACTACAATGAGCTGGAGCTATAGCTCAGGCGCCAATATGCTGGCCCATTCGATAGCGGCATTTGAAACGCTGGATTAATATTTTCTTGACTTTTTTGCTTTAGTCAGCTACATTGCAGTTTTAGAAGGCAGTGATGGCGGATATTCGAACAATAATTTCGGTCTTGGTTCTATGTCTATCGGGGGCAAGTGGTTTTGCAGACAGTGTTTACGTTTATACTGTCGATATGACCGAAACACATACCGTATCAATCAGCAGCAGCCCCTATGTAACGCCCACCGCCAGTGGTGACGGCAACCTTGCCCTGCCCGGCTGTCCAATTCCGGATTTTGTGGTTGGAGTATCGGCGGGCAACGTGGACGACCCATGCATTCCTCAGCATAATCTTTATGCATATATGATTACCGACCCCTGTGTTACAGGGCAGAAAACAAAAGTGGTCATAATAACCGGCAATCACAATACCGAGACGAGCGGCAGTTGGGCTTTCCAGGGGATGGTGGACTTTCTTTTAAGCGGTGAGCCCGAGGCGGTATGGCTTCGCAAAGCAGCCGAATTCCGGGTCTATCCGCTTGTCAATCCTGACGGACGCTATACCCAAACCGGACGCGGCAATCCGGAAATACAGGCAATGCTCGACGGCGGCCAGCTTCCTCCGGAAATTACATCGAACGACCATAATCGCCTGTGGCATCTTTCATACCCCACAGATTGCGGCGTTTCAACCATAGATGCCCTCACTGCTGCGATGCTCACCGACAGCGATGCCTGTGAAGCCGACATCGATTACTATTTTGACTTCCATGGTGCCAGTTCGAACTTTTTTTATACGGTACCCGAACTTATGGACTGTCCTTACGTTGAGGCATTTCTGGCTCTTGATATTGGTGTCGGCCCGGTAGCCAGGTCGGCCGAACAGGCAACCCTCGGCTCATCGCGGATATGGGCGATGCTGGCGCCACCGTGGGGATTAGGCGCCACATATTCTTTTACTCCGGAAAACGACAAAAACCACGATGTGTCTTACTACCTTGACCTGGGCCGATACTATGGAATCGCTCTTCATAACGTGCTCATGGCCGATAGTCTGATTGGTTTTGCCGATTTGGAAGTTTTGTCATCCAGCTGGCTTGAGAATGCCATTCACCAGCGGCAGATAGGTGAGGTTATCGGCTGGTGGCAGTTTGATGACGGTGACGGCAACACCGCTGCGGATTCTTCCGGCTACGGCAACACAGGCACATTGTACAATGAGCCAAATTGGCAGGAAGGGATATTGGAGTTTGACGGTGTTGATGATTACGTCCAGACCGCCTACAACGCGAACAAACTCCAACTCACCGGCAACTATACCTGGGCAGTCTGGTTAAAGGCGGATTCTACTCAGGCCGATTGGGCGACGATTTTTAACAAGTACGACCCCAACACGGCCGGACCAGGCAATAATCACTGGTCGCTCCAGTTCGGTGTCGAACACTATATTGACACAAGTGACAAAATCGTCGTCTGGAATGGGGCGGAATTTATGGACTTCTGGGACACACAAATTAAGTTAAGTGAAATCGCAGGCGACTGGCACCATATAGCCGTCGTCCGTAGTGTAAACACAATGGCATCGTTCCTCGATGGCAACTCGGTAAATTGCGGCAAGTACACCACAAATCCAATCAGTGGTGCGGGGCTTCTTAACATCGGAGCCGACAGGAGACTGCAGAACTTTTACAAAGGTCTGATAGATGATATCCAGGTCTATGACTATCAACTCAGTTCCGACGAAATCGAACTGCTCTATCAAGATTTGACGCTGCCTTCATCACCGGCCGAAGAAGTATACTATTGTTACCCAACAGGGGACTTAAACGAAGATTATAAGGTTAACCATCGAGATTTTTCCGTGCTGGCACTCGAATGGCTTGAGTCTTCAATCAAATAAGCAGTATGACATTTACCGGTGTCAGTTACAGGCAGGTCAATCAAAAACGTCTTACCAGATTAATCCCCATCGCCTGGCCTCTGCCGGCTGCGGTGCAGGGTATCAACTCAAAACCTGCTACCTCAAGTTTTTTGTGCTTGCCGGCAATAGTATGGCCGACCACCCAGCCAAGAGTCGCACCGAATACAACGTCACTTGCCCAGTGGTCACCGGTATCCATCATTCTGTAAGCCACAAGAGATGCCAATGCGTATGCAGGAATACCCACCTTCGGACCGTAAAACTCATCCAGAACAGATGCTGCGGTAAACGAACTTGAGGTATGGCCGCTGGGCCAGGCCCAGCTTTTGCCGTTGGGGGTTTGATTGTCCCTGACAGCTTTGAGCCCGACCGTAACCAGCCCTGTAACCGACAGCGCCGTCATCATCGTCCACGCCCGCTCTTTGTTGAAATCATCCTCATTATCAATACTGATGGCATACCAAAGACCTGTTGCAGCAAAATGTGTTCCGGGACAGCCGATTACGTTAAGACTTTCGTCTGTAAAACCGTAAAAAATACCGTGCCTGTCGAAATAATTTGCTATTTTTCTGTCGGCCCGGCTTTGATGCATTGCAATACTTGCACCGCCGGCCAACAGCAAAGCGGTAAGATTGTCTGCCCTTAGAAAAGTATCTTTCGAATCGTCAATAATCCTGCCGGGCCAGTTTGCAAAATCAGTCTTTGCAGATTCAAAAAAATCGGCCTCCGCCGCGTGGTCGCTTTGATGGGCACAGCCGGCGGCTAAAACCAAACCTGCACAAAAGATTCTTAGCCAGCATCCGTTCCAACGTAATACCTTCATTTAGAAAAGACCCCTTCAATGTTATGCGTAATATCCAAATTGATAGTTCACTATACTATTCCCATTCAATTGTAGCCGGAGGCTTGCTCGAGACGTCATAAACAACCCTGTTGACACCGCGAACCTCATTTATAATCCTGCTTGATATACCGCTTAAGACTTCATAAGGGATTTTTGAGAAGTCAGCGGTCATAAAATCCACGGTTTCAACAGCGCGAATCGCGATAACATTTTCATAGCTTCGTTCATCCCCCATCACACCAACGGTCGAGACGGGCACAAGGACGGCCAGTGCCTGAGATATCTTTTTATACAAGCCGGCTGATTTAATTTCATCTATTAAAATTTCATCGGCCGCCCGTAAAATCTTAAGTTTTTCAGGTGTAACTTCGCCGACTATTCTTACTGCCAGTCCCGGCCCGGGGAAGGGATGACGCCAGATGATATCAGCCGGTAGTCCGAGGTATTCGCCGACTTTTCGCACCTCGTCCTTGAACAAATCCCTCAACGGCTCAATCAGTTCGAAGCCTAATTCAGCAGGCAGGCCGCCGACATTGTGATGGAGTTTGATATTAGCCGCCGGGCCGCCGTCTTTTGAACCCGACTCGATAACATCGGGATACAGCGTGCCCTGTGCAAGAAATTTGACATTGGGAATCTTAGATGCTTCGGACTTAAAAGCTTCAATAAATTCGGCGCCGATTATTCTGCGTTTCTGCTGTGGCTCTGTTACGCCTTTGATGGCCTGTAAAAACTGCTCAGACCAATCAACAACTCGCAAATCTATATGAAAATGGTCACGGAAAGTTCCCACAACATATTCACGTTCATTTTTTCTGAGCAGACCGTTGTCGACAAAAATACAAACAAGCTTCTCGCCTATGGCCTTATGGAGTAATGAAGCAACGACCGAAGAATCAACGCCGCCGCTCAAACCGCATATTACCACATCATCACCAACTTGACTGCGAATTGCTTCGGTGGTCTCGCTAACAAAGTTACTCATTTTCCAGTCGCCGCTGCAGCCGCAAATATCATACAGGAAGTTTCCTAATATCACTGTCCCCTTCGGCGTGTGGGAGACCTCGGGATGAAACTGTACACCGAAAAAATCCTTTTTCTTATGCTTTACCGCAGCAAACGGACAGGTTTGTGTGGCCGCCAGTCTTGTAAAATCATCGCTTAATTCGCCGACCTGGTCGCCGTGGCTGGCCCAGGCGGTAATTGAATCCGGCAGGTTCGCAAACAAACCACTTCTGTCAACAATCGACAGATTTGTCCGGCCGTACTCATGTGATTTGGCTGGAGTGACTTTTGCGCCCAGGACCTTACAGCCGAGTTGCATTCCGTAACAGATACCCAAAATCGGCACGCCCAGTTCAAAGATTTTTTCATCACATTGAGGTGCATTCTTGTCTCTGACACTTGAAGGTGAGCCGGACAGTATCAGGCCTTTGACCCCTAACTGTGACAACCCATCTGCTGTTATATCGCAGCGGCAAATCATCGAATATACATTGTGTTCTCGAACACGCCGAGCTATCAACTGCACGTACTGACTGCCAAAATCCAGAATGGCTATCATCTCATGCGGCATTAGAACACTCACTTAAATCTGTTTGCCAAAAGTTCATTGACGGGCCGCTAATACTCGAATGCCTCGGTTGCTGCTGAGTAGTTCGGTGCCTCTTTTGTTATCTGTATATCGTGGGGATGCGACTCGCTAACCGATGCCGGGCTTATACGAACAAATTTGCCCTTCTCTCTAAGCTCTTTGATATTACGTGCTCCGCAGTAACCCATACCGGCCCTGAGCCCGCCTACGAGTTGATAGACAAAATCGCCAAGCGTTCCACGATATGGGACCCGCCCTTCTACGCCTTCGGGCACAAGCTTATCTGTGCTGGTGGTGCTTCTCTGCCCATATCTTTCGGCTGAACCCTTTACCATCGCCCCTAAAGAGCCCATACCTCTGTATTCCTTGAACTGTCTGCCTTTGTAAATAATCAATTGTCCGGGACTCTCCTCCAGGCCGGCAAAGAGAGAGCCGAGCATTACACTCGAAGCACCGGCAGCGATGGCCTTGGTAATGTCACCGGATTGCGTTATCCCGCCATCAGCAATAACCGGTATGTTATGCTTGTCGGCGACCCGGGCACAGTTGATTATTGCAGATATCTGCGGCACGCCCACGCCGGAAATTATCCTTGTGGTACAAATCGCTCCGGGCCCGATACCGACTTTTATGGCATTGGCACCTGCGGCTATCAAATCTTCGGCGGCAGAGGCCGTTGCAATATTGCCGGCTATCACATCAATATCATATTTGCTTTTGATTGTTTTAATCGTATCAAGTACATTTTGCGAATGGCCGTGAGCCGTATCAACCACAATAACATCGACCTCAGCCGATATCAGATCCTGGATTCTTTCATAATCGAGCACTCCAACCGCAGCACCGACACGCAGGCGGCCCCGTTTGTCCCTTGCCGCAAAAGGATACTGCTGAACCCTGTCAATGTCCCTCATCGTAATCAGGCCGGCCAGCTCGCCCGCCTTGCCGACAAGAAGCAATTTTTCAACCTTGTGCTTCTGAAGAATTTCTTTTGCCTGTTCAAGTGTGGTATCAGCCGGGCCGGTAACAAGATTTTCTTTGGTCATTACTGTGCTTATTTTCGCATCGTAGTCCTTGAGAAATTTCAAATCTCTGCTTGTAATGATGCCGGCAAGCTTTTTGCCGTCAACGATTGGTATGCCTGAGACGTTTTGCTCATCCATCAATTCTCTTGCCTTCCTCACCGGCTCATCCGGCGAGAGAATTATCGGGTCAAGAATAA
Organism: uncultured Pirellulales bacterium; assembly: GCA_964510545.1. GTDB lineage: Bacteria > Planctomycetota > Phycisphaerae > Sedimentisphaerales > Anaerobacaceae > CAYXPG01. Next base: position 9,731 of record CAZECQ010000032.1, on the reverse strand, counting down.
CGCCGTTTTCGGAGCGTTTTACTTTTACTACCTCCCGTTTTTGTGCCTGCACAGAGAGATTTTTGTGAATTATGCCGATACCGCCCTCCTGTGCCAGCGCAATAGCCAGAGCCGCTTCGGTTACAGTATCCATAGCAGCCGAAACAATTGGGATATTAATCGTGATATTGTTGGTCAGTCTGGTATTGGTCTGGGCCTGGCTCGGCACAAAATCACTCTTTGCCGGTATCAGCAGAACATCGTCAAAAGTTATACCTTCGGCGACAATTTTGCTTTTGTCCATTTTCATCTCCAGAAATTATGCTGCCTACTGTTTTGGCGAGCCAGTATAATAGCACAATAAAGCGGCGTCAAACCTAATTTTCGCTGCCGCTGTACACTTGGGCTTTGTTACATTTCTTATTGGTGAAGATACTATAAGCAAGGCTTATAAAAAAAATTAAATTTTCTGGTGAAATTTGTTGCTACTGGTTATTAGATAGTTTATAATACTTATTTTCTCAATTTTGGAGTTTTATAAAGTTAGGAAGATACCGAAAGAAAATGGATAAAGTAAAAGAATTTCTAAAAGATAATCTAACAACCGAGGATTACGACAAGTTAACCGCCGTTGATAACCCGAAAATGCACACCTTTGTCGCCGATGCGATTGAGCTTTGCAGACCGGACTCGGTTTTTGTCTGCACCGATTCGACCGAGGATATAGCATATATTGCCGATTTAGCAATAAAAAACGGCGAAGAAAAAAAGCTTGCTATTCCCGGCCATACCATTCACTTCGACGGATACTATGACCAGGCACGCGACAAATCCAGGACTAAGTTTTTACTGCCGGCCGGCTCCGACTTGGGCGCAAGTCTGGGCTCTATTGAAAAATCGGCTGGTGTTGAAGAAGTTCGCGCCCTTTTTAAGGAGGCAATGGCTGGCAAAGAACTGCTGGTTTGCTTTTACTGCCTTGGACCGACCGATTCGGTCTTTTCAATTCCCTGTATCCAGATAACAGACTCGCCATATGTTGCTCACAGTGAGTTCATCCTGTACCGAACCGGCTATGAGCAATTCAAAAAAATCGGCAAATCCGAAGAATTTTTTAGATTTCTGCACAGCGAAGGCGAATTGGATGAGCGAAAGGTGAGTAAGAATATCGACGGGCGCAGGATATATATAGACCTTGAAGAGGAACTGGTTTACAGCCTTAACACCCAGTATGCAGGCAATACGATAGGGTTGAAAAAACCCGCCCTTCGGCTGGGAATCCACAGGGCCTCAAAAAAGGGCTGGCTGTGTGAACATATGTTTGTGCTCGGTGCTCACGGGCCGGGCGGACGTGTAACATACTTTACCGGTGCGTTTCCTTCAGCCTGCGGGAAAACCTCGACTGCTATGCTGACCGGACAAACCATTATTGGTGACGATATTGCTTACTTTCGTAAAATAAACGGCAAAGTGCACAGCGTAAACGTGGAAAAAGGCATATTCGGCATCATTCGTGACGTCAATCCGAAAGACGACCCTATTATTTATGATGCCCTGACGAAACCGTGCGAGGTTATCTTCTCGAACGTTATGTACGATGACAAATTAAAGCCCTACTGGCTGGGAATGGGGATTGAGCCGCCGGATGAGGGAATTAACCATTCCGGCCCCTGGCGCAAAGGCAATAAAGATGCCGATGGCAATGAAATCAGCGTTTCACACAGAAACGCTCGATACTGTCTAAATATCGTAGACCTTCAAAACCGTGACCAGCGGATTGATGACCCACAAGGGGTACCGGTGGGGGGCTTTATCTATGGTGGCCGCGATAGTGATACCTGGGTGCCAATCGAAGAAGCTTTTAACTGGACAGAAGGAATCATCGGCAAAGGCGCCTCAATCGAATCCGAAACCACCGCTGCAACACTCGGCAAAGAAGGTGTTAGAAAATTCAATCTGATGTCAAACCTCGACTTCCTCTCAATACCTCTCGGCAGGTACATCCGGAATAATCTGGACTTTATTGAAGCCGTTGAGACACCGCCAAAAATCTTCTCGGTCAATTACTTCCTCAAAGATAAAAACGGCAAATATTTGAATGGTATGGCCGACAAAAAAGTCTGGATTATGTGGGCTGAACTGCGAGTAAACGGCGACGCTGATGCCATCGAAACGCCGACCGGCTTAATACCAAAACACAAAGACCTGGAAAAACTGTTCAAAGAGCATCTTGACCAGCAATACAGCAGGGACGATTACGTCCGGCAGTTCACAATCCGAATTCCGGAAACCCTTTCCAAACTGGACCGCATTGAGAATATCTATAAACAGGATGTTCCCGATACCCCCCAAATCGTTTTCGACACTATTGCCGAGTTGCGCAAACGCCTCAAAGAAGCTCAGAATAAGTATGGAGATTATATCTCACCGTTCGATTTGGAAAATAAATAACCACATCTGAGTGATTTATAGGGGGCGGATGGTAAAACGACAAAAAATGGCCCTAAAAAGCTAACCGCAGCAGAATAACACAGGCGTAAATATTCCAAAATACCCAACAAATCGATTTGAAGTTATAAAGTTATCTGCAAAAATACGACTTTGGGTGCTAAAAATGCATCAATTTTTACAAAAACAAGAAATTTCCGGTTGTTCCTGTTAAAAAAATTTTAGAGCCGCGAAAAGGCAGAGGGCCTTACTTTAGCTTCTTTTCCGGCTTTTTTACCTTAAAATTAAAAAAAATTCATAAACGTCCCATAATTTTCTTGACTTTTCCCAAAAAACAAGTTAAATTCAATTTTAAGAAGAAGATTAGAGAGAGAGTACCCCCTCTTTTCCTTCAAATGTGGGGTATTTCTCACTGAAAAAAATTTGGTTTGGAGAGTGGTGAATTTTCACCCAATAGTGAGGAAGTCTTATAGATCCAATGAGACAGAACTCTAACGGTGAATCAGCGCAGAGATTCGGGCCTGATTTTGACAATATGAGAGAGAATCGCCTACGGCAGTCTACACCCGACGGGGGTTATGCTCACATCGGCAGTGGCAATTTCATAGGCAAATCGCCCGCGTTTAACTCAATCCTTGAGTTGATAAAAGCTGTTGCTGCGCGCAAGTGCCCCGTAGTAATAGTCGGCGAAACCGGCGTAGGCAAAGAAATGGTTGCCCGACAGATTCATCTGGCCAGCGCACGTGCCGACAAAATTTTCGTGCCTGTAGACTGCACTACTTTGACAGGGCAGTTGTTTGAAAGCCAGCTTTTCGGCCACGTAAAGGGCGCATTTACCGGCGCTGTTGACAGAACACTGGGTTTCTTCAGGGCGGCCGACGGCGGCACAATCTTCCTTGATGAAATAAGTGAAATACCGATTGAACTGCAGGCCAAACTGCTGAGAGTCCTCCAAGACAGTGCCGTAACACCACTTGGCTCTACAAAATCCTATCTAATCGATGTGCGCGTTTTATGTGCGTCCAACAGCAATCTGCGCAAATTAGTCAAAGAAGGTTCTTTCCGGGATGATTTATATTATCGACTCAACGTAGTTACTTTAGAGGTACCCCCGCTTCGAGAACGCAGGGAAGATATTCTTGTTCTGGCCGAGTATTTTCTGGCAAACCAGGCCGTTTTTTACAATGAAGAGCCTAAAACCCTAAGCGCTACATCAAAAGAACTTATCTTAAATTATAGCTGGCCCGGCAATATCCGTGAATTGGCCAATGCGATGGAGCGAGGCTATGTTTTAACAACCAGCAGGGAAATTCAGGCCGCTGCACTTCCTTTCGAAATCCTAATCGCCGAATCCGACTCTTATCCAAAACACGAGCTCCACACGCTTGACGAGGTGCAGCGTAAAATTATCACTCAAACCCTTGAATTCACCAAAGGCCGCAAACTTGCTGCCGCAAAAATTCTTGGAGTTGAACGCCGTAAGCTCAACCGGCTCATCGAGAAACTAAATATCTCAAACGTAAAGAAAAATACCGGCAGCTAAAGCAATTTAGTATATTGTTTTGTATCCGACCAAAAACAAGTTCAGAACATAATGTAAACTATGGTTTTAATCTATTCATCATAGACCACTTTGGCCACCACTTGCCAAAGCGGTCTTTTTTTGCTAATCATCCCCCATAAAAAAACTTACTGCTAAAATTTTCTCTGTCAGAGACCATTGTGGTCAGTTCAAAATAAACCATCCCAAAAAGCCAATAAAAATAATTAGCGCATAACTGAAGCTATAACAAATAGTTAAAATTTTTCTTCGCAAAAATACGACTTTGGCACACTGTTCGCTATATGTGTATGTGGGTGAGAAAATTTGAAAACTCGAATATTTTGCTTTCTGTTCTCTGGTAAAAAGAGGAGGTGGTAGATAAGCAAATGAGGGTGAGGAAACTGAAAACTCAAATGCTTAGGTTGTTCGCTCTTTGAAAAAAGAGATTGATAGGAGAGCAGCACGACTTAACAGGTCGTGAAAAAATAAATGCTCGCAAAGAGTTTTCTCTCCCCCAAGCTGGGCTTGTATAACTGGCTATAACCATTAACAAGTCCGGCCGAAAGAAAACACGGCCCTGCCGTGATATCGATAAGATGATTTAAGTTAGGAACTCTTTCTCCTCTTCTTCGCTGGGTTTGGAGTTGTTGATGCAATGTCGACGACAAGCCCAGCACGAAAGTTAGCACGGCTTTGCCGTGATATCGATAAATTAAGTTGGGAATAACTCTCTCTCCTCTTCGCTGGGTTTTTTGGTCGTTGACCCAAAATCAGCGACAAACCCAGCACGATACTATCCACAGTTTTCCTGTGATATAAATAGATAATGTCAAGAGCAAAAACTCTCTCTTCTTCGCTGGGTTTTGAGCTGCCGGCTTATTGTCAGCAACAAGCCCAGCACGAAAACAAACGCGGCTCTGCCGTGATAAAAAGTAGATAATGTTGAGAGTAAGGACTCTCTCTCTTCTTCGCTGGGTTTTGAGTTGTTGATGCAATATCAGCGACCGGCCCAGCCCAAAAACAGACGCGGTTCTGCCGCGATAACAAATAAATACTAACCATATAGGGGCAGGGAATTAGACTCTTCTTTTCGCTGAGTTGTTGCTTGTCGACACAAAGTTGACAACAAATTCAGCTCAAAAGTAAATGCGGCTTTGCCGCACCGACATGTAATAACAATGAACGTACAAACAGGTTCAACAGGACCTTAGTGGTTAAGGTATGTCTATAGTACAAAGGAAATAAAATGGTTGTTCTCGTTCAGGCAAATGTGTTAACGGTTGGCCTCAATGGCAAAAATGAGGTCCTGCGGGAACTGCCTATCCGGCTGATAACAGTGCCGTCCGGCAGGCAGGCAGTTCATTCTTTCAGAAAAGAACGGTTCGACAGTGTTATCAGCAACTGGAACCTGGATGATATGCAGAACGGCCGTTTCATAAAGAAACTAAGAGCCGTAAAACCGGACATCCCTACCATAGTTTTCATCAGGGCAAATGAGCCGGAACAGGAAATCGCCGCTCGAAGTCTGGGAGTTTCGGCGGTCCTGACCGATGAGTCCGATGATGAGCTCTTTCGCCAAACCGTCGCCAATGTACTTGGCATCAGAGACGTCGCCTCAATAGAAGCAATATCTCCGGTGGAAGACAGATAGGAAGAAACGAAACAATTACGAAATATTCGGTTCAATAATAATATGCAGACAGCAGCAAATACAATTGAGAGCAGACACGGCCGCAAAGCCGTGATAATAATAAATGCTCACGAAGAGTTTTCTGTTTCCCCCAGGCCGGGTTTGGTGACCCAAGCTAAACGAGCAAAGTCGTCAAACCTGGCAGAAAACAAGCACGGCTCTGCCGTGATAATTATAAATGATATTAAGCTAAGCTAAGAAGTCATCTTGAAGCTTAGCCGCAAACCAGTGGGGTGAGTCTGGGTGGGTGAAGAGAATTCAGCCGGAAATGCGCATTGTGCGCAGGTTGTTGAGGTTCTGCGCGCGCACGGGTAGCAGACAGTCTGCTGCATTGCTGCTAAATAAGAGATAAATGCAGACTATGGTTAAGGAGCAATGAAAAAATGAGAAGGACAATATTAATTTTTGCAGCAGTAATAGTTCTCGCTTTATGCAATGTGGATGCAGATGCGGTAATCGTTAGCCTGTCGACTTCTTTTGACCCGGCCTTCGACCCCTGCGGACTAAGCGCACAGGCGGATTTTATACTTATCAGCCCGACGATTCTCACCATTGAACTGTCTAACACATCAACCGGTGTGCCAATCGGCTTCGACAATTCAGACCAGCTGCTGACGGGGATTTCATTTGATTTAGGCGGCCCGACAATTACCGGCGAAACAGTCCTAATAGGGCCTGACAGCCGGTCAATTAACTTCAGCAAAATTTCACCACAACTGGGACCCGGTGAGGATGTCAGTTGCGAATGGGGTTATGGAAACATAGGCAGCACAAATATGATGCTCAATATGGTCTCGACCAACACTGCTCATATGTCGCGCTTCGATGAATCTGACAACAACATGGATGGTCCGTACAATATTGACGGGCCACGGAGTGGACTCATAGCGCTGGATACTGACGACCTGCCGCTGATAGACCCCGGCGGACTTGGGGCCATCGCCGATTCCATTGTTATCACACTGACCTTGAGCGAAGCCGTTACAAACTACGACTTTCTTGATAATGGAGTTATGGCAGAATTCGGCTCCGATGCGGCTTTCCTTGTTCCTGAGCCGGCCACAATAATACTGCTTGGCCTCGGTACGGTGTTTTTCCTAAAGAAACGCAAAGCCTAAAGACAAAACAAAAAGGGTGAAAGAGGGGACTCGAACCCCCGACCCCTGGATCCACAATCCAGTGCTCTAACCAGCTGAGCTACTTTCACCACTTTATTGACTATCGACTATTTTCAATTGTAAATTTTCAATTGCAGAAAGTCAATCACCTAACCGCCGCCTGTGCCGCCGCCAATCGGGCAATCGGAACCCTGAACGGCGAACAAGACACATAGTTCATCCCGACCCGATGACAAAAATCAATACTCTCAGGCTCGCCGCCGTGTTCTCCGCAGATACCGACCTTCAATTTCTTTTTGGTCTTTCTACCGAGCTTCGTGCCCATTTCCACGAGTTTTCCAACGCCGGTCTGGTCGAGCTTCTGAAACGGGTCGGCAGCATAAATCTTCTTATTGACATATTCCTTGAGGAATTTGCCCGCATCATCGCGCGAAAAGCCCATCGTCATCTGCGTTAGGTCATTAGTACCGAAGCTGAAAAACTCTGCTTCTGTAGCGACCTCATCAGCGGTCAAAGCGGCCCTCGGCACCTCAATCATCGTCCCAATCATATATTTGATTTTGGTCTTTCTTTCTTTGAAGACCTTTTTAATTTCATCAACAATATGGTCTTTGACCAGCTTCAGCTCTTCGACTGCACCGGCCAGCGGAACCATAATTTCCGGCAGAACAACCATACCGGTCTTTCTTACATTCAAAGCCGCTTCAATAATGGCCCTTGCCTGCATCCGGCAAATCGCAGGGTACGTTATCGCCAGGCGACAGCCGCGATGGCCCAACATCGGGTTAAACTCATGAAGCTGCTCAACCTTTGCCTTCACTACTGCCGGCCTGACGCCAAGCCGCTTCGCCATCTCCGCCTGATTGACCTTGTCCTGCGGCAGAAACTCGTGCAGCGGCGGGTCAAGCAGACGTATCGTCACCGGCAGGCCCTTCATCGCCTTAAATATACCCTCAAAATCGCTTCGCTGAACAGGCAGCAGCTTCCTAAGCGCCCCTTCGAACTGCTTTTTGCTTGCTGCGTACTTTTTTTCAATCGCCTTCTTTTCCTTTTGTGTCTCGGCTGCTTCAATCTCGCTGAGCATCAGGGCATAATCATCAGCAGCCAAAATCATCTGCCGCACCGGCCAGATACGCCCACCCTCGAAGAACATATGCTCAGTCCTGCAAAGCCCAATGCCTTCTGCGCCAAAGTCCCTTGCCCGCTTCGAATCTTCCGGCGTATCGGCATTTGTCCGAACGCCAAGTCTGCGAACATCGTCACAAATCTTCATAAATTTCCCGAAATCACCGCTCATCGTCGGCTCTACTGTAGCCAATTGTCCCTTCATAACCTCGCCGGTGGAGCCGTCGAGACTAATCCAGTCCCCCTCCTTAATCACTAACTTGCCGACGTTAAATTTCCCCGCCTTATAATTAATATTCAATACACCGACGCCGGCAACACAGCACTTACCCATCCCGCGTGCAACCACAGCCGCATGGCTGGTCATACCGCCGCGAGCCGTCAAAATACCTTTCGCCGCATCCATACCCCCTATATCCTCAGGACTGGTCTCGATACGAACAAGAATGACCTCTTTACCTTTCTTCCTCCACGCCTCCGCAACATCGGCGCTGAAGACAACCTGTCCGACGGCTGCTCCGGGCGATGCCGGAAGACCCTTTGCAAAACAATCACGCCTGGCTTTCGGGTCAAAGTGTGGATGCAGTAGATGGTCAAGCTGCTCCGGTGTTACCCGCATAACCGCTTCTTTTTTTGGAATGAGTTTTTCATTAACCATATCAACGGCGTTCTTGACCGCAGCCTCAGCCGTGCGCTTTCCTGTTCTGGTCTGGAGGATATATAGTTTTTTCTGCTGAATAGTAAACTCCATATCCTGCATATCCTTATAGTGCTTCTCCAGCTTGGTCATTAGTCCGGTAAGCTTTTTGTAAGCGGGCGGCATAATTTTATTCAGCTTCTTCAACGGCAGTGGCGTCCTGATACCGGCGACAACATCTTCGCCCTGGGCGTTCATCAGGAACTCGCCATAGAACTCCTTTTTGCCGGTACTCGGATTACGTGTAAAGCAAACGCCGGTCCCGCAATCGACCCCCATATTCCCGAATACCATTGCCTGCACATTCACAGCCGTCCCAAGCAGACCGGTAATATTATTCAGCCGCCGATACGTAACCGCCCTTCCAATCATCCACGAACTAATAACCGCATTGATAGCATGTGTTAACTGGTCGCGCCCCCGCTGTGGGAATAACTCTCCGACGTGCTTTTTGTAAACGGTTTTATATTTTTCAACAACCTCTTTTAGCTGCTCGGCGCTTAACTCGTTATCGACTTTGACGCCGGCCTTTTCCTTGGCTGAATGAATCACTTTCTCGAAGTGTTCGTGCCCGCAGCCCATTACAACATCGCCGAACATATCAATGAACCGACGGTATATATCGTAAGCAAATCGCGGATTTTGCGTCCTCTTTATGATACCTTCAATCACCTCATCGTTCAGCCCGAGGTTAAGCACCGTATCCATCATTCCGGGCATAGATACAGCGGCGCCGCTTCTGACGCTGACCAGCAGGGGTTTTTTCGGGTCGCCCAATCTGGCGCCCATCGCCTTTTCCAGTTTAGCTGTGTTCTTATCGATTTCTTCAGCTAATCCTTTTGGCCATTTGCCTTTATTCCTGTAATATTCGTCGCAGACCTTCGTTGCGATAGTGAAGCCCGGCGGGACCGGCACACCAATATTAGTCATCTCCGCCAAATTTGCGCCTTTACCGCCCAAAAGCTCCTTCATCTTTGCGTTGCCTTCCGCCCTTCCATTGCCGAAGAAATAAACCCACTTTTCAATCATCGTTAAAATCTCCTTTTTAGTAACACCAGGTAAACATAACCTTATAAATCGCCCTGACTAAAGGGCTGTTTTTGTACACAACTGTAACAAAATTACACTTGAAAA
>CAZECQ010000031.1:0-17268 GCA_964510545.1 uncultured Pirellulales bacterium | reverse complement strand
CCGTTGTCCGCAGCATGACGATGATGGTGTCATATCTTGATGGGCAGATGGTTGCTTGCAGCATATACACCACAAATCCAATCAGCGGTGCGGGGCTTCTTAACATCGGAGCCGATAGGAGGCTGCGCAACTTTTTCAAAGGTCTGATTGATGATATTCAGATTTATGATTACGAACTGTGTGCGGCTGAGATTAATATGCTTTATGAAGGTTTGTCGCTGCCTTCTCCTGTACCGGAGTATATTTGCACCGAAGCTCAACTCGGTGACTTAAATAATGATTGTAAAGTTGATTCTCTTGATTTTCAAATCGTGGCATCCTTTTGGCTTGAGTCGAATCTTTAACCTGACGATAAAAAACGGGTGGTACCGTATCTACTAAATCGGTGGTGGGTAACACGCAGAAAATATTCTGCTGAAATGATAGGCGAGAATAGTATTTTGATAAAGGGTAGGAAATAGAAATGAAACATTACTGTATCATAATATTTTTTATGATTGCAGCATCCGTTTTGCTCCTTATGCCAATCCAGGTTTATGCTTGTACTGTCGGTTCGGCTCACGGAAACGTTACTGTGGACGGCCGCCCTATGATGTGGAAAATGCGCGACACCAGCGATGCCCCTCAGCAGCTCATTCACTCGGCTGGCTCCCCATACGATTACATAGGCGTGCGCAGCGAGGGCGGCAGTGTATTTATGGGTCTGAGCGAGGCGGGAATAGGTTCTGGAAATGCCACGGTTACCGGTGGAAGCAACAGTTCCGTTCAACTGTACATCCTGAGAAACTGTGACACGATGGCCCAAATCAGGGAGTATCTTAATGGAACCGGCGCAGGAGGTAATTTCCCATTTATCGATGCCAACGAAAATGCCAGTCTATTTGAAGTTGACCATGATAACCCCACCCTGGAGTACAACACTATGGATCCTGACCGCGAGGCACAGGGTCTTCTCGGCCTTGTCGTTCGCGCAAACGAGTTTCATAACCACATTGATGGTACCGACGACCCGAACATCACAGGCGGACGTTATGAAAGCGGAACTTACAATATAAAAGGGTTGGCTGATGCCTGTGAGCTTTCCGTACAAACAATTATTCAGGGCAATGCCGGCCCTAATGATGGTTTTGAGTATGCCCGTTACGGCCCGGGCAGGGACTTATATATGATTTGTCGAAGCACCAACAGGTCATTTATAACCGTTCACGGCGTGCTGCCAAACGAAGACCCGGCACTGGCAACTATGTGGTTTATCTCAGGAATGCCAATTACGGAATTGCTGTGCCGACCTGGGTAATGGTTTCCAATATCCCATCGCCTCTGTCAAGTGGTGACATGTACGACCGAGCACTGTCTCTATACAATGCCGGAAACGAGATGACCACGCAGACAAGCGTATTCCCAGCTGAGGCCCATATGTTTGATGTTGTTCTCAATACGTTGCTGCCGCATTGGCGCTCTATCGGCGCTCCACCCCTTGAAGATGCAAACCGCGTTGAGCATCAAATGGCAAATGACGCATATAGCCTGCTTTATTGTCTTGACAATACTCAAAACAACAATATGGCACCTGAGGCGGCCTTTAGCATTTCTCCTAATGATTTGACCTTGAACTTCACGCTGGATGCCAACGATTCCGACGGCACTATCCAGTATATAGATTGGAACTTTGGTGACGGCCATACAACCATACAGAATTACACGCCATCGCACACCTATACAGTCGAAGGAACGTATCTTATCTCCTGTACTGTTGCAGACGACGACGGCGTAAGCATAACCGCCTGGAGCTATTTTACTGTCCCCGTCGACTGCGATATCCAGGGCGAAGACGGAGGAGTCAATTTCATTGATTATGCCGAATTCACAAACTACCTTTTTGATACAAACTGTCATGAGCCGAACTGGTGCGGTGGGGCCGATTTCAATCACAGTACAAACGTTGACTATGATGATTTGCGCATACTTGCCGACCAGTGGCTTAATGGCTTTTAGGTTTTTTACCGGCTCAAATTCAGAAGTCGCTGTATACAGGAGAATATTTTGCCAACCCTGCCGGAAAAACCTTAAATACACACTCTTTCGCAAGCAACAAAGGTACATCATTTTTCACTTGAATTTGCAGCGATTTTTTGGTAAAATCTTCGTGTTTATATAAGAACAATACGAGGAGGTTCTTGATATTAGAAAGGTTGTCTTAATCTCTGCATATCTGCTGGCGGCTATCGGCTTCGGTGTGAAAGCTGTCGCTGTCGAAGATTCCTGCAGCCCGTTTTATATGGGTAATCTTTTGGAAAAAGAGGCGCAGGGATACGAGATAAAAATGGATCATCTGCCGGCAGGTGAGAATGTCAGCGGTGGTCATCGTTACGTTCCAGATGAAATAATCGTAAAATTTAGTGAGCAAACAGCACTGCAACTGAAAAGTGAACTTGACAAAGGCAAAGGAGCCGCTGAGATTAGATTAACCGAGTCGCTGGATGAGCTAAAACAAAGATACCACGTCAAAAAATTCAGAAGTATGTTCAGGAATTTCAAGAAGCACAGAAGGCAGTTTGAAGTACTTTTAAGTAAAGACACAGAGGTCTTGAGTAAAAGAGAAAAAAGGATACTTAGAAGACTTAAGCGAGGCGGCAAGGGTAGAAAGTTTCCTGCACTTGAGAGAATATACAAAGTTAAGGTCGAGCCCGATGTGGCTGAATCGCTGGAAGAGGTCATCGAAGCTTACCAAAACGACCCTGACGTCGAGTACGCAGAGTTGAATTACAAAGTTTGGTTATGCCTGGAGCCAAACGACACTAATTATCCGATACAGTGGCCGCTGGCCAATACAGGGCAGATGTACCCAGCGAGCGGCACATATAATTCCCCGCCGGGAACTTACGATTGCGATATTGACGCTAATGAGGCATGGGAAATAAGTACCGGAAGCAGTGATATAATAGTTGCGGTCGTTGATACGGGCGTTGATTACAACCACCGGGACATGGCTAACAATATATGGTTCAACGAATTGGAACTGAACGGCGCTGCTGGCGTTGACGACGATGAAAACGGCTACATAGATGACATATATGGATATGATTTTATCAATGGCGACGGCGATCCAATAGATGATAGCGGACACGGGACGCACTGTGCGGGGATAATCGCTGCGGATGGAAATAATGGACTCGATATAACAGGGGTGTGCTGGGACTCGAAGATAATGTCACTTAAGTTTCTTTCCAGTGGAGGCTCGGGCGATACGGGCGATGCCATAGAAGCTTTCTACTATGCGGTTGCGGCTGGCGCCGATGTGGTCTCGAACAGTTGGGCTGGCGGCGGTTATACTCAATATATGCAGGATGCAATCGATTATGCATACAGCCAGGGTGTGATAATGGTTGCAGCGGCGGGCAACGACTATTCAGATATACCTACGTATCCTTCCAATTATGAGCATATGTTTTCAGTTGCCGCGACAAACTCCAATGATGAAAAGCCGGCCTTTTCCAACTACGGCGATTGGGTGGATATAGCGGCGCCTGGTGTGGATATTCTGTCACTGCGGGCTGCGGGGACGTCGCTGGGGACGACCTACGGCAACTACAAAACAATCGCATCAGGAACGTCAATGGCGTGTCCACACGTTGCAGGGGCGTGTGCACTTTTGCTGTCGGTCAATCCGGCACTTACAAGCGATGATGCAACAAATATCCTTAAGGACACTGTTGACCCGATTGCACCGGGCGTTTGTGATGCCAATGGGCGAATCAATGTTTATAATGCGATACTCTCGGCCACAGAGCCGAATGGTCATATAAGTCTTGACCGTGATTTCTACCGCTGCTCAGATACCATCAGGATCTGGGTGGCCGACAGCGACCTTAGTGGTAACGGCACGGCTGAGGCGAGTATAGAAACCAACGGCGGTGATTTAGAAACCATCACTCTTTCAGAAACAGACAGCAATATGGGTGTTTTTGCAGAGACGATTTCAACTATTGCGGGTGAGCCAAATATTGAAGACGGTCTGCTGCAAGTATCTCACAGCGAAATAATCACTGCAACGTATGAAGATGCAAACGATAGCAACGATAATCCTGCAACCGTAACAGATACAGCGATAGTTGACTGCTGCAGTCCGGTGATTTTCAACGTTTTTGTTGATAGCGCAGGCCCTGAGCCAACAATAATATTTGAAACCAATAAGCCCGGTTCAACAAAACTTTTCTATGGGACGAGTTGTCCCGAGCCAAATGACTTTGCGATAATCTCTCTGATTCCTGCAACAAGTCATACAATGACGTCAAGCGGTGTTAATCCGTATACAACTTACTATTTCATAATTAAGGCCACTGATTTGGCGGGCAACGAAACAACCGATTCCAACAACGGAAACTGCTATTGGTTTATTACAGATGGGCCAGGTGATATTAATGTTCCAGCTGACTATAATACAATCCAATCGGGGATTGACCACTGCTGGGACAGCGGTGCGGTCTGGGTCGCAGACGGGAACTATAGTGGCGAGGGTAATCGTGATATTGACTTTATGGGCAGAGCTATTTCGGTAAGCAGCGTGAACGGCCCATCAAACTGCATTATTGACTGTAACGGAACTGAGTCTTCGCCCCACCGTGGTTTTATCTTCCGGCGAGGAGAAGGGCCGGCTTCGGTACTGTCGGGCTTTACAATTATTAACGGGTACGGGCCGACCGAATCGCTTTTCGGGATTCCAATTTCCATAGGCGGCGGTATCTGCTGCTTCTTTTCAAACCCAACCATCAGAGACTGCCGACTCGAAAGCAATATCGCCGACTACGCAGGCGGCGGCATCAGTTGCCACAATTTCTTCGATGCACCTGTGATTAGTAATTGCAGTGTCAAAGGCAATTCATCAGGCCAGCTGGGGGGCGGTATATACTGTTCGTGGGGATTCCCGACGATAGAAAATTGTACGATTACCGGCAATAAGTCTGAGGGGCACGGCGGCGGTGTGCGACTATGGAACAACATTTATCTTGGAATTAAAAATTGTACCATTGCGAACAACCGGGCAAAGGAATACGGCGGTGGCGGCGCAGCCGCCGCAGGGAACTCAATTTTCTATAACTGCATACTTTGGAACAATGCAGCTCCCGACGGCTCGCAGTTATCACTAATAGACAACGACCCGGAGTGTTATGTTGAACTGGCTTATAGCGACCTGCAGAAGGATGGTGAGCAGAGCGTTTATGTCGAAAGCGGTTGTACTCTGAATCGCACTATAGGTAATATTAATATCGACCCGTGCTTTGCTGATGTCGGGTATTGGGACCAGAATAGTACGCCTGTTGATGTAAATGATGATTTTTGGGTTGCGGGCGATGAACATTTGCAGTCACAGGCGGGAAGATGGGACCCCAATAACCAAAGCTGGGTCAATGATAGCGTTACAAGCCGTTGTGTGGATGCGGGTAACCCTGGCAGTGATTTGGGCGACGAAATAGATGAACCAAATAATATCCGAATCAATATGGGGGCGTACGGTGGTACGACCGAGGCGAGTAAACCGCCAGCGAACTGGTCGCTATTAGGCGATTTGACCAACGATGGAGCCGTTAATGGAGGAGATTTTGCCCACATAGGAGCAGATTGGCAGATTACAGCAACTGCACAGTCGGGAGATTTGGATAGAAACGGGGCGGTGGATTTCAGAGATATTAAACTGCTGGTGCAGGACTGGCTGGAACAAACAAGCTGGCAGTAGAAGCCATTCCATTGATTATCGATTATTGCAAGTTGCCGGCGGAGGCCGGAATGAGGGCGCAGGGTGAAGCGGAGGCAGCGTTTTTGAGGCCTCTTCAAACTAAAAGACCTGACAATAACGGCCTCGTTGCGGTGATTTTGAGAAAAAAACGCTGCTCAACTCAATAAGATGTTGAAATGTTCGATAAATCTGTTATGTTGATAAAAGAAGTTGAAATTACCAGTTAAGATTTAAGGGATGTTAAAATGAATACTAACAGAGCAACAACCTACACACTGCTGGCGGTTGGCTACATATCCCAGCACAGGAACCAAAAGTTTATTACCTCGCAAACAATAGCTAAAGAATATGGTCTTCCACAAGATTATCTGACAAAGTTGCTCTTGCAGCTGGTCAGAGCAACTGTAATACGCAGCAAAAGAGGGCCTCGTGGCGGCTTCTATCTGGCTGCACCACCAAATAAGATTACACTGCTTCAGGTTATTGAAGCTGTTGAGGGGCCTATGGTTGGTGGAATTGGCTTAAGTGAAGGTGCAAAGAGAAAGTTAAGCGTCAAGACCAAACAGACCTATGCAAAGGCTCTTAATCAGGCCAAAGCTGTTTTCCAAAAAACCAAGATTTCTGATTTGCTTTAGTATCTCTTTATAAAACCAAACCACCGTAAACTCACCTGCAGTGATTTGGTAAATGATTGGCTTGTATCTGGCGGAGGCCAGAATGAGGGCGAAGGCCAACCAGCAGTGAAATACCTGACATATACCGCAATTTGTTTTTAATAGATTCCTCGACTCGGCCTTTCGGCCTCGTTCGGAATAACAAAAAGTGGATTCGGTGTCCGGCTTCGTCAGAGGCTACGCCGCGGCAGGCAGGGTTTGCAAGGGTTGTTTTATCTGAGATAATTTTGGTGAAATTTCGAAGAATTTGGTTTAAAATGCGGGCTGAGTGTTAATCTTAAACGTATAAAAAGACGACAAAGTCATTGGTTAGTAAGACTTAGGACGTGTAAATTACTTAGATATTATGAAAAAAGTATTTGTGTTAGTAATTGCGGTTTTGGCTTTCGGGGGCGGTGATTCTTTCGGCCGGAATGAGCCATTGGCCAATGAGGGTAAAGACGGTCTGTATGTAAAATCAATCGACCAAGTGCTGCGGCTCAATGAAAATGAAGTGGATTTGGCCACCGCTGTTATGATTATCTCCGAGCAGTGGAACCAGAACGTTTACGGCCAAAGATATTTGTCAAGCTTAGACGATATGGCCTTTGAGATACGCAGGAGACTGGAGGCCAAGAACCTGCAGGCAAATTATCGAGCAATTTCGGTGATAAACGAGTACCTGTTCGACGAATCAGGATTCAAATCGGTGAAGGATGCAGCAGACCCAAAGGACTTGTTTCTGCATAGTGTTCTCGATACAAAACGAGGGTACTGTCTGAGCCTTTCGGTTCTATATCTGTCGCTCGGAGAGAGACTCGGTCTGCCTTTGTACGGTGTGGTTGTGCCGGAACATTTTTTTGTCAGATACGACGACGGAGGAGTGCGTTTTAATATTGAAACGACCGGCAAGGGAGGAAGCGCCGACGATGAGCACTACATAAAAAAATTCGGCGTTCCCACAGACAACGGCGACAGTATCTATATGATAAATCTAAGCAAGAAACAGACGTTGGGATGTTTTTTAAATAATCTCGGCAACAGCTATAACGATGTCGGCGAGCCGGACGCCGCCCTACGGGCACTTGAAAGAGCGGTCGATTTGAATCCATCGCTGGCCGAGTCTCTGACCAATCTGGGCAATATGTATCTGAACCAAGGGTACATAGCAGATGCTATATACCAATACCAGGCGGCCCTGAAGATAAATCCAGCAGACGCCAAGACACATAACAACCTCGGCAATGCCTACCTTCGGCGCGACTGGGTGAACGATGCGATAGCTGAATATACACAAGCACTTAAGCTGGACGCAAATTTCATCGAAGTATATAAGAATCTTGCCAGCGCCTATTGCAAAAAGAAGATGTATGAACTGGCTATAATGCAATTAGAGCATGCGATTGGTATGGAGCCGAAAAATGCCAGTCTATACAGTCAATTCGGTGATGTTTACAGCCAGATGAAGGATTATCAAAGAGCAATAACTCATTATAAGAAGGCGTTGAAGATTGAGCGCGATTTGGCAAAGGCACATTACGGTCTTGCTGTCTGCTACGGGAAAACAGGTCAGGTTGACGATGAAATTCGGTCGTATAAAAAGGCGCTGTCTATTAAGCCGGATATGGCGGCCGCTCTGGCAAATTTAGGGAATGCATATTTCAGCAAGAAGGAATATGATACAGCAATTGAACATTATACAAAAGCAATTCAAATAAAAGCCGATGACGGGGCGATTCACTATAATCTCGGAGCGGCGTATTCGAACACGGAACAGTATGAAGAGGCGGCGGCTGAGTATAAAGAGGCAATTGATATTGAGCCGGATATGGGCGATGCACATAACGGACTGGCGTTTGCTTACTACAAGCTGGAACAGTATAAGCCGGCGAGAAAACACATAAAAAGAGCCAAGGAACTGGGTGCAGAGATTAACGAAGATTTGCTTGCTGCCATCGAAAAGAAGCTGTGATAATCCGCACTGTGTGAGGGGTATAGCGTATTGCGGACGACGCTGCCCTGAAGGCGACATTTCGGGCATATATCACATCCCGGGCACCTATCCCTGGCAATGAAGCAGGAAAAGGCATAATCAAAACAGTATTGGCCTCAGGAGGAGTCTGCATATATTGTTTGTTGGCCTGAACTGTACTTCTGCGCTGGAGAGGCGGCTGGGCGTTTGCAGGATGTCAAAACAATATCATATCTATAAAATCGTTGATATTGCCTCAGTAACAATATATACTTCGGTGAAGTTTTGAAAGTAAGAAATGTTATGGAGTATATTATTGTGCGATTAATTAAAACAATAATAACAGTTGTTTTTATAAGTGCAACGTTCAGCGGCGCTGTGGGCGAGAGTGATTTCGATATTTCAGAATACTACGGCTTTGATGAAATAGAAATAATCAAGCTGGACAAGGATATCAGCGGTTTGAGAATAGCGGATTTTAACCGCGACGGCAGAAATGATATCATTGTGGTCAATAACAGTAAGGCCAAGATAGAGCTTTTGATTCAAAAGGAAGGTATTGGCCCGGCGGAAACAGCGACAATCGTTGACCCTGAAGATGCAGATATAAATTTAATCAGCCCCCCTACCCGCTTTGACAGACAGTCGATAGCAGTAACACAGAGAATTTACAGTTTCGTCTGCGGCGATTTAAATTCAGACGGGATGATTGACCTCGCATTTTACGGCAACCCAAAGGGCCTGTATGTAATACTGCAAAAGGCCGCTGAGACTAAACCGGACGAAACAAAGACGGTAAGCTGGCGAACAAGAAAGAAAATTAAAATTGACGATGGTCTTGTGACCTCCAGCGCACTGGTATGTGCGGATTTGAATAACGACGGAGCGGACGATTTGGTCATGGCAAGCCAAGAGGCGGTTTATATCATCGTGCAAAAAAAAGACGGCACATTAGCTGAGCCGGTGAAGTATCCGTCAGCAGCGCGAATACTCGGTGTCAAAGTGGGCGATTTGAATGGCGATAATATAAACGACCTGATTCTTATAACAACTGAGAGGGAAAAACCGATTCATCTTAGGTTCGGTCTTGAGACGGGACAATTAGGGCCGCAAGTTGAATTTTTTATTGAAAAGCCGTCTGTACTGGATGTTTATGACGTTGATGGGTCGGCAGGAAAGGAAATACTGGCTATTGACAATATCAGCAGGCGATTGAGCTGTTATAAATTCAGCCCTGAGACGGAAAAAGACGCCGATTGGCCGATTTTGTTCTATCCGCTTGCTTCGGGTAAGGCAAATACAAAGCGCGATTTGGTGGTCGGCGATTTCGACGGTGACGGTCTTGCCGATGTAACGATAAGTGAGCCGGGTTCGGCAGAACTTATTTTCTATAAACAAACGGCAGGTATTGGTTTGGCAGAACCGCGGAGATTTCCCGCCTTTGCCGATATAACGAACCTGTCGGCTGCAGATATCGACCGCGACGGTAAAGCTGAAGTCGCCGTCCTAAGTGCCAAGGAAAAGATAATAGGTATAAGTAAATTTGAAAACGAGAGACTAACATTCCCAAAACCTGTTGAATTGACCGGTGAGCCGGTGGCAATGGAGCTTGCCGATGCCGATTCCAGCGGCAGTATTGACTGCGTATATATATCAAGGAATACCGATGATGTCAGATTTCTAAGGGCTGTTTATAATCTGGCAGCTCCTGCTGCGCCGGTGCCGGAGAAAACAGAGCCGAATCAGCCGGCTGACAAGGCACCTGCTTTTAGTCAGAAATTTCGCCAGGAAGGGCCGGCCTTAGAACTTAAAAAATTAACGTCCAACCCTGAGGGTCTGAAAGTTCTTGATGTTGACCAGGACGGGCTGCAGGACGTTCTGATATTCGTCAAATATGACGACCCCATACTGGTTCGTCAGACAGAGCAAAGGCAATTCGAACCGGTTGATTCGCCAAAGGCACAGGCGAGTCTGATTAAAGATGCGAGTCTGCGTTCTATCACTTCCGCCGACGTTGACGGCAAGGCAGGCAAAGAGATGCTGCTGGCACAAAAGAATTTTGCAAGGAGTCTGGTTTTTTCAGAGGGCAAAACCTGGAGTATTATCGACCAATACAACGCCAAGAGCACAGAGAACAAAATATCGGCAGTAGCAGCTTTTAATATCGATGCTGATAGTGTGGGTGGCAAACCGACTATCCTGCTGCTTGACGGGCAAAAGGGTCAACTGCAGATACTTAAGGCCGGAGAAGATGGGACCTATCGGCTTGAAAAAGTGGTGGACGTCAGCAAGTGGAGCGCAGCGGCACATCTAAAAATGCTCTTTACACCGCTTACAGGCCGGGGAGGCAAGAGTATATTGCTGTTTGACAGTGAGAAGTTTGCGCTTGTAACGCCGCCGAGCAGCAGCAATATTCCACAGTATTTAGAGAAACTGTTCAGCTATGAGACAAAAATCAAAGACGGTGAGTATGGTAACCTGACAACGGGTGATATTAACTCCGACGGGGAGGTCGATATTATCATGGTGGAATACAAACGTGGCGAATATAAAGATTATCATATCGAGATATTGACGCTTGATTCAGAATCGGAGCCAATTCCCGCGATGCAGTTCAGGATATTCGAGGAAAAAACTTATCGCGGCCGTCAACGAGGAACACCTATTATTGAGCCGCGAGAGCTGAAAATCGCCGACGTTACAGGAGACGGCAAAAGTGACCTCATAACGGTCATCCACGACCGCATAATTATTTATCCTCAAGATTAATTTCACAGACTGCATAAATCAAAATGGTCAGCAAAAAAGGACAAGTTTCTGTTTTTATTAGCGGTGGAGTTGACAGTTCAACGGCTGGGGTCCTGGCGCAAGAAAAGGACGCAGCCGAAATGTAAGTGTTATTGTAACAAAGCAGAAAGGTGGTGGACGGATTGATAAATCATACGACTAAAAGACTTCAAGGACTTTTGTAATTCGGTTTTTATGATGCAGGCGAATGATAACATTTTGGATATGCTCAGAGAAAAAGAACACAACACAATTCAGCAGAGCCGGCGAGGAGTGATATTGCAGCCGGGTGCGATTGGCGATTGCATACTAACTTTGCCATTGGCCGAAGTTATGAAGGAGTCACTTGGGCTGGGCGGAATCGATATTTTTGGACATACCGAATATACCGGTATTCTGCCGGGCAGGACGTGCGTAGAGAGGGTTCGCTCTATAGATTCAATGGATTTGCATAGGTTGTTTACTAAAACAAAAGAGTTTGACGTTACGGACAAAGATCCTTTGATATATGCTTTTGCCGATTATGACTGGATAGTGACATTTATGGGTGAGCCGGACAGTGACTTCGAGCAGAATTTGATTTTCACAGCCCACTGCAGTCACAGCGCAGAGATAATAACTTTGTCACTGAAACCACCCGGGAAATTCTCGGGGCATTCAGCCAACTTTTACATACAGCAATTTATCAACGAGTGCGAAATGCCTTTAGAGCCGAGGCAGTTTTCAGGCAGCGAACAACTGATTAAAGCAACAGAAGCGGACAGAAAAAGAGGCAGAGAACTCTTATCGGAAAAAGACGTTGATTCTTCCTGTAAGCTGGTGGTGCTCTGTCCGGGCAGTGGGGGAAAAGAGAAATGCTGGCACCTTGATAACTTTTTAGCGATAGCAAAAGAACTTATTTTCAAAGGCACTGAAGTAATATTTCTTCTTGGGCCTGCGGAAGTGGAGCGATTCAGAGATAAGGTAATCAGTAAAATAAACAATGTCGCCCCTCTTCTGACAGATTTGTCTTTGACGGAGGTTCTGGGGCTTTTTAGCTGTTCGGACGGATTCGTGGGCAATGACAGCGGGATTACCCATTTGGCAGCAGGGTTGGGAGTGAAAACGTTAGCAGTTTTCGGTCCGACTGTCCCGGGTGTATATAAACCAATCGGGCCGGCTGTAAAGATATTTAAAGGGAATGCTGCAACCTTTACGAAACAGCGCTCTGTAAAACTACAGCGGAAAATTGTGGATGCTTTGATGAAGGTTTAGTGGTTGACCTTAATGGTTGTTCTGATATAATGCTTGGCTGAAGAAAATCCAAAAGATTTTGCAAAAAGTAAAGGCATCCGTATGCAGAGCAAGACGTTAGGGGAATTGGCTAAATATGTGGGCGGTCGGGCAGTCGGGGGCTGCGATATTGTAATCCGCTCGGCGGCCACACTTGAGCAGGCGGGCGAAGGTGACATCAGCTTTTTGGCCAACCGCAAATACGAAAACCAACTTGCTACAACCAAGGCCAGCGTGGTAGTGGTAAGCAAAGAAATCGAGTCGCCAGCCGCCCTTCTGATAGTCGATGACCCTTATTTTGCATTCAGAGAGATTGTTGTTTTGCTATATGGGCACCGCAAACACAAGAAAACAGGGGCCAGCGAGAAAACCTCAATAGCGAAAACAGCGAGTTTGGGCAAAGATTGCCAAATCCATAATTTCGTAACCATTAATGATAATGCCACCATCGGCGAGAAGTGCGTTTTCTATCCCGGTGTCTTCATCGGAGAGAATACAACAATCGGCGATGACTGCATCCTTTACCCAAATGTTGTTATTTATGATGGATGCGTGGTTGGTAACAGGGTAACCATCCATGCAAACTCAACAATCGGCGAGGATGGTTTCGGGTTTGCAACACATAAAGGCGAGCACCATAAAATACCCCATATCGGCAGAGTGTTAATCGAAGACGATGTTGATATTGGAGCGTGTTGCGCAATTGAGCGGGGGACATTAGACAACACCGTGATAGGAAAGGGGAGCAAGCTTGGCGACCTTGTGAAGATAGGGCATGGTGTAAAAATCGGCCCATACAGTCTTCTTGTAGCCCAGGTAGGCATTGCCGGCTCGACGACTGTCGGTCATCACTGCGCAATTGGCGGCCAAGTCGGGGTGGTCGGGCACATTACTATTGGAAATATGGTAAAGATAGCCGCCCAGTCAGGTGTGATTAATGACGTTGAGGAAGGAAAAGAAATTGCGGGTACGCCCGCCATCGATGCAAATACGGCGAAACGTGCTTACAGTCTTATAGAATATCTGCCTGAGATTCGCAAAAATATTCGCACAGTCGAGAAACATCTGTCAAAGCTTGAAAAGCCTGTGAAATCTTAGCTGAACGGGTTTGGATGGACAACAAGCTAATGTCAACCGAAGAAAAAATAATTGGATTGATTGCCGGGGATGGACGGCTACCATTTATGGTTGCAAAGGGAGCTAAGAATGCAGGATTGAAAGTTGTTTGTGTAGGTTTGGCAGGTTATGCAGAATCGAAGTTGGCCGACGAGGTCGATGAATTTTACATTGTTGAGATAGCCCGGCCCGGAAGCTGGCTGTGGAAGTTAAAAAAACATGGCGTAACCAAAGCGATTATGGTAGGCGGCATTGCCAGAAGACAAATTTATGCCCGCCGGCGAATCCTGCGTTACCTGCCTGACTGGCGGGCATTTCGAGTATGGTACTGGCGGCTTCGCCATAAAGATAAACAGCCCGATATGATATTAGGCGCCCTGGCTGAAGAGTTGGCCAGCGGCGGGATAATTCTGGAGGATACAACAATGTACTGTAAAGAACACATTGCAAAGTCAGGCACGATGACCAAAACACAGCCAGGCCCATCAGTTCAAGATGATGTCGAATTCGGCTGGGCAATCGCTAAAAAACTCGGCGAACTGGATATAGGCCAATCGGTAGCAATTAAAGAAAAAGCGGTACTCTCGGTGGAGGGGATTGAAGGTACAGCAGAGATGATTGAGAGGACAGGGAAATTGTGTAAAAATGGTTCCTGGACACTTCTTAAGGTAGCAAAGCCGAACCAGGATATTCGATTCGATGTACCCTGCATCGGGCCGGATACGATTAAAAGCCTGGCTGAAAACGGGGGCAAATGTGTGGTTGTTGAAGCAGGAAAAACAATAATTATCGATAAGCCGGAAACACTAAATCTCGCCAACGAACTGGGCATAGCTATTGTAGGACACTAACATTGTGGCTGATGATTTCGATAAAATACGGCGGGGAAACTACACGCTATATATTCATAGGAATTTTCGTAATGAAAAGCTTGAAGAGGCCTTAACAAAAGGCAAAGAAAAACTACAGCAGTTATACAAACTAGCAGCGGTTGAATCGTCAAAATTCGCACGTGTATATCAATTCACAATGAAGTTTAATGAAGCCGACAAAACAGTTTACCTTAAGCAGTATCTCAGCAGGTCGGTCATAGATTTAATTAAACATCTCGTGCGCAGAAGTCGAGCAAGACGAGCATTTATCGCAAAACAAATGCTAAAGAAGAACGGCTTTGAGGCCCCTGCCATTATCGCAATGGGTGAACGCAAATGTAGTTTTTTCACTACAGACAATTTTCTGTTAACCCTTGAGGTTGAAAACGCAAAACAGATTTATGAAATAATTCCCAACATCGTTTCAAATTTAACGTCCGAGCAATTGCGAGATAAGCGAGAGTGGTTAAGAGCACTCGGGCGTACAGTCGGGCGAATGCATAAGGTTGGCATTTTTCACGGCGATATGCGGATTGGGAACGTGCTGGGACAAAAAAGCAAAGATGGGCGGCAATTCTTTTTTCTCGATAATGAACGGACGAGAAAATTCCGCAGATTACCTTATCGGCTGCGAGTAAGAAATCTTGTGCAGCTTAATATGCACCCTAAAAACACGCTAACCAACAGTGACCGTATAAGGTTCTTCAAAGAATACCGAGCGGAGAACAAAAACAGCAAAAGCAAGGAAAATCGGCTGATAAAGAGAGTCGTCAAGCTAACAGGTCGGAGATTAAGAAAAAAAGGCATATACTGAAACATCAGAACTATTACAGGTTTCAGGCGGGAAGTTTTCTTAGAACTGGTCGAGGAAGCGTAGGTCGTTTTCAAAAAACAGACGAATATCGTTGATACCATACTTTCGCATAGCAAGCCTTTCTATGCCGAAACCGAAGGCCCAGCCGGTATATTTTTCGCTGTCTATTCCGACTGCATCGAAAACGTTCGGGTCAACCATCCCACAGCCTCCGACCTCCATCCACTCTTCTTTGCCGTGTTTATCAACCCAAAGCAAATCCACCTCGCCACTGGGTTCGGTGAACGGGAAAAAACT
Source organism: uncultured Pirellulales bacterium (assembly GCA_964510545.1). Taxonomy (GTDB): domain Bacteria; phylum Planctomycetota; class Phycisphaerae; order Sedimentisphaerales; family Anaerobacaceae; genus CAYXPG01. The sequence goes on along the minus strand of CAZECQ010000031.1, from coordinate 1,751 downwards.
CGGCCTGAGCCGCCACTTGGTATCAGGCCCAAAAAAGGCGTGCATGAACTGGTCAATAGTGGTTTTCATATCGACCATACTAATGTCCTCGTCCACAACGAGGGCCTCAAGCTGATAAAACATATACATATGAGTTGCATCGACGGTGTCCGGACGATAGACCCTTCCGGGAGCAACCACGCGAATAGGCGGTTTGGTATGTTCCATGACACGGATTTGAATCGTTGAAGTCTGGGTCCGCAGGAGGGTATTGTCATCAATATAGAAGTTGTCCAACGGGTCTCTTGCCGGATGCTCCGGCGGTATGTTCAAAGCGATGAAATTATGCCATTCGTCTTCGACTTCAGGGCCATAAGCTACGTCAAAACCCATTCTGCCAAATATTTCGAGCAATTCATTAATAGTCTGTGTGATGATATGGGCCTTGCCGATTCGAGCTGGTATGCCGGGTAAGGTTACATCAAGCAACTCTTTCGGCTTTTGCTGCTGTGACAGTGCGAGTGATTCTTTAAGCTGTTCGAATGCTTCGGTAACCTCTTTTTTTATTTTGTTTGCGATTTGACCTGCTTTAGGCTTTTGTTCATTAGGGAAGCTGCCGATTTTGCTGAGCAGTTGAGTTATTCGGCCTTTTCTGCCCAGATATTTTATGCGGAAATCTTCCAAAGCTTTGGCGTCAGAGATTTTTTTTAGAGCGGCAAGTGCGTCTTTACCTGTTTTTTCAAATTGCTCAAGCATTTTTCTTAAATCACATTCGGTACGGGCAAACCAGCAATATGTTTAGGTGACGGCAACTTTGGCAGCTTCAACGATAGCATCGAAACCGGCAGGGTCGGCTATTGCAATTTCACTGAGCATTTTACGGTTCAAAAGGATGTTGGTTTTTTTGCAGCCATTGATGAACTGACTGTATCTAATTCCCCGCTGTCGGCATGCTGCGCTTAAGCGTATAATCCACAATCCCCTGAAATCTCTTTTTTTGCGTTTTCGGCCGATTCGAGCATTAACATCCGCCCTGACAGCTGCTTCTTTGGCCAGGCGATAGAGATGACCTGCAGAGCCGCGATGGCCTTTTACCGCTTTTAGGACTCGTTTCTTTGCCCTGTGCCTTGCGGCGCCTTTTCTAACTCTTGGCATATCAGCTTTCCTTATAGAATTTTTTTTGATTTTCAGGTCTGCTGGCGGCAGCTGACTTTAGGCCGAGAAGCAAACCTACTCTATTAATTATCAAATATTATCCAGTGATTGCTATAAAGTTGCTATTCTCCGAGCATAATCTTTGCTGTTTTTGCCATTGTCGGTGTCATAGTCGCTGAGCCTGCTATTCGCCTTCTGCGTTTGGCGTTTTTGCTGCTCATAAGATGCCCGCCACAAGAACGTTTGTGCTTTACCTTGCCAGAAGCGGTAACCTTTACTCTTTTTTTCAAGCCCTTATGGCCTTTCTGTTTCGGCATATAAGTTATCCTTTGAAATAACCCATCTAAATAATCAACAAATATAAAGGGGGTAGTTTACGTTATTGGGGAGTACCGGTCAATAGCATATGTCTCAAATTCGGCAAAAAATGTGTTGACTGGGTGTATTTCCTGTGAAAAGTGCGGTTTTTGACAAATTCAAACAACAAAATAACTCAAACTGACCGATTTTAGGCCGCGAGGAGTTTTTCCAAGCGGCGAATAACAGGTTTTTCATGACTATATTTGATAACATCTTGAACGTTCTCCTGCCAGACTATCCGACGCATTCTGTCTTTG
>CAZECQ010000030.1:0-17343 GCA_964510545.1 uncultured Pirellulales bacterium | reverse complement strand
CCGAATGACAATGTCAGGATTGTTCTCAGCAGCGAAGATGCCCTGCAGTTGGCCAGGGACAATCCGCAAAAAAATATTGTTTTCATTGCGGTCGGTTTTGAAACCACTGCACCAGCCACCGCCGTCGTGGTCAAAGAAGCCGCAGCCCAGGGTCTCGATAATTTCTCTATCCTTAGCGGCCACAAACTCGTTGTCCCCGCAATGAGGGCTTTGTTATCGCAAAAGAATCATAATATAGACGCTTTTCTTTGTCCCGGCCACGTCAGCGCAATAATTGGCTTCGGTGCTTTTGCCGAAATAGTGGGAAATTTCTCCAGGCCGTGTGTCGTGGCGGGTTTTGAGCCGATGCAGATAATCGAAGGACTTGCCGAAATTTGCCGCCAGCTAACCGCAGCCGACCCCCGGCTAAAATCAATTTACACCGCCGTGGTAACAGAGAAGGGCAATACAACCGCACAAAAAATCATCGCCGAGTGCTTCGAGCCGGCTGACGGTCTCTGGCGTGGACTCGGGATGATTGAAAAAAGCACACTAAAACTAAAGGAAAAATATTCTCGGTTCGATGCCCTTAAAAAATTCGAAATGAAGGAAAGCCCCGTTGAAGATACTACCGGCTGTCAATGTGGCGAAGTCCTCTGCGGACTCATAGACCCTGCCGATTGCAGACTTTTTGCCCAAACCTGCACACCTCTAACGCCCATCGGCCCCTGTATGGTAAGCTCCGAAGGTGCTTGTGCTGCGTGGTTTAAATATGGAAGAAAAAACAGTTGATGAAGAAAACAAAAAACGATAAAATCTTACTTGCCCACGGCGGCGGAGGACAGCTAAGCGACAATTTAATCCGCAATCTGCTTCTGCCGAAACTCAAAAATGATACTCTTACCCAGTTAGGCGATTCGGCAAAGTTGAATCTTACTTCAAACTCGCTGTGTTTTACTACCGACAGCTACGTTGTCAAACCGTTATTTTTCAATGGCGGAGATATCGGCAAACTCGCTGTTTGTGGAACGGTAAATGATTTGGCCGTTGCCGGCGCAAAGCCGGTTGCACTGGCATTGTCGCTGATAATTGAAACCGGCTTCAAAATTGAGCTGCTCGAACAGATTGTAGACAGCGTCAGCCGGGCCGCAAAAGAAAACAATGTAGATATCGTAACAGGAGACACCAAGACCGTTGAAGCAGCAGCAGCAGACAAAATCTTCATAAATACCGCCGGCATCGGCGTACGATTACCCGACGTTGATTTGGACTTAAGCAAAATCGCCGTCGCTGACAAAATCATTATCAATGGAACAATTGGCGACCACGGAATGACAATTATCTCGCAGAGGGAAGGTATGAAATTTCAGTCACAGTTAAAAAGTGACTGCGCCGGACTGGCCGGTTTAATCGGTCAACTGCTCACAAACATCAACGGCGTAAAATTTATGCGCGACCCCACACGCGGCGGATTGGCCGCCACTCTTAATGAAATCGCCAAGGCTACCGGCTTAAGTGTCGAAATTTGCCAGAATGATGTTCCTGTAAATCAAACCGTACAGGCGGCAGCCGATATGCTCGGTTTTGACGTGCTAAACATCGCAAATGAAGGAAAATTCATCGCAGTTGTCCCACCGCAATCAGCCGAGGAGTGCTTGAATATCTGCAGAGGCCATCCGCTGGGCGCAGAAGCATCTATAATCGGCCAAATAGTCAAAACCGATGATACCCCTGTTGTGGAAATTGAAACCGAAATAGGCGGCCGAAGAATCGTTCAGATGCCCTATGGGCACCAGCTTCCGAGGATATGCTGATGCACGAGACAATGGTTGCTCACAGTCTGTTGATTTCTATTTCCGCCGAGGCTGAAAAAATTAATGCAAAACCGATAACCGCAAAAATCAGTTGTGGAATGCTTAATGCTATCAATGATGAAGTCCTTTGCTTTGCTTTCGAGGCCATCGCCAAAGACACAATCTGCGAAGGTATGAAACTGCACGTACAGCATAAACCGATTCAAGCCGCTTGCAAAGATTGTAACGAAACCTTTGATTTTGAAATTCATCACCCGCAGTGCCCAAAATGTCATAGCAGCAGCTTCGATTTACTGCCGGACGCACCTTTAATACTCGAAGAGATTGAATTTGAAACGGAGTAGTGCAATGTTAAAAAAAGTTGAAGTCGGCAAAAAAATCCTCAGTGCAAACGAAGAATACGCCCTTAAAAACAGTCAACTGCTGGCCGAACAAAAAAAATTGTGTCTTAATATGATATCATCTCCCGGCTCAGGCAAGACCACAATTCTTACAGGGACAATAACCGATTTGAAAGACAAACTTAAAATCGGTGTCATTGAAGGTGATATTCAGACCGACATCGACGCCCAAAGAATCAAAGCGACCAAAGCTCCCGTCATTCAGATAAACACTGCCGGTGCCTGTCATTTATCAGCATCTCAGATAGCTTCTGCTTTGGAGGATTTACCCATCGCCGATTTGGACCTGATTTTTATTGAGAATGTCGGCAATTTGGTTTGTCCCTCGGCTTTTGAATTAGGCGAAACCGCAAAGATTGTTGTGCTTTCAGTTGCAGAAGGTGACGATAAACCCGCCAAGTATCCCGGCATTTTTGCAAAGTCAAAGGTAATGTTGATTAACAAAATCGACCTTCTCGAATCGTCCGCCCAGCTTGATTTCGACATCGAACGCGCCAAAGCTGATGCCCGCAAATTAAATAAGGACATCGAGATTTTTCCCATATCAGCAAAAACCGGCGATGGAATGGCCGACTGGTGCGATTGGCTCATAAAGTCCGTCAAAGAACTATAATTGTAACTGCTCTTTATCTGCAGCACTCACAACGGCAATACCCCAAAACAAAAAACTGCCGGGCGCAATTGCCCGACAGTCAAGACCTTACAAAAATGCAGTAACAACTATTTGGATATAACATGTGAAATAACAGCAGTCTAATCGCAAAAAACGGCATTTTTGTAAATAGCAGAGGTGTTTTACAGCTTGGTGTATGTTAATGAGAGTCTATCTCTTCAAGAATTTTGGCGGTGTCTTGTACGAGCTTAGTGCATAAAGATTTGTCGCCGACTAAGTCTTTGCAAATTACTGAGCCATTTTGGGATTTGAATTTTTTTGTGAAATCTTTAATAAGGCTGTATGTTTTCTTCCTTGATTTTTTGTCTGTTGCATCAGCGTTGCCATGCTTTAATCCGATGATCATAAAAGCTGCGGCAACAATGCCACAGACTTCGCCCATAAGCATTCCGTTGCCAAATCCTGCTGCGAGCTTAAAAGCAGTTTCACGGTCAAGGCCTAACTGTTCGCAATAAGGAACCAGTACCCCTTCAAAAAGCTTATGCCTAAAGACAGGGTAATTACAATATGCGTGATTACAATTGTATTTACTGCAAAACGAAATGCTTTAGGATTGTCATAGTTTTTCTTGGCACTTTTTATGCTCTTTAAAAGCCAAGGTAATGTTGCCACAGCGAATATTGCCAATACAGGAATTTTTTTTGTCATGATACCTAAAATTAAAAGTACAAATACAGCTGCCAGGCCGACTTTCAGGAGCAATATTGCTTTTTGTTTTCCGAGTCTTACTACTAAATTGTGCTTTCCAACCAGCATATCCTGATAATAATCTGGTATTTCGTTCAGCACAGCTAAGCAAAATATACTCAATCCGCTTATTACGGAGACAAAAAACGGCACAAAATCAATTCTTTGCGTTTGAATATAGTAACTGCCCAAAAGCATAAACGGGCCATAGCAGAGACCTATTACTATTTCCCCGAATCCGCGGTACGCCCATCTGATTGGCGGGCCGACATAAAAATATGCTCCGAGAAAACCAAAAAAGCAAAACAAAAGTAATAGCCAACCCGTCTGTGCAGTTAGATAGATACCAATTACAAACGCAAGAGCAAGAGCTAAAATTCCCAACTTATAGAACCAATCAGGAATTACCAGTTGCTGGTGAGAGAAAATTCTGTCGCCGCCTTCTTTGGCATCGAAATATTCGTTGAACAACTCGACCGCAACAAGAACAAGAAAAATCCCTGCAAATCCCCACCAGAAATGCAACCAGTTAATTTCCCTCAGAACATTAAACGCCACAGCCTGACCTAAAAGAAAAGGAAGTAGGCCGGCAAAAAGAAAGAATCGGTATCTGATCAACCGTATCAGATTCATGGCGGGACTCTAAATCTCCCTCCAGTTATTTGCTTGGGCCAGAAGATTTGGGGCGGCAATTACATCCTTTGTGAATTCAATAACCTCTTGATTTTTCCAGGCTTTTTTGTAATTTTCCCAAATCTGACTCAGGTTCTGTTTTTTCAAATCACCACAAATAAACGGCAGTGAATTGATGAGTTTAACTTTACCATTTGGCAGGACAAGCAGATCGGCAGAAGGAGACTTTAGTCGATACTTTAATTCATCGATTACGTCATGGGGATAACAGAAGACCTTCATTTTCCCCGTATATTCTGATTCTTTTTCTTTTAGCACGTTGTAAAATTGATCGTACTGTTCGTCTGATGGACATAAGGCATCCCAATTCTGTGCAGCTCGACCAATTCGCATTGTTTTGCCGGAATAAAAACCATAAACGCCTAATGAATAAGCCAAATCGACTACAGATGCCGTTTCGTGGATGTTGAATTTTACTGGAACAAAGACAATTTCTGCCTTAACGCCGTATTTTACCAGCAATTTACAAGCTGTTACGGCTTTTTCCCAATTACCACCTATCCTTAATTTCTCATGAGTTTGGGCAGTTGCACCGTCAAGACTTACCTGTACCGAACGAAGGTTCAGTTTTGCCAGTTTTTTTGCAGCCTGCTCATCAATATGTTCACCGTTCGTTTCTATCTTTAAGCTTATATTATTGCCTCTGATAAACTCACAGATATCAAATATGTGCGGACAAAGCATCGGCTCACCACCCGATATAGCCATATAGGGAACATCAAGTTCTGCGGCCTGCCTGCAAAAATCAAGGGCCTCTTCTCTGGTCATTTCATCTGTCATACTGGTGCCCGCCTGCTCACAGCAATGCAGGCACCTCAAATTACACGCCGAGTTAAGCTGCCATGGCAGAAAAAGAGGGGCACTGAACTCGTCGCACATGAAACCCTGTGAAATGTTACTCTGTTCTATGAGCCCGGAATCAGTTGATTGGCTTATAGTTTTTTCTTTATTTTCAATAGCCATTCTTATTCCTACGTAACAATTAAATTTCTATCCATTTGTTTGATTCTGCCAGAAGTCTTGTGTCGGCTATAACTTTTCTGGTAAAGTCAATTACCTCTTGTTTTTTCCAGGATTTTTTGTATTTTTCCCATACTTCTTCGAGACTTTCCTTTCTAAGGTCACCACAGACAAAAGGAAGCGGCCCGGCAAGCTTAACTTTGCCATTGGCCAAAACGAGCAGGGAAGCAGACGGGGATTCAAGTCGATAAGACAGTTCCTCAATGATATCATAGGGGTAATAATAAATTTTAAGCTTTCCGCCATAAAAAGCCTCTTTTTCCTTGAGAATCTTGAAGAACTTCCCATATTGCTCCTGCGATGCACAGATAATATCCCAGTTTTTCGCAGCTCTGCCGATCCGCATTGTTTTGCCCGTATAAAAACCTTGAGCACCCAGAGAATAAGCCATGTCTATGGCATCTGCAATTTCGTGGATGTTAAACTGTGTTGGAACAAAAACAACTTCTGTATTAACACCGCATTCCACAAGCATTTTACAGGCCGAGATCACCTTTTTCCAGTTGCCGGCTACTCTTAAACTCTCATGTCCTTGTGGTGTTGCGCCGTCAAGACTTATCTGTACCGACCGTAACTTCAGCGAAGCTAACTTCTCAGCAACCTGCTTGTCTATGAGTTCACCGTTAGTCTCTATCTTCAAACTTATATTTTTGTCTCTGATTAATTCACAGACATCGAAAAGATGAGGGCAAAGCAGTGGTTCTCCGCCGGAGATAGCCACATAAGGAATATCCAGTTCCACTATTTGTCTGCACAAATCAAGCGACTGGCCTTTGCTTAATTCATCCGGCATACTGTGGCCGGCCTCCTGGCAGCAATGAAGACAACTCAAATTACAGGCCGAATTTAGCTGCCAGGCGAGAAAAAGCGGCGATTTATAATCTTCGAAATTAGTGCCTTTGAGAATTTCGCGCAGTTCGTCATCCGGGCCAGGATTGGTTAAACGACTTAGCTTTTTGTCTTCAGTTGTTATATCAATCTTCATTCCTATGCACAAACTATGTTGTTTGATATTAATTGATCGGTAAACTCAACAGCATCTTTTTCGATAGTTTGCTTGTCACCGTCAAAATTTTTGCTCAATCCACCTACGATTTCAGGCAAGTCTTTGTCTTGTTCGATCAAACAGAGAATTTCACTGCCAATCTGGTCAGTGATAAATATTTTTTCAGTAAGTGTGTCAAATATTACTGTTCCGAACTTTTCTTTTCTGATTTTTGTATGCTCTGTAAAATTCATCAAAACCTCTCTTTTCTGCCAGGATTAATAAATACGTAAGAACACAGCGGAGCTTATGACTTATGTGTCAATAATAATCTACCCCCTGAGATTATTAAGACGATTAAGTGAACCGGATGTAGGGCTGTGCCATTACTTTTCCTGAAACATCTTCAAGTTTGGGCTTTTGCCATTTCTTTTTTGCTTTGCTTTCTCCTGCTGTCGCGAATTTTGCTTCTTTAATTTCTAATTGTTTCTTTTCCATATCTCAGTCTCCTTCTTGAATTTTGTCGTTGGGATTATAATTATATCGGCCTGAGAAATCAAGTTTTGCTTGAACTCAAGCAAAACCGAGTCCTTTCTCTACAATATGGTCAGCGAGCCGACTCAGAGCACTCCGAGCTTCGCAGTCTTTTAGCGAACTTAAAGTTTTCTTGGATATGTCTCTATATTCGGCTGCCTTTTCCAAGCAAAGTCTTGTCGCCCCGCATTGCTTTGCCATGTTTCTTATTCGGCCTGAATCATTTTGGTTAATTTGCCGTTTCTCAAAGATTTTCTTTATCCATCTTTGGTCCGTCTTGCCTACTGTATTTACTGTGTAAATGAGAGGTAAAGTTACTTTGCCTTCAGAAAGGTCACTGCCCGAGGGCTTGCCAGTTCTTTGTTCTGTGCCAACCATATCCAGGCAGTCATCAACAATCTGAAAAGCGATGCCTAAATTTAATCCATAATTAGCTAAGGCTTGTGAATTTCTCGCAGACGTCTTTGCTGTCAAAGCTCCTGCTTTGCAGCAAAAAGACATAAGGGAAGCGGTTTTTTTCTCTGCAATTTCAAGATACTGGTATTCACTAAGCGATAGGTCATAACATCTGTTTAAGTGTTCCAGTTCACCATCGCATATTATGTTAACTGTTTCGAGCATACCTTCTAATATCCCGGCAATTCCGGATTTTAAAAGGATCATAATAGCTTTTGCACACCAACAGTCCCCCAAAACTATTGAAATGGCGTTATTCCATTTAAAATTAACCGTTGGCCGCCCTCGCCGCTTGTCAGAATCATCAACCACATCATCATGAATAAGTGTGGCAGTATGAATTATCTCAACTGCTGCTGCCACAGAGATGGCTTTCTCAAGAGTGGCGGTGTCTGTTTTGGCTGAAAGCAGGACAAGGGCTGGACGCAGCATTTTCCCCGACTTATTTGTGACATACGTATTGAGTTGATGGACGAATTTATTGTCCGAATTCAGATAATTTTTTATTTTACTTTCTACCCTTTGCAAATCCTTTGCTATGGGCGCAAAAATTTCTTCTAATGTCATGCAAATATCCTTATCACAGAATTGTCGGAAGACAAAAGAAGGCCGACAATCAATTCAATACTGCTATACTGTTACAGCTTGGCCCCGTGTCTGTGCCTGAATCTCCCCCTTTTTTTATGTTGCCTCTCCGGGTGTCCAACTTTTTTTTCTACAGTCGACTGTAAATATTCGGGGTCCCGCCATACACAGATGCTGGAAGCGATTTGTTCGTCCATAGCAATATTGCTGCCTTCGCATTCAACGACAAAGGTTGGGTATTTTTGATGTAGTTTAGCGGTTACCCCCGGTCTTAAATGGAGGCCGTTGATTTTGTGGAGTTGCTGGTCACTTTTACAATTTACGTAAGCGATGCGTGCCGATTGTCCTATTTCCAACTCGGACAAAGGAATCACCGAACTATGTGCTATCTTTGCAGATTGAGTACAGCAGCGGCCTTGCGGTATCTGCATTCCATGTGGACATGTTTTCGGATGTCCAAGCAGGGTACAGATACTATCCACCAATTCGGGAGTGACGATATGTTCAAACTCACACGCCCCTGATTCAAAATCACCGCCAAGGACATCGTAAATCAATCTTTCCGCAAGTCTGTGTGCACGGATCAGCTGCCTGCCGTAATCGGCGCCTTTATTTGTAAGCTTGATTTTGCTCCTATCGGCAGATAATTCAACCATATCTTCAGACGCCAATTCATCAATTATTGCGGTATCCAGTTTGCCTTTCATAGCGACTTTGAGAGCCTCTGTCGAATCGTTCCCGTCTTCTTTCATATACCATAACTGTTCGAGATGCTCATCTCTTTCTCTTTTCCCGTTATTCATAAAATCCATCTCCCAATAGTAAATACCAGTATCCAGTTTAAAATACCTGCCAGAACGAAAGATGATACGTTTATCGCTACAGTCATAGCTAAACCGGTTTTTACGCCCATCTGCTTACACATTGCCACAATATTAGCAAAGCATGGAACAAACATCGTTGTAATAGTTACAGCAACTACGCACTGGATAAAATTCAGAGCACCTGAATCTACCATGTTTAACAGTAAACCAGCTGCCGCCTCGTGTCGTGCAAGAGAAAGTATCAGCGCATCGACAATGTCGATTGGCAAACCAAGCCATCCGACAACAACCGGGCTTAATGCAGTTTTTGTTAAATCAAGCAGGCCTATTTTATCAACGAAAAACAGCGCCGCCGCCGCAATAATAAATATTGGAAGTGCTTCTTTCAGAAACCAATACAGACGATAATAGGTCTTGACAATTATCGCCTTTGGGTTTGGAACTCGAATAGCGGGCAATTCCTGGATAAAGTCGCTTTTTTCATCGTCTTTTATCACCTTATTAAGCAGGAACCCTACGCCAATCTCAACAATTGCCAGTGTCCCATAGGCAATTACAAAGCCTAAAAGCCGCAGATTTCCGAGTTTTCCAATTATCCCCATATCGATAGCCAATTGCGCAGCGCAGGGTATGGCAAAAGCAATCAGGTAAACGGCTATGAATTTTTCCTTGCGGCTATTTAAGCTTTTCGTAAAAAGCGTTGCCATCGTTTTACATCCAAATGCTAAAACCAATGGCATAACCGCTTTGCCGGTTAATCCTATCTTTCCAAAAATCCTTTTAACCAGGACACAGAGGTTTGGCATATAGCCTATATCTTCGAGGAAACCAAACATAAGAAAGAATACAGAAAGTATTGGAAGTACTGTAACTATGGCATTAAATAAACCCAGCGTCAGAATCCCGTAATGTCCTACAAGAAAGTCGTACCAGAACTGGTGTTTTATAGCTCCGTCTTTTGCTTGGAACAGTCCTTCGATAAACCCTATAGTAGGGTCAAGTAAGACAGCACTGAGTATTTCATCGATGAAACCGGCAACATGAACCACAAGCATAAATGTCATCAGCAAGAAGAATATTAATATCGGGACCCCGAACACCGGATGGCGACTCAATCGCCCAAAAGCTTCTGAAAACTGCCCGGGGGCAATCTTTTGCTTTTTGGTTGTATTATCTGCTAACTCATCCACCCAGCGAGCACGTTTGTTGTTTATGGCTTGGCCGATATTTGCCCTGAACTGTTGGTTAATTCTATTTACCTGTTCGGTCAAATGAACTATCTTCTCGGTCCCATATTTCTTTGTCAGGTAATCGGTAAGGAATGGATCGTTGAGCAATAGTAAAACAGCAGTCTTTCGCTTAAAGGACAGGTCCTGGGGGAGTTGAGAGGCAATAGTCAATATACCGCTATCTATAATTTCACCATACTTTACAGGTCGCTTGTCGATGTGGGCTTTGCTTATAGCGGTTTTAAGATGGTTTGTGCCAATACCATTGACAGCAATTGATTCAATGACAGGGACGCCTAAAGCCCGTGACAGGCCGGCTGAATCGATCCATATACCCTTTTTAGCGGTTTCGTCTATCGCATTAAGTGATATTACCATAGGTATTTCTAATTCGAGCAAGTCCGCGGTAAGGGTAAGTGATTGCTTGAGCTGATTGGCATCAATGCACTGGATGATAACGTCCGGCTTTTCGGAAAATATCATATCACGAACCTGCAGTTCCTCTTCGGAATGAATATAGAGACAGTGCAGGCCGGGTGTATCTATGACTTCGTAAGATTGGCCGTTGATATTGCATCTGGCCCTTTCGGCCTTTATCGTAGTAAGTGGATAGTTGGCAACCAGTGTATATGTACCGGTGAGATTATTGAATACCTGGCTCTTGCCGGTGTTTGGCAGACCAACGATAGCTATTTTCTTGACCGGGGTCAAGCTGCTTGGATTATCTATTTTCAAATTCCTTTCTTTGCTTGTTGTACTCTTCATATTCAGGGCTTTCCTTAGAATATCATTCGCGCTCGTAACCCCGCAACACCGTATCTTTTGTTGTGTTGGACCATGAAAAATTTCTCCGGTTAACAGAACACCTTTCCGTTAAAAAATCACTCGAACGCGCAGGCCCAGTATGACAGCATCATCAATAGTTTTATCACCGCCGGGATTGGTAACGTACTGAATGTTCGGGCTGATATGAAACCAGGGCGATATAGCAGCGCTGTAATATAGTTCAAAGACACTTTCATAATCATCGGTATAAGCTGTAGAGGCCTTGTCACTGAAGACGCCTTTGGCAAAGCCTAAGGCGAGGATATCATCATTGCGGCCCTCAATAAGACCCTGATACTGAAATCCAATGCTCCAGAAGCCTGTAATATCATTTCTTTTATCGTCGGCATAACCATATCTGAAAAACGTACCAAGTCCCTGACCGTCTTCGGCGCCGGGATTTTCCTGGTAAACCAACCAGTCACAGCTTGTATAAACGCCAACATCATCACGCTTATTGTCGCTGCCTTTCGGCTGAGGGTCATTCCAGAGACCCACTCGATAGGTACCGCTGCCTATGGTTTTTCCTGTCTCAAGAGCGTAGAAGAAATAGTCTTCATCATGAAATGTAGTCCTAAAACCGTTTTCTCTGTTGTCAGCCTGTGCGTCAGCGACACCAGCCATGATATACCATGATTCGGTCAGGTTATAAGTAAGCACAACACCGAGACCCTGCGATGGAAATGGAATAGTCGGGTCATCGACCAAAGAAGCATTTAGAAACTGACTGCATTCGTCATCAGCATATTCGGAAGCGTCGAATATGCCGGTGAAATCCAGCTTACCAACTGCTATAGTGAGATTATCACTGAAGAAAGGCCCTTCATAGAACGCCTCGACAATATCCAGACTTCGATTACCGACAGTAAGAGCGTTTATTCCCCATGCACTGCCCACGGAATGTCCGTCGATGCCTTCGGTATCAGGCCATCCGCCCCAGCCATGCACAAAAAACGAGCCGCCTTCAATACCCAACAGCTTTTCCAGGTCCATTGACATTTCCAGGTCGTATCTGCTGAGATGTCTTCCTCGGCGGTCATTTGTGCTTGTTCCCCCGTGGACATTTGTTTGATAGGCAGCAGTCAAACCAAGGCCTATCTCGATACCGGAAGGAGCCAGCCTGTCATTTAGCCCCCAGAAACCATTAGTGAGGGTCTCCTGCTGCCAGATACTCTCGCCTTCGGCCTGGCAAAACCCGGTTAAGGCCAACAAAACCACAATACTTAGGATAACTTTTGTTCTGCTTATTTTTCACTCCTTTCTGTAAAACACTTTTCCACATCCCTGTAATAACAAAACTAAGCCGATAATTGAGATTGATTATGGCTCTCAATCTCAATTACCAATTCTACCCCAGTACCAGAACCATGTCAACTATTTTTATTTTTTTTGGATTTTTTGAAAAATTTTTTGATATAGCTTTAGCACAGCGTTAGAATGGCTTGGAGTAAGATTGAGAACTATAATCATTATGTTTTGGCAGATGTATGAAGTCAGCAAAGACCATATTCAGTCAGTATCTTAGAAAAAATGGCATGCTGTACAGCAAACAGCGAGAGCAAACCCTGGATGTATTCCTGAAAACGGAAAAGCACCTTACGATTAACGACCTTTACGAGTTGGTCAGAAGAAAACACCCCCAAATCGGCCTTGCCACCGTATACCGAACAATGAAGGTAATCTGTGATGCAGGATTAGCAAGAGAGACTGATTTTGGGGGCAATATCAGACGCTTTGAGCACAAATACAAGCATCAGCACCACGATCACTTGGTTTGCCTTAAATGCGGCAGAATTATCGAGGTAATAAGCCCAGCAATTGAAAAGCTGCAGGAAAACCTGACAAGAAAGCACAGATTCAAGGCTGTTAGACACAGGATGGAGATATTTGGCCTTTGCAAAACCTGCAAAAGCAAAGAAACGCGGGCTTAAAGCCGACGGCGAAATATATCTGCCAGATTTATTTGTAAACTTTGTCCTCGATTCTGTCGAGACGTTTTCTTTGTCCACGGACTTTTACCGTGAGTACAATCACACTGATTATCAAAACCAAAAAAATCAATGCACCTATCATTCTACAACTCCCTTCAAATTTCGTGATATTTTCTTATTGTCTACCTTCACTTTTGTTTTGCGATTTTCTTTTCGAGTTTTTTGATGCGCTCGTTTTGGTTGCCTATCTTTACCAAAGCTACAATTTCCCCGGTTACCAGAGCTAAGAAAATTAATGTTCCAAAAGTCATTTTGTATCCCCTTTCAATTATATGGTTTTTGGTTTGTTCTTTTTTGACTTCACCAGTTTTTTGATTCCAACGATGAGTAAAACTGTTCCGCCAACTGCCAGTGCGACTGTCCCGAGCGATAAGCCAAGAATAGTACCTGTTGCGGCATAGGCATGGCCATTTCCTAATCCAAGCCCCAAACCACTACCCAATACTCCTGTTTTAAGATTTAAGCCCATTGCTTGCCCCTTCTACATAAAGTTCATTTAGTTTTTTTATTTGGTTTTTGAAGCTTCTTTTCCCCCGGGAAAAATCTTGTTCCATATTTTTATGCTGATATATCCCGTTGCAACGCCAGCAGTTATAGGAACGACAACTGTGCTGCCCAAAGCAAGAGCGGTGCCCACAACGGCATGAGCTGCTGCAACGCCCAGACCGGCAGAAACACCTAAGCCTGCAGAGTTTTTCACTGTATCTTTAGCTGCCTGTGTTCCGGTTTTTTTATGTTCTCCATACTTTATCATGTTCGATATACCATAAAACACAGCAGCTATGCCGCCCACAACTGTTCCTGCTGCCAAAGGAGCAACTGCAGCAGCTCCTACAGCAGCCCTCTGTGTTAGATTGACACCTACTGTTCCTGAAGAGGTTGAGGCAAGTGTAGTTGAACTGCCGCTGGTCAAAGTTACAGATGCCCCGCTGGTTTTAACGACAGAACCGGATGTCTTGACAATTGACGAGCCTACACTGCCAACCGGGCTCGAAGATACGGTTTTGACATGTGATGAACTTGTCTTAACTAAATTAGTCGGTTTGTTTGACCATTCTTTCATTTTAGTCCCCCTTTCTACATTATTCTAAATTACCTGATAAACACGAAATAGTATAGGTAAACAATCGGCCAAAAAGGAGGCCCGTGAGATTTACTATCTTTCCTTTGTGCTGGTGTTTGTAAATCGAGGAAGGCCCCAGTAAGGCAGTATGGAACAGTCTACCCAATACCTCCTATATAGGGGAGGGATCACCCCCTGAAAAAATGTTATGCTTAATGCTGCAGATGCCAATGCTGGCAAGTCCCTATCCTCAAATAAATAGTGAACAATCATTTTGTTTTCGACTTTAAGTCGTTTTTTCAAAGAACAACCTATTCCACATTTTTATAGAAGCACATGCGACTGCAGCACCAACTGCTATTGGAGCAACGATTGTGCTTCCCATTGCAAGAGAGCTTCCGGCAATTGCGGCACCTGCCGCCTCTCCCAAACCAGCAGATATCCCTAAGCCTGCAGAACCCTTCACAGTATCCGTAACTGCTTGCTTTCCAGATTTTTTGTTTTCGCCATACTTTATCATGTTGGCTACGCCGTAACAGACTGCGGCTACGCCGCCGACAATTACACCTACCGTCAGTGGGGCAACTAAAGCTACTCCAGCGACTACTTTGTCTGTTATTGCCGTGCTGGTATTAGCAGTAGTTAATATCTTTTGAGAGTTTGCTGCCAGAGCACTTGAACCACCGCTTGCTAATGAGGTAGGCAAAGCACCGCCGGTTGTGATGGCTTGCCCTGAAGTCTTGGCAGACATTGAACTTGCCGTCGGTATCACGGAAGGCGGTTTATTTGTCCATTCTTTCATATCATACCCCTTTCTTTGATTAAGCTAGCATTTGCCAGGCCAGGACAAAACTTTACGAGTACCTCCTACAAGTTTGCCCACGCCATGTCCGAAACCACGAGAAATTTCATTTAATCCCATATTGGTTCCTGAGCAGAACTAAACACCCAAAAGTATAAGACGACAGGATTGTGGCAGCTTAAGTGGTCCTGATTCAGCCTCGACCCTTGCTACCAGAACTTCCGCTATTTTCTTAATATCGCTTTTTATTGATTCTCTTTTTCGGCCTAATGTCCCTCTTAACTGGGCTGTTAATAAAAGGACCTTTGATATCTCAGCCAAAGTAGCGGCTTGGCATATTTTTTCGACGGTTTCCACTATAACCGCATCAACATCCTTGATCTTGCTTAATTCCTTTGCGCACACAGATCCAGGATCTACAGCATTTATGCCTTTATGGGCGGCTTCGGTCAGGAAAAAGCTTAGCTTTCGTCTAACTGGATTCATCAATACAACTGTTTATGTGGAAATTAAGGGACAATCGACTGGTTAGGCAATTGTTTAATTTGCGTTGGATTCGCCGGTCAGAGCAGCACTTTTATTCACAGCGGATGATTTAGTTGATTTTTCGACAACAACCGCATCGACAACTTTTGACTTTTGAGCGCCGACAATTTGGCCAAATAAGGTTACCAATAATACTTTTTCCTCATCAGTTAACTTCTTGGCTGCTTCAATTGAATTCATAGCTTGCCATAACTGGGTTTCAGTGACTGGGCCGTTAGCGGCTAAAGAGCTAATTTTTGCATAAAATGGCTGTGCCACCGCATCTATTGCTTCCATTCGCTCTGAAATCTTGCCCATCATAAACTCAGCTTGCTTGTATAGCGTGCGAGTTAGCTTCTCGTAAATAGCGTTTTTTATCTTCTCCGGCAGATTCTTCGGATTCAGAGCTTGAGTCGATTCTTTCAGCTTTTTTTGTGCTGACGAGAGTGCATTATGACTTTTTCCCGTGAACTCGCCAATCCGGCAGGCAATACTACAGCAAATATCTGTAAAACCCACGTTGTCTCCTTCTTTACATCGAACAAAGTACCGAACAGAACACCAATGCTATGGTAACCATAAGCTTGATGAGTATATTCATAGCAGGGCCGGAAACATCCTTAAACGGGTCGCCTACCATATCACCGACCACCGCAGCCTTATACGCATCTTCAACATCTTCGCCTCTTTGACGCTGGGCTTCAATAAATTTCTTGGCATTGTCCCATGCGCCTCCCCCGATTGACATGCTTATTCCCAACACCGAGCCGGTTATCATCGCTCCAACGAGAAAACCGCCCAACGCCTCTGAGCCTAATACAAAGGCAATAATAAATGGTGCGGAGATAGCAATCACCCCAGCCACAACTGTAGCTATAAGAGAATCTCTGGCAATGAGATTTACACATCTATCTGAATCAGGTTCCGCCTTACCGGTTAACAGTCCTTTTATTTCTTTGAACTGGCGGCGAACTTCCATAACCAGTTTGTTGGCTATTCGAGTTACAGTCCCCATAGTCCAGGCTGCAAAAAGAAGCGGCAGAGCAGCACCAAGAAACAGCCCTACCAGTACAGCCGGAGCAAACAGTTTGGCGTCTCCCAATTCCGTTCCACCGACATAAGCTGCGAATAATGCTACCGATGTTATGACACCGGCACCGAGAGTAAAGCCTTTGCCGATAGCTGCTGTAATATTTCCAACCGTATCGAGGCGGTCTGTAATACTGCGAACCTTTGCGCTTGCCTTGCTCATTATGGCAATACCGCCTGCGTTATCAACTATAGGCCCGTAAGCATCGATGGTCATAATAATCGCCATTGTACCTAACATGCCTACCGCCGAAATCCCTATTCCGTAAAGCCCCCCTGCAAGCAGTGCTACAACTATCGTCGCACAAATTGTAAAAATAGGCAAAAGTGCTCCAATAAATCCTATCGCCAACCCCGCGATTACATTCGTTGCCGCCCCTGTATCTGACATTTTTACAATGTAGCGGATAGGCAGTCCTGAGCCGAAGTATTCGGTTTCAAGGCCTATTAAAAGGCCGCAGGCAACGCCGGCTAAAACTGTTATGAACAAGCTGAATTCGCCTGTAAGGGCAAGAACCGCCACTAACGCACCTGTAAGGAAAAGGCCGTTGGCAACGTAAATAATTTTCCGCAAAAAATCCTGTGGGTCAGTACGCCTGGTAAGAAAATGACCAACAGACATACTACCAAGGCAACTGATAAAGCCTATAGTCAAAAGTACCAGTGGAAGCACTATATATTTCATTTCCCCCATTCTAATACCCATAATAATCGCCGCTACCGTAGAGCTCATGCATGACTCGAAAAGGTCCGAACCCATACCGGAAACATCACCAACATTATCGCCGACATTATCAGCGATTACAGCCGGGTTGCGAGGTTCATCTTCCGGCAGGTTGTGTTCTATCTTGCCCGACATGTCCGCCCCGATGTCGGCACTTTTTGTAAATATGCCACCGCCTACTCTGCCAAATAGTGCGAAGAAAGAAGCACCAAGGCAAAAACCTGCGATGATATAAGGCAAAGAATCAGGGGCATTTCCGTTAAGTACAAGAAAAGAATAAGTGCCAAGCCCAATTAAACCAACAGATGCGACGGAGATGCCCATCACAGCACTGCCCTGAAAGGCCGTATCCAGTGCTTTACGCAGGCCGCTGCTTTTGGCAGCCTGGCAGGTTCGTGAATTAGAGGCGGTAGCTGCTTTCATGCCGATCCAGCCGGGCAGCAT
>CAZECQ010000029.1:0-17345 GCA_964510545.1 uncultured Pirellulales bacterium | reverse complement strand
AAGCACAACTGTATAAAGGCTTGCAACTTTTCGGTTTTGGTAAAAAGACAGGTGAAGATTGGCCTGCTGAGGCGTTGGGATTGGTTCGGCCTGCGCAAAAGTGGACAGGATACAGCGTGACACGA
Organism: uncultured Pirellulales bacterium; assembly: GCA_964510545.1. Lineage (GTDB taxonomy): Bacteria > Planctomycetota > Phycisphaerae > Sedimentisphaerales > Anaerobacaceae > CAYXPG01. The sequence goes on along the minus strand of CAZECQ010000029.1, from coordinate 17,220 downwards.
ATACCGTTTGGACAGGAGATTTCTGTAACGGGTGTTCAACTGATTCGGGCGTTCTGCATACTTGCCAACGGCGGTCGCTCTGTCCGGCCATTTCTGGCCAAAGCAATAGTAGATAATAACGGTGAGATTGTTAAAGTCGGCGGTCGTTTGGTGAAGAGGTCTCAAGATGGTGCTGGATTAGACCGTCATCAGGGCGGTGTTGGTTTTGTAGTGGAGCCGGAGGTTGCCAAATGGATTGTCGGCGATTGTTTGGTCGGTGTGGTTAACGAAGGTACAGGGCAAAAGGCCAAATTGCAAAAATGGCAGGTGTTCGGTAAGACCGGTACCGCTCAATTAGCTAAAAAGGACCAAAGAGGTTATTCGGAGGACTCTTATGTAGCGTCATTTGTAGGCGGCGGGCCTGCGGAGAAACCGGCAGTGGTGGTTTTGGTTTCCATCTTCAAGCCTAACATCCGGCTCGGCAAAGGTTATACGGGTGGGATGGTGGCAGCACCTGTGGCAGGTAAAATAATTGAAAAGACGTTGAATTATCTCGAACGATAAGAATAATGGGCGGTTGGTGAGATTTCCGGCGCAAGGTTAGCAAAAGACAATCACTAAGAAAGATTCATTTATGGCCAAGATAATCTATGCAGTTGCTGGGGAAGGATTCGGACACAGCAGCCGGTCACATCTGATAGGTCAGCGACTAATCGATTGCGGGCACGATGTGATGTTTGTCGGGTCACAGAAGTCGCTTGTTTATCTGAAACAGTATTTCGGAGAGCGCGTGAAAGATATATTCGGTCTTTCCTTTGTTTATGAAAACGGCCGTGTAGATAAATCGGAAACGTTGAGGCGCAACCTGCTTAAGATACCCGAGGCCAATGAGCAAAATGACCGTCTTTTCAAACAATTTTTTGAGCCGTTCAAGGCGGAACTGATAATATCGGATTTTGAGCCTTTCAGCGCGTGGTGGGCGTGGCGAAACAGTCTGCCGTTTATCAGTATCGACCATGAACATATGCTGACGCTGTGTAAGCTGGAACATAAAAGCAAGAACTGGTTTTCGCGTCTGACCGCCAGTGTGGTAACCGAATGCTACTACGTTGGTGCTGTTTCTTATATTATTATAAATTTCTTCGAGGCGGAATTGAGAATTGATTCAGCTGTTCTTGCACCACCAATCATAAGGCCTGTGGTAAGGGCACTTGATGGGCGAGAGGGAGAACATATTCTGCTGTATTCAACCAGTGGGAAAGGGCGGGAGCAATTAGTGGAGATACTTGGTAAATTTGGCGGTCAGAAATTTTATATTTACGGTTTCGATGAAATCGGCGAATTTAAGAATTGTATTTTCAAAGAGCGTTCGACGGATGGATTTCTTGTCGATTTGGCAGCGGCACGTGGGGTGATAGCTTCGGCGGGTTTTTCACTGATAAGTGAGTGTATGCACCTGAAAAAGAAGATGTGTTTGCTTCCTTTGGCGAGTCAGTATGAGCAAATGATTAACGCCCATTATATAGAAAAACTTGGGCTGGGGATTTCCTCTGAAAAGCTGGATGAGGAGACGATAGAGCGGTTTCTCGATAAGATTGATGACCCTGTACCGGACAACGGGGGGATTATCTGGCCGGATAACGACAAATTCTTTGGGATACTGCAGGATGAGCTGAACAAGCTCGGCAAACCAATCAATATAACTGCCGGCTGAAGTGTTCGTGTGCATTGTGAGCGTTAGTTTTTTTGAGTTGAAGCATTACCGAGAGGCCGGATTTTGCAGTTTATCGCAAAATGGCTTCCCCAATGTATCCTTCATCGATGCAGAGTTGGATGATGTCTCGTGCTAAAGGAGCAGCGTCCGATGAGCCGTGCAGACCTCCTTCGACTACGACGGAAATCGCGATTTTTCGTCCTGAGCCGTCGGCGGCAAAGCCTGCGAACCAGGCGTGGGCGGGCTTTTCAGTAGAGCCTGTTTTGCCATAGACCTTTATGTTCTGCTGGGCAAAACTGTTAAGAACAGGTTCGAATTCCTTGTAAGCGGTTCCATTAAGTTCGCTGACAACGGCATTGGTGCCATCGTAAACAAGAGCGAGATTCTGCGGTGATATATCAAGGTTGATAGCAGCATTTTCCGGAGCATCAATAAAAAGCCGAGGGTTTTTGTATAAGCCGCCGCGGGCGATAGCTGCAAAGGAATTTGCGACCTGCAGGGGCGTAACGCGGAGATTGCCCTGGCCAATTCCGAACCACCGTCTGTCATTGTTTTTAAGCGGCAGTTCTTTTAATTGTTCGAAATCGGAAATTTTTATGCCTTGGTCCGGATTGGCGGACGAGATTATTCCATTTGCCTGTCTGAAATTTCTTTCGTATTGTGTTGCCTGGGTTTCGGCAGGTGGATGGAGGATTCTATGGCCGTATCCGAAACAAAAAAGCCATCGCTGGAGGTTCTCAGGTTCGATTCTGTCTGCCAGTCGGGAGAAATAGATATTGCAACTGCCCTTAATTGCGTTGCGGGCGTTGTTGCCGCCGGAGCCGGACCATTGAATATCGTGGCTTAGCCAATTGTACTTATTGAATATCCAGCAGTTTGGCCAGCCGGTCGGTGCATTCTGAGGCTGGCATGAGATAATCTCGTTTGGGGTAATTTTGCCGGTTTCAAGGGCTGCGATAAGGATTATGGGTTTTACAACTGAGCCGGGCGGATAATGTTCATAAATCGTACGGTTGAGAAAAGGCCTATTGGGGTCGCTGGCCAGAAGTTTATAATCGTATCTGGCACGATTTAAGTTGAAAGTGGGGAGCGAAACCAATGCGAGTATATCCGAGGACTCGACGTCAATGACAACGGTTGCGGAAGGTGCCTTGCAATTGGGATTGATGGAGCAATCGGTTATATAATTCTGGATTTTCTTTTGCAGCTCTATGTCGAGCGTTAGTGAAACATCTGTGCCGAACTGGGTTTCTGTTCGGTCTATGAGTTGGCTGTCTATATCGTAAATTTCGAGTCCGCGTCTGCCTCGAAGTATAGTCTCACAGACATATTCGGCGCCATCTTCACGACCACAGAGGTCGTCCGGCAGATAGTGAGCGAATTTGTCGTGTTCGAAAAGTTTAATGTCGTTTTTTTGCGGCCGGCCGACCCAGCCTATTGTCTGAGCGGCGACCGAATCATAATGATAGATTCTGTGAAGTTTGGGGAGAATCTGAACATTGTCGGTGTCCATAAATTCCAGTTGAGCGGTAAAGATATCGTCATCGGTCTTTAATTCCAATAATCTGTAGTTGTTGTGCATCTCGGCGATATCGACGGCGGCGGTAAGCAAGAGCCGCTGGTTGGGGTCATCTTCGGCCTGCTCGAAGGGCTGGTTGGGATAATTTCTTTTCCAGGCGAGATATGAACGCAGGTTCCATATTCTGTCGTTTATTTGTTTGATTCTGTTCTCAATGTCCGCACGTTCGAGGCCGAAGTACGTACATTTTTCGATTATTTGCTGTAAATCCTCAAGTTTTGCCCGGACTTCTTTGTGGATTGTTTCCTTTGCCTTGGCCGGGTCGTTTTTTTGGGCGGCCTTTAAGAGTTTGCTTCGAATGAAGCGGTCGTCAGCAAAAGAAGTAAGTTCATAATTTATTGTCAACTCGAACTGTGGCTGGTCGGCGGCCAAGACTCTGCCCTTTCTGTCGAGTATTTTACCTCTTAGAGTTTTTAGCGGCCGCCAAGTTCCTCTCTGCTTTTTTAGTTCCGTGATGCTCTCGGCAATAGAGGAGTCCGGCAGTAGTTGGAGCTGTGCGAGGCGAAGCAAACAGACCCCAAGCAAAACGGCACTTATGATTACAAAAATTTTGACTCTCTTATTATACATTATCCTTTTGTATTTCGTATTTTATAGTTCACTTGAGCAGCATTTTGTAATTGGCTAAATACGAATTTAGTTCCGACTGGAACGATGCGATTTTATACGCATCCACCAGGCAAAAGGCAAGAATAAAAACGGGCCCACTACGGCTGAATACAAAGAGGTTGCAAAAATAAGACTGTAAACATTTTGAATCGGCGGCTGAGAAGTGAGGCGGCTTAAGAGATATGCCGTTACAGCAGCAAAGAGACCGACGACAAATATGGAGGCGGCCTGGTACGGCATTTTTCGGATAGCAATGAGACGGTGAAGGTAAGCCAGCAAAGTGCCAAAAAGACCAAAGCTGATTATCTGCGGGCCCATAGAAGAGCCGATTAAGTCAGCGGTGAACCCTATTACGAATGAGGTTATAATCGCCTCGGTGGTGCCGCAGTAAACGGCAAAAAAAACCAAAAGTATTAGTAGCAAATCCGGCCTGATATTCCAGCGTGCCAGGAAACCGGCCTGTAGCACAGCAGCCAAAATGATTAAAATTGCAAACCGAGACCATCGCATTTTCTTATCTCAAACGGGTATTAGTTTTTTGAAGGATCGCAAAATTTGCATTGTTGCACTATTTTTGCGGATTCATAATAATCACAGCTACGTTGTTTATTGTTTCCAGGTCACATACCGGCTCGACGGTTATATCCCAAACGAGGGGGTTTTGGTCATCGGGTTTGCACTGGGTTACAGTTGCAGTAACTATAGGCGTATCGAGAAGGCCGGGCTTTTTTAGTGCAAAGACTCTGCTGCCGGTTTTTACTTTGTGCCTGACAGAAACCATCGGCACTTTGGCACAATTTCCGCCGGCACCACACAGCATCACCTTGCTGATATCCAGGCCCTCAATTTTTGCCTTTATCCTGGAAGCGGGGTCTGTGATCAATCTGACCTGTGCGTTGCGTGAATCAACTTTGGAAATAATACCGATGATGCCGTTGTCACCCAGGACGAACTGGCCAAGGGTCAGTCCGTCGTTCTGGCCGCGGTTAATAACAAGCTCATTTCTTGAGCTGTCGAGAAAAGCCGTTGCAACATTGGCAGGGATTAAATCTGCACCCTCGAGTGGAAGTCTTTGCCGCAGGCCGGTTACTTCTTCGAGCATTTGATGTTTTTGGCGTAATTGCTCTTCAATGGTGGCAATATAATTCTGGTATTGTGATTCTCTTCGGCGGAAGATACCGTTACCGGGTTGCTGAGTCCGTGCTAAAACCGAGAGGTTTCTGCCGATACTTAAAGGCCATCGAAAAATGCGGGCGAAAGCAAACTGAAACTTATTTGTTAATTTCTGCGGGGAGAAGAGAAAGATAAAGCCAACCAACATACACCAGGTGAATAGCATTCGTCTGGAGAGTTTGATTTGCTTCCTTGCCATAATCGTATTTCGTATTGCGCCCTGCATATTATGCGTGGCGCATTACTGCTGAACCACAACTAATCATTCCCATCCGTACTCGTTATGGTCCATTGTGTCCTTCCATAGCTCCAGATTTTCCAGGTAGACGCTTGTGCCGCGAGCTACGGAGCTGAGTGGGTCCTCTACCCTTTGAACCCTCAGACCGGTTGAATTTGCCAGCACGGTATCAATTCCCCTCAGTAGAGAGGCGCCTCCACAGATATGTATTCCGTTGTCTATTAAGTCTGCGGCAAGTTCGGGTTCGGCTTTTTCGAGGGTTGTCGTAACAGTATCAATGATAGCAGCGATTGGCTCGCGGAGGGCTTCGCGGATTTCCTCGCTTGTTATGACAATTTTTCTGGGCAGGCCTGAGATGGTATCTCTGCCTGCGACCTCCATAGTCAATTCCTCTTCGAGGGGTGCGGCGGAACCAATTTGAATTTTGACCTTTTCAGCTCTTGCCTCTCCAATAAGCAGGTTGTAAGTTTTCTTTAGATGGTTAATGACGGCCTCATCCATATCATCGCCGCCAATACGAATTGATTCGCAGGTAGCGATGTCGGCGAGACTCATAATAGCTACCTCTGTTGTGCCGCCTCCGATGTCAACAATCATCGAAGCGGTCGGGTCAGTGATAGGCAGGCCCGAGCCGATACCGGCAGCCATTGGTTCATCAACAAGATAAACCTTGCGTGCGCCGGCGCGTTCCGCACTGTCGATGACCGCCCGTCGTTCGACGGCAGTTATTCCGCTGGGGACGGCAATAACGACACGAGGCCTGACAAGTCCGCCTCGGCCGTGAACTTTCCTGATAAAGTAGCCGAGCATAGCCTCGGTTATTTCAAAATCGCTGATTACACCATCCTTTAAGGGCCTTATAGCGCTAATTGAGCCGGGTGTTTTACCGAGCATTTCGCGTGCGACCATGCCGACGGCTTCGCCGTTGTTTAAGACAATATTGGTTCCTTTGCGGACTGCGACGACGGAAGGTTCATTGAGGACAATCCCTTTACCGCGGACACAAACCAGGGTCGTACAGGTACCCAGGTCAATACCCATATCCATGCTAAACCAGCCTAAGATTGTATCCAGTAGCACTTTCGAATCCCTTCTGAGATTTCAATCGACTCAACTCTTATACAATAAAAAATATAATTGTCAACAGTCAATTGGCTACGGAATATTAAATAAAGTGCCGAACTGAGAATGGCATATATAGGCGACAAATGCTGCGGTAGCGAGCACTGCGCCAAAAGCCAGCGCAAGGATAGCCGTGTAAATATTATCAGGTACAGACACCTTAGAACCGCTTTTCTGTCCGGCAGGACTCATATATCAACCTCATATAATTTATTATTTGCTATTGATTACCGGTTTTTTTCTCTTTAGCCCTGTTAGAAGTAAGCCGTCGATTTCTAACGGGCTTAGCGTTATTTAGTTATCAATGGTCAAAAGTCTATAAATTAGTAGCTGCATTATCACCAACTCTCGGCTGCTGCACGATAAGGTCAAGAACGCCGACAGCTTCTTCCGTGTCAACCTCTGTGATGAGAATATCACAAATAAACTCATCGCCTCTTGTGATGTGGAATTTCATATTTTTTGCAACGCCGTCTGCTGCTCCAATGGATATAGCAGCCATGGAATTTTTCAAATCCACATCAGTAATCCTACCCTGCAGGTTAATATCCTTTGTTTGGATTGGCCTTGCCGGTTTTGCTATGTCTCTTTTTGGTGTGACCGGTGCGGCGGGTGGGGCAACTCGGCCAGTGGGAAGCAGAAACCGGTCAAGTTTTTTCTGTAAATCGGTTTTTTCCTCAAGTAGTCGTTTCTTGTCAGCTTCCAGCGATGCCATAATTACCATTCTTTCTTCCAGGTAGGCAGTAGTTTCGTTAAGCTCTTTTTCCAGCTTGATTTGTTTTTCCTTGGCTTTGTTGAGGCCCTCAAGTGTATTCTTTAATAAGAGCTCTTTGTTATCAGCGGTTTGTGAGAATGCCTCCATCACACTTGCCCAGTTATTTACTTTCTGAAGCAGGAGCGCCTTTTCGGATTCGGCGGTCTTTAGCTGGTTCTGCAGTTGGTCAGACTTTATTCTCATCGCAGCGATATCATTATTGAGTTTGGCCTTTAAGGCGGCTTTTTCTTCGATTTTCTGGTTTACCTGTTTCTTTAGACTGTTGAGCTCCTCGGTCAAGCTTCCTATTTGGGCTCTTTGTCCATCGTATTTTTGTTTGTAATTGTCAGTATTGGCGATCCAGGTTACCACGATACCGCAGAGGAAAATTGAGGATAACGTCAATAAAACTATTAAAATCTTTGTAAGCGTACTCAAGATAAGCTCCTTTCACTAATTAGCACTTCAACCCGCACGTTGTATGTGCGAATTATACATCACCCATCATATCCTGTAAATACCCTATTTTAAGCTTTTGAGAGAAAAAGGTCAAGATATTTTTGGCAAATAACGCAAATTACTGAATGATAAAAACGAGCAAAGAGGAAATAACAAGGATTTTTCAGCCAATTATTTGTTCATTGCACACTGTAAAACGGCCCTGGCGGCGGCAAGACGGACAAACAAGGACTGGTTTTGCAGAAGGCGGGGCAGAAACTTTGTGAGCTTCGGCGAGCCAATCTGGCCTATTGCCAGTGCAGTTAAGACGTTAACGCGCTCGATATCATCCATTTTATCAAGGGCATGGGTTAGATTTTTCGTAAAAACATCGAGTACCTCAGGTTCACCGTCTTTGGAGCCGAGAGTGCCGAGCTGAGCAGCGGCAACGAGACGAACTTCCAGCAAATCATCATCCAGCATAGTAATGAGTGCGTTTTTGGCTTGTTCGGTTCCCAGTGCACCCATTGCTCTTACGCCCATAACCCTGTCATCGGCATAAGCACTAATCAGCATCGCCCATAATTTTCGATATATTCGCTCGTCCCCGAGTTTTGCTATGGCTTCTGCGGCCTGTAATCTGGTTCTGTAATCGGAATCTTTGGCCTCAAGGGCCCAATACAATAGTTCGAGTGCCTGCATATTTCCGGTTTTGCCCAACAGCCAAACAGCATTAGCTCTGACGAGGTTGTCGGCACCGGCTGCGGCGTTACGGAGGACATTGAAACCCTCTTTTGAACCGAGTTGCGTAATGGCATAAGCGGCGGCGATTTTGACACTTTCATTACGGTCGCCCAACAACTGTTTTACCAGGCTTTGGGCGGGACGGTATTTTGTGTCGCCCACAGCCACAGAGGCGGCAAATCTGACCGGCACAAAGTTGTCTTTCAGCAATTGCTGTACCTTAGGCATTAATTCGACCTGTCCGGTAACAGCAACAACTTCTATAGCGGCAACCCTGATTCGCGGGTCAAAGTGACTTAATTCCTGGTCAACGATTTGGATTGCCTGCTCCTTAAGTGAGGCAATTAATGCGGTGTCGGGGCCGGGAGCTTTCTGCAATGAGTCGCCACAGCCGAAAGCAAATATTATTAAAGAAGCAGAAACTAAAAAATAAACACCAAAACCCCTTATCTGTCTGCCTCGAGGCTTTTGAGAATCAGTTTTTGTGAGCATTTTTTTCATTTGTCCGTCCTTTTATTTTTTTTCGGCTAAATCGTTCCGAAAACGACAGGATTATGGTCAAAAAAAGACAGATAATGCAACAAAAATCGAGCCATTGGCCGTATTTGCTGAAAAAAGTAGTTCTTTTGTCTATTGGGACCCTGTCGAGAAACCAGCCGGCTACGCCCCTGCGGTCCATAGCTTTATGGGGCAAATCGCTGCTTGCTGTGATAAAGCCGTCCCGTATGCGCCCCGACGAATCGATGAGGCAACTGATACCGGTATTTACACTGCGTAAGATTGCAAGGCGGTTTTCGACGGCCCGGAAGACACAAACGGCGGCGTGCTGAGGCAGTTCTGTGGTTGGGAAAACTTTCTCAGCATCGTCTTTGAATTTCACAAACCAGCCGTCATTACTTATATTGACGAGCCAGTCGATTTGCTTTTTGCCTGAGGTTTCTATTGCAAATCTTCGTGCAATTGCGGGTACGGCATCTTCATAACAAATCATCACACTGAATCTGTAAGGCTGTTCGCTCTCGCGTCGGCTGGACGTCATTTCAAAAATGGTGTATTCAGTGCCGGCATCGAGGGAGTAATCGTAGTCATAAGGTGTAAATTTCATCAGGAGATTATAAAGAAAAGAACTGCTTTTCTTAAACGGCACAACTTCGCCGAAAGGAACCAGGTGAATCTTATTGTACTGGCTGTTCGCCTGGGTACCATCCGGTCGATAGAGGAAAGCTGAGTTATACCTTTGAGCTGGAATAAAAGTCAAATCGGGCTGCAATTCAATGGTGCCGCCATAGGCCCCTACGAGTACAAAGGCGGTTTCTTTGGAGTGCTCTCTTAGAATTTCGTCGACGGTTTTGCAGTGAAAGTCTGAGGAAAGCCGGCCTAATGTCCTTGGGTCTAACGTGGCCTGGACCATAGTCTCCGGCCAAACGATTAGTTCGGCGCCGGCAGCAGCGGCAGCTTTGCTTTTCTGCAGAAGTTGCTCAAATATTATGTCAGAGGCCTGGAGTGATTCCTTGACCGATTGAGGGACGTTGGATTGTAATGAAGCGACCAATGGGCCATCTTCGATGAATTTGTCCGATTGGTTTATTCTCCATCGTCCATAAGCAATAGTTGCGGCCAGTGCAGCAGAAACCAGGACAAGTTTTAACAGTTGAGTTGTTCGGAAGATGCTTTTGGTGCGAACGGCAATGAATAAGTCGGCTATTAATCCATTTACCATTGCAACAAGGAAAGAGATACCGGCGGCACCGAAGATATCGGCGAGCTGGATGAGTGTGGTATTGGCGTATTGGCTGTGTGCCAGAAACCGCCAGAAGAAACCGCCGAGGAAAAGGCCCTGAAGGCGTTCGGCGGCGACAAATAAGACAGGCACAGCCAAAAATAGGGGTACTTTTTTTGCTCTACAGTAACGCAGGGCAAATACAAGCAGCGGCCAAAGCAGCCCCGTGTAGAGGCAAAAGGCCAGCCAGCCGCTGAAGGTTAACGGCGCCATCCAGTACAGATTGCCGAGCCAGTAACAGGCCGAGACTAAATAGGCGGCAAGGGCCAGCGGAAGCGGTTTTGCTTGGGGTGAGCAGGTAAGGATAAAAGGAAGCAGTGCTACCCAGGCCAGAACCGAAAAGCTTATTGGCGGCTGGATGACCGTCAACATTACCGCACTGGCGATAAGCGGCAAAAAGATGAGCAAAACGTTCTTAAGGTGAGTGCTATTCAACCAGACAAATCCTTTAAAGTAGCTGCTATGTTTTCGATTCGGTACAACTTGCCGTTGTTCATTCTTGTCGAAAGCTGTTTTGTAAAAAGGTTCAAAAGATTTTCATCATCGACGATTCTGTCGGGATTAATCTGCATATCAGAAACAAGCTGTTTTATCTGAGTGAGTTCGGTGGTATTGAAAAACAAATTTTCTGATTGTTTTTTTGATAATTCGGCTAAACGTTTCTTCGCGTTGTTAACGTACTTTTCGGAAATGTCTATTCCAAGGTAATTTCTGCCAAGCTGGTAAGCGGCGGCAAGTGTAGTACCTGAGCCGCTAAAGGGGTCAAGGATGCAATCAGAAGGATTTGAACTTACGGCAATGATTCTTTTTAGCAAATTTTCGGGCATTTGACAGGGGTGCCAGCCGAGTCGTTCTTTGAAAGTTCCGCAGATGCGAGAGTATCCGTTCCAAACATCGTCGGGCATTTTTCCGGCTGGATTGGCGCGTTTGTCATTATAAAGCAGTTGTCTGTCGGAAGGAACACGAACTGAATGGTCGTTAAAAGTAAAGTTCTTTTTGTCCTTTACGAAATAAAAAATATGTGTATGCGAGCGGGCGAATTTGTTTTTCATTTGCTGGCCGAAGGTGTAGTGCCATATAATCCAGTTGCGCAGAATAAGTTCCAGTTCGTCGGCAATGATTTTTACATTGGCGGCATATTCATCGCCTATTGCGATGTAGAATGAGCCGTGCGGTTTTAAGACTTTTGTGCAGGCGGTTATCCAGTCTTTTGTCCAGGCAATGTACTTTTCTTTTTTTAGCTTGTCTTTGTATTCGTCGTATTTATAGCCGATATTGAAAGGCGGGTCGGCAAAGATGAGGTCGGCAAAGGGTTTGCGAACTCTGCCTAAGACCTCTATACAATCGCCGCATATTATCCTGTTTAGGAATTTCTTCATACCGGTATTTTATAAAGCGGGAGCGTTTCTGCAAGAGGATTTACATATCGCTGGGTGATTTGGAAGACTGGCCTAAAACGATAAGCTTACAGCCCATTATTCGAGAGGGCTTTTTCCAACTGGGCCACTAAAGGGGGAAGGTCAACAGAAACGATTTTCCATACGATATCAAGGTCAACATCGAAATAGCCGTGAATTAGACGGTCTCTTGCTCCTGCGATTTGTCGCCATGGGATAGCTGGATAGTCCTGTCGGCATTTTTGAGAAACTTTTTTCGCTGCTTCTCCGAGAATCTCCAGAAGTCGTACCACCGCCAGTGCAAGTTTCTCGTCTTTATCGAGGTCGGTGCGTTCAGATGTTCTTGTAAGCTCTATCACCTTGCGAACGGCATCAAGCATATGGCGCAAACGAACAACATCGTCAGCTTTGGACATATTGCACCTCGGCTTCGCTAAGGATGGCGTCTCGAAAGTATCGGCTTAAGAAATTTGGAGTATGCAGCTCTACGTTTCGGGCAAGCAGGTTCGAAAGTTCGTTCTGCATATCAAAGAAACCAAAACCCGGCTCAGAACCGGGTTGAAACTCCACCAGAATGTCCACATCGGATTGGGCCGAGAAATCTGCCCGTAGTGCTGAGCCAAAAACAGCAAGCCGGCGAATATGATGACGCTCGCAAAAATCAGCTATTTTGTCCTTTGGTATAATCAGATTTTTGTTCATCAATATGTCTCTGAGAGTCGGTCCTTCTCATTTTGCAATAGGAGATACGCACTTTACGGCTCGATGACTTTCTGTTGTTTGAAGACCTTGCCGGAGAGGTGGTCAGTGAAGGTAAGCTTGACTGTTAAGGCCTCTTCAAATTTTTCGATTTTGTCTGCTACGTCGAATGTCAGCCTGTAATTTATAGTTACTAGTGTTGCAAACCAAAGCTTCCTGAGTTCATCAGGCTTAACGTGCCATTGGCCAAGCAGGGCCTTGCCATTGGCTTTGTTGAGGTTCCATAGCTGAACATCGACTGAGCCGGTGGCCTTTACCACGTCGCCGTCCTGGTCAATCGGCTGAATGTAAACGATGAGTTTTTCCCTACGGCCGTCTTTGTCTTTATCGTAAAAATTAGTAAATCCGGTAATTTTAACCCTCTGGAGGTTGTAGAAGTTTTCGAGTTTTGTGTCGGTGGGCAGGCCGGAGAGAACCATGATTTGCTTTTTCAATTTTTCGTTTTCCGAGATGGACTGCTCCATTTGGCGGGTCAGTTGTTTTTTTTCCTGTTTTAAGGTGTTGATTTCCTCTTTGAGCGGGTCCGGACCGGCGGCCCCGTCACAGCCGGCAATAGCGGCGAGCAAAAAACCAGAGAAAATAGCGTACAGCGTATAGTGTATAGCATATAGTTTTGGGTATTTGGTTTTCACTTTTTAGCTTTCTTGTTTTTCCCTGACGATTTCAGGAGCTTTCTTTATTATTCTATCGACCAGACCGTATTTTATTGCTTCATCGGCTTCGAGCCAGAGATTTCTGTCACAATCTTTTTCTATTTGCTCGGCGCTTTTGCCGGTATGCTCGCCTAATATACTATAAATTCGGCTGCGGAGTCGAAGAATTTCTTTTGCTTCGATGTCCAGGTCGGTGGCGGGGCCCTGGAGGACTCCTGCTATCAATGGCTGGTGCAGAAGGACTCTGCTGTTTTGCAGGAGGAATCTTTTTTCCGGTTTTCCGCCTGTCAACAGTAGTGCGGCCATACTGGCGGCCTGTCCGACGCAATAAGTTGCGACATCGCACCGTAAAAACCGCATAGTATCATAAATAGCCAGGCCTGCGGTTATTGCGCCGCCCGGAGAGTTGATGTAAAAGTGGATGTCGGTTTTGCTGTCCTCATTGCTCAGAAACAGCATCTGTGCGATAATTAGATTTGCGGCTGCATCGTCGATTGCACCACCGAGAAAAACTATTCTGTCTTTAAGCAACCTCGAATAAATATCGTAGGCACGTTCTGTTCGGCCGCTTTTTTCAATTACTATCGGCACCAGGTTTTGATTAACTGTCATATTAGTTTCCCGTATTTTGCTGTGTTTTTACTTCTTATCTTTTTCTTTCTTTTGTTTCTCTTCTTCTTTCTCCTCTTCCTCGCGGAGTACTTCATCGATAAGACCGTATTTGAGAGCCTCTTCGGCGGTCATATATCTGTCTCTTTCGGTTTCTTCGGCGATTTTTTCAACGGGCTGACCGCTGTGTTTTGCCAGAAGCTCATTTATCATAGTTTTTGCTTTTAGAATTTCTTCGGCCTGAATTTTAATGTCGGCAGCCTGGCCTGTAACACCGCCCCAGGGCTGGTGGAGCATAATTTTAGCATGTTCAAGGGCGTGACGTTTGCCTTTTGTTCCCGCCGCCAGGATTATCGCGGCGCCGGACTGGGCTCTGCCGATACAAAAGGTGGCAACAGGAGAGCTGACAAAACGAATTGTGTCATAAATCGCCATAGTATCATCAACACTTCCACCCGGGGAATTGATATAGAGACTGATTTCACTATTGCGTTTTAAATTGTCCAGATAAAGCATCTTCATAATGACTTCGGCGGCCCTTGCGTAGGATATTTCGCCGATGAGAAAGATAATTCTGTTTTCAAGAAGCATATCATCAAGACTCATCTGACGATATTGCTGATACTGGCCGTATTGGTTATAAATCTCGGTGGTATTTTTGGGCTGAACTTGGCTGTTTATGGCAAAATGGGAGCCATTGACAATGTTTCTTCCGGGATGCTCAATAGACATTTGTCGCTTCCTTTATAAAATTCCAGTTTTTTATCCTGCCTGACGTTGTACAGGATACACTTTTTATCGGATAATTTTACTTATCAGTTTTCTTCTTAGCTGCGGTTTTGCGTTTTTTGGGTGCTTTTTTCTCAGTTGTTGCGGCTTTTTTGGCAGTTTTTTTCTTTTTCTTGGTTTCTTTTTTAGGCTCGACTTCGGTTATTTTAGCCGATTCAAGCAATTTAGCGATACATTTATCCTCCCTTACCTGCAATCTGAATTGTGACAGTGAGCCGTCGCGCGTCATATCTTCTCTTAGTCTTTCCGGGCGTTGTCCCCTTTGGATGGCTAATTGTGCGATATGGCCGTTAAGCTCTTCTTCGGTTACTTCTATATTGAGCTTTTCAGCAACCTTGTCCATTATAAAGAATGTTTTAAGTTGTTGGCCGGCCTGCTGTGCACTCGCGGCCTGCAGTTGCTCCATCTGCTCTTCAAGCTGTTCTTTGGGCAGTCCCTGCCTAATCAGATTGGTATACTGTCTTTGCAGCAGCATAGTGGCCTGGTCGGCGACGATGTCAGCGGGCAGTTCAAAATCGGTGTTATCAAGCATATACTTATAAATCTGCTCCGACATCTGCGTTCTGGACTGTTGCTCTAACCGACCCTGGAGGGAATCTGAGAGTGTATTGCGCAGTTCGCTTTCGTTTTCGACGCCAAGTTTGTTGAAGAAATTCTCGTCCAGCTCAGGGGGTTTGAGCCATTTAATATCTTTGATATCAATCTTGATATCCACTTTTTTGCCGCGATATTGTTCTTTGAAATAGGTTTTTGCGACTTCGATGCTTGTTTGTAGGCTGTCGCCGGTTTTTGCGCCGATGAGAAGCTCATCGAGTTTTTCGACCGGAATTGCTCCTACAAAACCATTCGCCCTTACAAAGATTTCGATGTTGTCAAGTTTTTCCTCTTCTTCGACGTCTTCGGTTTTTAGGATAACATCGGCAATTATCTGGTCTTCCGCCTGGACCTGGCCGTCGCCTCTCGGCACCCAGGTGCCCGACCATCTTTGTAACCTCTCAATTTCTCTGTCGATTTGCTCGTCAGTAACTTGAAGTTTTGTCTTATTTACCTCAATGCCTTCCAGTTGAGGCAGGTCAAATTCCGGCCTGACCTCTACTTCGAAATCAAACTTTAACGGCCCGCTTTGAGGCAGTTCAATCTCTTTGAAATCGATGTCCGGCTCACGAAGGACATTAAGTTCGTTATCCTTGACGGCCGAATCGCTGGCATCAGCCAGTAGTTTAAGTTTGATTTGCTCGGTCGTTTCTTTACCGAATCTTTTTTCCAGAAGCCGCCGAGGCGCCCGTCCCTTCCTAAAACCCGGCACTACTGCTTCTTTACGCAAATTTTCATACCGCTCGTCGGTTGCGCTCTTTATTGATTCTTCCGGTATCTCTACAATCAGCTTCTTTTTGCAGGGCCCTGCTTCTTCGATTGTTACCGTGTTTTTTGGTGCTGTTGACTGCTCTTGCTCCTGGTCCATTTCGGCGCTCCTGAACAAATAAATTTCACTGCTTTGTAATACTAAACAAAAAAGGCATCAGGGTAAAGAGTTCCCTTAGCCAAATATCAGATTTTTTAACATATCAGCGACCAACGCCAAACTACAATTTAGCCGGTAACTCACCGATACTATATCATCCTTTCATCCTTGAGAAAGCCGGTACAGCGGGTGATGAGATTTGAACTCACGACATTCACGTTGGCAACGTGACGCTCTACCACTGAGCTACACCCGCATATTCGTATATCGCATTGCCTATATCGTTATTTGTTCAGATACTATTTACCATTATAAAAACTGTTCTGTGCGCTGCAAGTGGTTTTTTACAAAAGTTTGGTAGTTATATCGGCAAAAACACTGCGAAAGTATAAGGTTTGTTGAACAATAAACTTAGGGCGGAAGCCGCCGAATATGTATGAATTGCCCCGGGGAAAATCCCGGAGCTGCCTTTTTGTGAAAAAATTAGTCCTCTCTTTTACAGATATGGTACAATGTCCTGCGTTGTGAGTGATTATGCTATCCGAGGCAGGACAGTAACAATTCCGGAAAGGATAGTAAAATGGCCGAGGATTGTCGAGGATTTGTTAAGAAGAGAACATTCGTATCGCTTTCATTGCTATTACCGCTTCTGATTATTCTTATTATTGCCGTTAAGAGTTCAACAAGTTGTGGGCTTGCTTTTGCTTCGGAAAAAAGAGGGGCTGACTCAAATCAGGCTGGCGATGCAAATGAACCTTGCGCAGAAAAGGCGAAGTCAGCAAAAGAAGAAATACTTCGGCCGGAACATAAACACCCTGCTTTTGGTGAGCGCATCAAAGAACGAACAGGAATGGTGGCCACATATATCCGCGGAGAGGGAATCCGCGACCCAAATGTTCTAATAGCGATGCGCACGGTACCAAGACACGCATTTGTGTTGCGCAGCGATTTGCGAAGGGCTTACAATGACCATCCCCTCCCGATAGGTCTGGGCCAAACGATAAGCCAGCCCTACATTGTGGCCTATATGACCGAGTATTTGAAAATCGGCACCCGGTCGAAAGTTCTTGAAATCGGAACCGGTTCCGGGTATCAGGCGGCAGTCTGTGCCGAAATTGCGCGTGAAGTTTATACAATCGAAATCCTTGAAGAGCTTGCCAAATCAGCCAAAGGACGACTGAAGAAGCTGGGCTACGGAAATGTATTTGCCAAAGCGGGCGATGGTTACTTCGGCTGGAAGGAGAAAGGGCCTTTTGATGCAATTATCGTAACGGCTGCGGCCGGCCTCGTACCGCCGCCTTTGATTGAACAATTGAAACCAAACGGCAGGATGATTCTTCCTGTGGGAAGTCCCTTCGGCATCCAAACTCTTGTGCTGATTAGCAAAGATGAAAAGGGAGAGGTTCACAGCAAAGGCCTTC
>CAZECQ010000028.1:0-17657 GCA_964510545.1 uncultured Pirellulales bacterium | reverse complement strand
AAAAGTAAAGAAGGGTTTTTGCTAACAAAAGGATTTTTTAGTAACAGCGTCGATTGTTTCTTAGTCTACCTGAATGGATAGCCATAAATATTCAACGACGCTTATGCGTTATTTGTATCTGTTATCGCTTTAGGTGCTACTGTCTTTGAACAGTGCTGACAAGTCAAATGGAAAAGATTTGCAGAAATTGTAAGTATTTTAGCTTTAGAGAAATGACACTTGAACAGGAGCTTGGTTGCGGCAATTGCCAAAAGCCTGGAATTCCCGTTAGTGTCATAAATGATGAGCTAAAAGGCGGTGTCTTTAAGTGGGATAACGATACCTGTAAGGCATTTGGACCGAGAAAGAACGCAAAGGGGACTTAAAGATATTCCGTTAGACCTTTGGTTAATATAGCACTGATGATTAAAGAGAGCCACATCATGTCAAGGTAGAAACCATTATGGGCAGTAACGGAAAAGATCATAAAACGATTAAAGCTGCTTTGCTCACGATGCCACCTGATGAACCTGCACATATTGCTGATATAGCGATGATGTTACAAGGCAAAACAGATTTTAAGACAACTATACTCGGTTGTAAGCCAAGAGCATTTTTCTCATTGCGTTTTCGTGATCCAATTACCGGTCTGTCGATGCCGGGTTTTACTGCAGAGCAATTCATCAAATACGGACGCGGCAAAGTGCAGACACATTGCAGGACAATCGGGGAGATTTTAGGCGACGTGCTATCAAAAAATGACAGGCTTCAGATCAACTATATAAGCGGTCGTTTACGCAGAATTGCTAAAACATTGGAATCCATGTTCGATCTTTTTATTATCCCAAGCTCTTTCAGAATTCCAAATTTTAACCAGCGTGTCTTTGGTGAAATTGGATTGCAGTTAGTCCGAGCTAAACGGTTTCCCGTTCTGTTTTGTTCCAGGCCTGAGAAATGGCAGCATATTGTTATAATGGAAGTTGATGAGGATAAAGATTATGACGAACCATGTACAATGAACTACTTGGTTAAATTCCTGGGTAACACAATTCTAAAAGAAAATCCAAAGGATATACCCACAATGAGCATACATTCCGACAATCTTACAGAGCAATCATCTGTTTTAGCTTCCTTTGGTATTTTGGATGCATCAAAAATGCCGCCGCAGCAACAGGCAGATACTATTCTTGTGGTATCAGCTAAAATTGCCTGTTCTTTTCTTCGCCACCGCAAATTAAAAAAAATCCTGCGAAATTGGGCTGGTAGTATCCTTGTTTTTCCGCCTTAGATGTTGTTTCAAAATCTAATGCTTGGCCAATTCATAGGGCAAATAGTGCAGGATTGGTACAATTATCGAGGCTTATGTGCCGACTTTCTGGTTGTAAATACACTGTCTCGATAGTTTTCAAGGCATCCAAAGCGCGATTTAACCAGCATTAAGTTATTTACAAGTGTACCAATACGCGTCACAAATCACATTTAACCTTTAGCTGTGTACTAACAGTGCACACTTTTTGCTATATGTAAGGCTTTATTAAGCTCGAAAACCCAACCTGCAGGAATCGATGATTTTGTAAGTAGTTCTTAATGCGCGAGTTACGCAAACAGACAATCGGCTGGCATACCGGTTGCTTTAAGTATTAGCGTGTAGCCAAGGTACTTCTTTTTCAAAAAACAATGATTTTTGGTAAGGAGCAGGTAATGAGATCGCAAGCAGTGCTTGTTTTGGGAACTTACGCAAACAAAGGTCTGATCGATATTCTCCTTGGTATTGGTCTGGCACCTTTGGTGAGAGAGAACATTCAAGGTGTTCTCGATAAACTGCGACATGAGAAGTTTGGTGCAATTTTAGTTGATCAAAGATATGCGGATCCCGATGTTCTGGAACTTGTTCTTAATGTGCGAGACATTGACGAGGGGGTTCCTGTTGTAGTGTTAGGTAAATTAAGTGATGAAGCAGTTCGCAAGACGCTGGCCAGCCAGAAACAAACAATAGTTGTTGAAGATACTGCCGATGGCAACAAACTCGCAGGAAGACTTGAGCAAATACTTACGAGTTTGGAAGGAAAATAAAAATGGCCAAGACCAGCAATATAAATAATCAAAATGCCGTGCTAATTGTGAATGCCGAACCAAAAGAGATTATGCAGCTGCGTCAAGATATGCCTGGTTGGCTTTGGATAGAAGCCCCTGACCGCTGGCCTTTTGCCAATGAAACCCAGCCTGTAGCCCAGGCATTTCAAGCAATTATAGTCCTTGCCAAACAAGGTACAGAAGAACGTGCACTGGCTATTTGCAAACATATCTGTGAAAAACAGCTGCTTGATGAAATACCGTTGTTAGTAGCCGGCAGCAGGTATCAAATGGCCCTCGGCCATGCAGTAAAGCGGCTTTCGCGAGGTAACTTTGTCTTCACACCAATAGAACAAGAAAGTTTGCTGAAAACAATTGAGAAATCACAGTTAAAGAAATCGTGAGGCAGTTATGAGTATAAATACAATCGCCCAGATAGCAAAGAAGGCTTCCGGAATCGTTGCGAAAGCAACAACGGAGCAGAAGAATGCTGCTATCCGTAACATGGCAGAAAAACTGGCCTCAAAGACACGTGACATTACCGCTGCAAATTTAGCTGATGTTGCAGAGGCTACGAAAAACGGCCTGCCTGCCAATATGATAGACCGACTCAGCTTCAGTGAAGAAAAGATTGGTGCTCGAATTCGGTCATTGGGCAAGATTGAGGCATTAGCTGACCCTGTGTGGCAGCCATACCAAGCGACACAGCTGAAAAATGGTTTGAGTGTAATGCGTGTGCGTGTTCCGCTGGGCGTAATTTTAATGATATACGAAGCTCGGCCCCACGTTACCGTAAATGCAGGGGCTTTTTGTTTAAAAGCCGGCAACTCAGCCATTCTGCGAGGTGGTTCCGAGGCAAAACGGTGCAATGAACTGCTTGGTGTCCTGTGGCGAGAGTCTCTGAGTGAAGCGGGATTGCCTGCTGAAGCAATTCAGGTCATCAGCGGTTCACACGAGGAAATCGGTGAGTTGCTTGCGGCAGATGAGTTCATCGATATGGTTATCCCCCGCGGCGGCAAAGGTTTGATTCAGGCGGTAACTGAAAAATCAAAAATTCCTGTAATCAAGCATTACAGCGGGATATGTCATGTCTACCTTGACCAGCTTGGTGACATCAGCAAGGGTGTCAGGATAGCTCTTGATTCAAAATGCCTGATGCCCGAAGTCTGTAACGCTATGGAAACACTGCTTGTCTCGCAGCAGCTGTCCAACGAAATCCCGGTAATCGTTAAGGCGTTTAATCAATGTGGCGTTACTGTAAAGGGCTGTGAAAAAACACGAGACATTGCCCCTAACATCAAATCTGCTACAGAGATAGATTGGAAAACAGAATATTTAGACAATATCATTTCCATTCGTGTAGTAGCAAACGTGGATGAGGCTATCGAGCATATAAGTACCTATGGCTCGCATCATACGGATACGATTGTTACTGATAACAAGGAAACGGCAGCTAAATTTACTCAAGAGGTAGATTCAGCGGTAGTTTTGGTTAATGCCTCTACAATGTTCTGCGATGGTGAATCGCTTGGGATGGGGGCTGAAATTGGAATCTCTACAGATAAACTCCATGCCCGCGGTCCAATGGGGCTGGAAGAATTGACAAGCTATAAGTTCGTTATTCGAGGTGACGGACACGTAATGGGCAATCCACAGACTTTTATTAAGGAGGCGGACAAAAATTAGGCATCAGGATATGGACAAGATATATGACTATTTTGTGGACGGATTCGGCAATGCCCTTGCCCAGCAGAAGTTTGGCGAGCGAAGGATAGGTGCAGAACTGAAGTTCCCGTTGGTTAACTTTGATGGGACTGCTGCAAGTTTTGAGGCCGTTTGTGCACTTTGGGACTACCTGGGATCTAACGGCTGGCAGCCGGTAAAAGATAAAATGACCGGACGTGTTATTGGAGCCAAAAGAAAGGGCCAACTAAACGATACGATCGCTGGTTGTGAAACCGGCTACTGCAAGACAGAGTTTTCGCTGGCACATGTAGGCAACCTTTTCGAGATGAAAGAGCAGATCAACCAACTTCGAGAAGAACTAAAACCATTCTGCGAAGAAAATAGAGTTAATTTTCTCTGCTATGGAATTCAGCCGGTAACACCGCCCAGTAAAAAGCTGATGATGAAAAAGGGCAGAACAAGTCCCTGGGTCAAAGCCTTTGGTTCTAATCGACATATAACTAAGGGCGATGGAGATGATGTCCATTTATTTACAATCAATGCTGCCAGCCATGTTCATATAAGCACCTCGTTAGAAGAGGCTGTTGATGCTGTTAATGTCTTAAACGGTTTTTCAGGGCCGCAGATTGCGCTTACCGCAAACTCTAATATCTGGCAAAGTAGAATCGATCCTGACTACAAATGTGTTGCAGAAAAATTCTGGGATTGGTGGATGCCCAATAGCGGTCGCGTAGGTGTTCCGTCCAAGCCTTTTGAAGATATCAAAGATTATGTTCACACGGTAGCTAATTTTAAGCCTGTTTATGTTGTGCGAAACGGCAAACCCATTATTTTGCAAAAATACAAGACCTTTGATGAATATTATCGGGCTGGACGAGCAGTAGGAATAGATACAGACGGCAAAGAGGTTTCCTTAACCCCTGAAAAATCTGATATTGACCTTCATAACTCCTGCTATTGGTACAACGCAAGGATTTCACGCTACTACACGGTCGAAAACAGAGTAAACGACCAGCAGCCCCCCAACGCTCTTCTGTGCATATCGGCTCTAACGCTTGGCTTGATTTCAGCTTTTGCCGAAGCGAAAGAAGAGCTTTCGTGTTATGATTGGCAAACATTGCGTCAAATGCGTCAGATCGCATGTCAATATGGCTTACACGGAAGGAAAAACACTATACGCCTTATTAGACTTGCTCTTCGAATGTTGATTATAGCCCGCTTGGGATTAGTTAGGCGAGGTCTTGGCGAGGAAAAGTTTCTTAAGCCTCTCCAAAAACGTCTGTGTGACTTTGAATGTCCTGCTGACCAGGCCTCTGATTTATTCAGGCACGGTGGAGCTAGCATGTTAGTAGATAAATGGAAATTTTAAGAATGCTCTGGAGACATTAATGACAGCAATCAACAAACCAAAACATGCACAAACAGGACTTAATGCATCATTGTACAACCCCTTAAGTGGACCTGATATTCGCAAAATTGCGAATGCTGCCTTTGAGATATTAGCCAAGTCTGGAATGCAGGTCAATTCACCAAAGGCTTTTGAGGCATTTAAGTCGGCTGGGGCGTTAACTGACCCCGAAACCAGGATAGTTAAGCTTCCGAAAGGGTTGGTTGAAGATGCTATAGATTCAAATCCGTCCTCGATAACATTATATTCCCGCGATGGTGAAAATGACGTAATTCTTGAGGAAAATCGCGTTAACTATGGCACGGGCGGTACAGCCATTTATGTACTTGATCCTGATACCGGACACCGCCGTCCGTCCACAACACAAGATGTGATCCTCAATGCACGTACGGTTGATGTCCTGGAAAACATACACTTGTTTACCATTAATGTTTTTCCGAATGAGATCGAGGACAAAGATGCTATCGACGTAAACCGGGGTTTTCACTCCATGGACAACACAACAAAGCATGTAATGGGAGGGGTTTATTCACTGGTCGGCTGCAAAAAAGTTGTACGAATGGCTGAAATAATCGCAGGTAATCCACAGGCACTTCGTGAAAAACCCTTTGTCTCTTTCATAACGTTGCTTATCAGCCCTTTCAAAATTGACGAACATTACGGCGAGATGACCTGCTACCTGGCAGGTGAGACTCTGCCGGTGGTGGTACCTACCGAACCTATATGCGGAACAACCTCTCCAATTACTCTTGCCGGCAATATCCTTACGCATATAGCCGAAACCCTTGCCGGTATTACTCTGGTTCAGTGTGTTAATAAAGGCGCCCCCGGTATTTGCGGCAGCGTGGGGTCTATTACCGACCTTAGAACAATGGGTCATCTCGGCGGACCGATAGAAAGGGCAATGATAAATGCGGCGGTATCGCAATTAGCGCAGCATTTTAAGCTTCCGCTTTACTCTACAGGAGGAACTTCAGATGCAAAAGAAGTAGATATACAGGCAGCCTACGAAAGTGCGATGTCAAGTCTACTTGTGGCAATGTCCGGTGCAAACTACATACACGACATTGCCGGGCTGATGGAAGAGGACCTTACCGTATCGTACGAGAAACTGGTTATGGACAATGAAATACTTGGTATGTGCCAGCGAGTCTTGCGTGGGATAGAGGTAAATGACGAGACTCTGGCGGTTGATTTGATGATAAAGAAAGGCCCTGCCAAGGACTTTTTAGCGGAGCGTCACACAATCCGCCATATGCGTAATGAGTTTTTTGTGCCGCGTTTAGCCAACCGCGACAAAAGAGAACAGCTTGAGCCAGGAAGCGACGCATTGTCAAGAGCTAAGGCCTTTGTACAAAAAGTATTCGCAAGCAAAACAAAAAGCTGTCTGGATTCAGTGGTACGTCAGGAGGTTTTGAAAACGTTTCCTGAAATAAGAAGACCGGCCAGGAACGGTCCTAAAGATACGACCGGCGAATTAGTTGCGAAATAGAATGCTTAAGTGCGAAGTCCGGTCGCGTAACGGAATTGAGCTTAATTTAGGAATCAGAATTGAGGTGTTATAAATGGTAGATTTTAAAGTGTTAAACGAGGCAATTATCAAGGGGGACGAGGCAACAGCGGCAGATATGACACAAGCGGCTATTGATGATGGATTGCCCGCAGAAACTATTTTGGAAGATGGCTTAGTTGCCGGAATGAACATTGTAGGCACTCGCTTTCAAAGAGACGAAATCTACATCCCTGAAGTTCTTATTGCTGCTCGTGCAATGAAAACGGCGATGGAAATACTTGAGCCTAAATTGACAGAAGCAGGTGTTAAGCCAATAGGTACGGTTGTTATGGGCACAGTTCAGGGCGATTTGCACGATATCGGCAAGAACCTGGTCGCTATGATGCTCAGAGGCGCTGGTTTTGCTGTTATGGATGTCGGTGTCGATGTGTCTTCAGAGGATTTTGTTGCCAACGTAAAGACCTCAAAAGCTCAAATTGTAGGCTTGAGTGCGCTTTTAACCACAACAATGCCCGCGATGGGAAAAACCATTCAGATTTTTAAGGACTCTGGGATTGAAGCAAAAATCATGGTTGGCGGAGCCCCTGTAACCCAAGAGTATGCCGACAAAATCGGTGCCAATGCTTATGCGGCTGATGCTGCAAGTGCTGTTGATATTGCTAAAGAGTTGTTGTAACTCAAAAATAAAAATGCAGGAAGAAACGTTGGAATTGATTTTTAAGGAGAAAAGCTGATGGCCAAAAGAAAACAAAAAAGGAGTCGAAAGAACTGGAGTAGTGAAGAAATCAGACGTCTGAGGAAAATTTTTCGCAACTTAAGCACTGCTGACGTTGCGAAAAAAATGAGAAGAAGTTTTGCCAGCATCCAAGCTAAAGCGTCTGTCCTTGGACTTAGAAAGACGAAAAAGCATCTTAAATCTATAGGGAAGGCTTAGCGTACGTCAATTGAAACACGAAAGTAGGCCCTAACAATCTTACGTAGTTTTTGCGAAAAGGAAGGAGTTTTTAAAAAATGGCAGGTATGACAGTAAAATTCAGATGTCCCCACTGTCAAGTACAATTGGAAGCAGGGATTAAACTGATTGGCACAACAGGCTCGTGCCCTAACTGTGGAAAAGAGATTACTGTGCCCAAGAAGGATTCCGAAACTCAAAGCGACAAAGAGCAAACTGTAAAAAGGGAATAAAGGTTATTGGTAAAAATATAAAGCGAGCCCGTGTTAGGTAAACGGTCAGTCTGTAATTTTCTAACTGGGTTCATGGCCGAACCTGAGCGTTTTTTTATCACCTCCTTTCGAACATAGCTGGGGTTCTGCTCCTGAGTTCAGCAGGGATTTTGTTATACAAAGTGATTTTATGTTTAGAACGCTGGAACAAGTGAGCAATGGAGCGAATTTGCAAGAACTGTAAGCATTTTGTTGTCACAGGTATAAGTTTTGACAAAAGAAGCAAACGTACCCAGGAGTTTGGTGTCTGCCATAAGCGTGGTGGTAAAGCTAAAAAGATAAGAGGCAAATTAGTCGGTGGCGACTTAATGTGGGATAACGAAACTTGCAGAGCTTTTAAAGAAGGTATAAAAGCATCTCCTATACATTTGAATACGAAAAAGAAGTGATGAAGACATTGTTAAAAAAAACAGAGCAAAATAAGGGTATCCCACAGGAAGAAAATATGAATGCTGTGTCAGGCCAATGGTGGCGGCCGATTTTGCTTTTTTCTTTTCTTGCTTTTGTGTTAGTGCTGGTTAAAGTCTTTGGCCTTGTAGGTCGTTTGTTAGAACTACAGGATTGGATTAAGGCCCAAGGCGTTCTTGGTTATGTAATATTCGCACTTATCCATATAGGGGCTATGATTGCAGCAATACCTCGGTCTATACTCGCTGTAGTGGCAGGAGTGTTCTTCGGGGCGGTTGCAGGAATTGTTCTCGTTACTATTTCTTCGGTTATAGGTGTGTGCCTAACATTTCTTATTGCCAGATATTTTGCCCGGGATGCAGTTAGCCGATGGCTTTTACGCAGCGAAAAACTTAACAGTTTTTACCATCTTACCGAAAAACGAGGAGCGATTATTGTAGTGATAAGCAGGCTTCTTACGTTCTCTCCGAGTAACCTGCTCAACTACTGTTTCGGCCTGACAAAGATTCACATTTCGACTTATCTGTTCTGGTCGTTTCTATGCATGCTTCCTGCAACGGTTGTTTATGTGTTGGCAGCAGATGCTGTTACCAAAGGTATATCGAAGGTACAAATACCATGGCTGTCGGTTAGCACCGTAGTGATGGTGCTGGTTATTGTGTTTATGATTGTACATTTTTCACTGCTAAAACTTGGAAACAAGGAGAAAATTACAGGGTAAGGATATTAGCGACAGTACTGAGATTGTGAGTGTGAATGGGTTATGAGTAGAGTTTGGTTAGCTTTAGGTATATGGTTTCTTTTCCTTATGGCCGGTCTGATGCTGGCTGTTTGGCTGCATAAAATGGATCACCCAAATCCTGGTTGGGAGCTTGGATTTATCGTGACTATAAAAGAGAAAATATCGGATATACGCAAGAAATGGAAGGATAAAATAAAAAAAGGGAAAAAGAGGTCGTAGTGATATCAAAAATAAGTCCATTGCAAATACCCGACCAGCTAAGGTCGACAGAAAAAGCATGGCCTATTGTATATCTTCAGGCAAGGAATTTAGACTTATGGCATGCTCCAACGAGTTTAGCATATCTTGTTGGGGATGTATTGAACACCGCGGTTCAACGAGTGCACGAAGGGCCTATACAGGGCCAGGCTTTGCTAAAAGTTCATATTGGTGAACCGAATTGTCACACCAGAATGAGGCCGGAATATGTTATGGGCATTTCCAAGTTTCTTAGCGACAAAGGTGCATCAGGTATTGTTGCCGGCGATACAACGGTTGCTTATTCCGGACCTCGTGGATACAAAGAAAATCCAAAGCCGAGCGTATCAAAATATCTGAAACTGGCCCGAAAGCACGGCTGGTCTAAAAACGGCAAGGCCGGAGTCTCTTTTGTGGTACTTGACAGGCCCTCTACGAGCAAGCCGGGGGAATTTGAGTTTTCCGCTGAGCAGGAGCGTTTTGAGCTTAATGGAGTTAATCGCTTTAATGATTTTTATGCTGCCGGCGGTTTTGCTGCTTCTGATTTTGTAGTTAATAATGCCCATTTGACCCTGCACGGTCTGGCGGGTGTGGCCGGCTGCGTCAAAAGTATCGCAATGGGGTGCTCTGGACTAACCGGCAAATTGCGAATGCACCAGTTTCTGCTGCCGCATTTTGACGCTGAACTGTGTACAAATTGCCACCGATGTGTTGAAAGTTGTCCTGAAAATGCACTCCAGCTAAACGAGGGTGATATCTGCCCGACTGTTGACGCCAAAAGCTGCATCGGCTGTGGTGAATGTGAAGCTGTTTGTGCCGTAGGAAAAGGTGCAATTAAGCTGTCCGGAGAAAAAATTACTGACTGGCAGCGAGGCGCAGAAACCCTGCCGATTCGAATGGCTGATTACACCACCGGGCTTATGAACCGAATGTGGGATAACACAATTAACGTGCTGCATATGTACGCTATTACCGAACGGTGCGACTGTCTGGATATAAAACAGCAGCCTATGCTCAAACATGACCTCGGTTTTCTTGTGGGCAAAAACCCGTTTGCAATCGACAAATTAGCTGCACAGATACTCACCGAAGCTCTTGACAAGCAGGGCGGGCCAGTTGATGAACCACTGCTTAAATCCGCTGAAATCACAGCCAACTATGTTAGTCAAAACTATGGAATACTGGCTGATGTTCCGGTGGAAAATATGACTCTATCGTGAATTTAAAAATGTCTAAGTTTGTTATTGGAGCCCCAATGAAAGGAAATAAAGAAACTGATACTAAGCACAAAAATGAAAACTCAGACAAACAACGACAGGGAGTTTTGGTCAATCCATACTGTCGGCTGACAGCCAGCCAGATAAAGCTCGTAGATTCTGTGTCCCGAGAACTACTCCTGGAGGGCCCAGGACTATTGTGTTACAACCAGCAGGCTGCTAAGCTTTTTAAAGCTGCCGGTGCTAAAGTAGAAGATGCGGGCCAATGTGTTCGCATCCGTATACCTTCTGCTATTATCGACAAGATTTTAGAGACTGCTCCGTCAAAGATCGTACTCGGTGCTCGCAATCCGAAAAACAGGCTTGTCCTTGACGCCTATGAGCCTCGTGTGCGATTCGGAAGTGGTTCTGAAACCAATGTCTGGCTGGATGTGGATTTCGATGGGAGGATGCCCGTCTTTACCCGCCGGCAAGGCTCAGTAGAGCGATTATGCCGAGCGGCACATTTATGCGAGAATCTGGAACATCTCGATTTTTTCATCCGCTGTGTAAATATTCGCGATACGGAAGTTACCAGCGAAAACAAAGATGTAAATAAATTCCTTGCCAGCCTGAATAATATCACGAAACACGTCCAAGCCGGCTTGACGGACCTTGCAGCTTTGGATGACGTTATTCAGATGGGTCAGATTGTCGCAGGTGGTGAAAAGGCTTTTGAGAAAGAACCTGTCCTGTCTTTCATAACATGCGTTATTAAAAGCCCACTGCAAGTCGTAAATGATACAGCCGAGAAACTTATTGAAATATCAAAACGTCGTGTTCCTGTGGTAATTTCGAGCTGTCCGATGGGTGGAGCTACCGGCTCTTTTGATGAATTTGGCATGGTCGCTCAAATCAACGCGGAACTTTTGGCAGGAGTAGCTTTGAATCAGCTCGTCTGCCCGGGTGCTCCGGTTCTTTACGGTGCGGTGCCGGTACGAACGAGACTCGATAATCTCAATGATATGTATGGTGCCCCCGAGTTTAATCACTATAACATTGATTGTGCACAAATGGCTCGATTCTATGGCCTGCCCTGTTATTCAACAGCTGGTGTGGGCGATATTGATGTTCCAGGTATACAGGCTACAGCAGAAAAACTGATAACACTTACAGATGTGCCGCGAGCCGGCGCACAGTATATTCACTATGCATTTGGTTTGCTTGAACGTACCAATGTCTTCTGTCCTGAACAGGCTGTTATGGACAATGACCACATAGGCATAGTCAAACATATGCTGACCGAAGCTAATATCTGCAAAGAGAAACGTAACGAGGTATTAGCCCAGGTACGTGAGGTGATGGAAACGGACCATAAAACATTTATGTATCATTTGCCGCTGCCGACCCGGGACAATGTATATGTACGCTATCCGTTGGAGGATAAAGATAACGGAGCTTTGTATGCAGCACATAAACGATATCGGGAAATTATGAAAAAACCACGTAATCAACTTCCCAAAGAAATTCAGCAAGAAATTACAAGAGAGGTTCCGGGAATTTTACCGGGATTCCCGGATGCAAAAAACAGCACTTGGGAAATACCTCAACTATCATGACAGGAGAAAAATACAATGTCAGAGAAAGAAGAAAACCAACAGATGCGTGCTTACAGCGAAGCGGTAAAGAGCGGTCTTTACGCAAAGAAAACAGGGCTTATAGGAAAATATGATAATGTCCGCCGTTACTGGGAAGACGAAATTACCAGGCATTTTCTGTACCCCCATCTAAAAAAGCTTATTGAGAAAGCATCGTTGAAGATGCAACGCTTGCGCGTTATGGACTTAGGTTGCGGCAGTGCCGACGGACTGGAACTGCTCAGAGGCATCCGGGACCGCGACCCTGACCTTAAAGAAGTCGAAGTAAACCTGCTGACTCCACAGATTCTGGGTTTTTATAAAGGCATTGACCTCAGTGGTGATTTGCTTGCTCAGGGTAAAGCTATTTATGATGGGAACCCAAAGATTACTTTCGCTAAAGCCGACTTTACTAAAGGGGTACCTATAGACGAAGGAGAAGAGCCTTACGATCTCTATTTTTCTTCGTATGGTGCGACCTCGCACCATAATGATCTGGAAACACTGGCACGGCTTTTGTCGGATATTGCCAAGGTAACCAAGGATTATTGTATTATCGTTTGTGATTGGCTGGGGCGATATTCTTACGAATGGCAAAGTCTTTGGACAAACAATCTGTCCAAAAATTGCAATATGGATTATGTCGTCTCTTATATTTATGACAAGGAAGAAAGAGAGCAGCGACGAAGTGAGCTTCAGCATCTTAACCTGCGATTGGTCAGCCGCCAGGAGATCGAGAAGGTTATCGATAAGGCAAACAAACGGGCAGGCGTTACAATTAAGCCATTGACTTATTTTGACCGCTCCATATTCACCGGCAGACATATGGATACTGCTGAATATAACAAACATACCCAGCCCATTCGTCAGGCAGTTAATTCTCTGCACGAGGCAAATATGCGAACAGATTTAAATTCCTTGCTGGTTGATTATGTTCCTAAAAAAGATTTCGATTTTATAAACAGTCATTTAGAACACCTTCAGGTATCCTGGAATACCCTTATACAATATACACAGAAGCTTATCACTGTATATGATGAACAGCAGCGAGGCTTTACTGAAAAACCAGACGAGATACCTGCATCATACCCGGCTGCTCTTCGCGAAATGATGGATCGCATGCGGTTGGTGGTTGAAGGCGTAGGCTGGCTTGGTCTGGGTCTGCCGCGAGAGAATATTATTGAGCCTCAGTTAGGATATGCCCTTCGCTATTTGATTATGAACCTGCAGCAAGGTATAGGCTGTGGCCATGGTTTTTCCGGTATATTTGAGGTGGATAAAAGTTAAGAGAGTCCTGTTTTGATAAGATTTGAGCATGTAAATAAAACTTATCCGAACGGTTTAAAAGCCGTTTGTAACCTTTCATTAGAGATAGAAGAAGGGGAAACGCTTGTTTTGTTGGGAACAAGCGGCAGCGGTAAGACTACTACTATGAAAATGGTCAACCGGCTGATTGAGCCTACAGAAGGTCGCATACTTATCGAAGATACCGATATTATGGAACAGGACCCTATCAGGCTAAGACGCAAAATAGGGTATGCAATTCAACACATAGGTTTGTTCCCACATATGACTGTAGCGGAAAATATTGCTGTAGTACCCAAGCTTCTGAAATGGTCTGAAGACAAAATAGATAAACGTATTTGCGAACTTTTGAGCCTGGTCGGTCTGCAACCCGAGCAATTCAGGCTCTGCTACCCTGCCCAGCTTAGCGGCGGCCAACAGCAGAGAATTGGTGTTGCAAGAGCTTTGGCAGCCGACCCACCAATTGTTTTAATGGATGAGCCTTTCGGTGCTTTGGACCCAATCACCCGTGAACAGCTTCAAAATGAGTTTATTGAACTGGAAACGGAGATTAAGAAAACAATTATTTTTGTAACTCACGATGTGTTTGAAGCAGTTAAGATGGGTGACCGCATTGCTCTTTTAGATGCCGGAGTCTTGCAGCAGCTCGCAGCACCGGTCGAACTTGTTGATAATCCCGCCAATGAATTTGTAGACCAGTTCCTTGGCCAGCATCGATTTCAACTGTCTCTGTTAACGAAGACGTTAAAAACTATTATACCACAAATAAATCAGGAAACGGCTTCCGAAAAATCTTCTGTACCGCCGCTATGTTTGAAGGTCAACAGTTCCCTTATCGAGGCTCTTGATATATTCAAAAAAACCGGCAAGGTGACTTTACCTGTCTACCAGAAATGCCTTTTCGTTGGCAATCTACAAAAGGCTGCTCTTCTCAAGGCCATTACCGATATACTCGGAGAAACTGGAGGGACTACATGAACACGGTAACATCATTCTTACAAAAACTGGGTCCTGAGATACTCAGCCGCACATATGAACATATTTACCTTGTGTTTTTCGCTATGGTAATTGCAACGATTACGGCCTTATTTGTTGGTGTTTACCTCACCCGATGTCGATGGCCAAAGCTGGTGTCAATTATTATGGGCGTAGCCGGCACTGTCCAGACAATACCGAGTCTTGCTCTTATTGCTTTTATTGTTGTGATTTTCGCTTTTGTGAAGCTGCCTACGATCGGAACTGTTCCGGCACTTGTTGCACTTGTGCTTTATGCACTTTTGCCGATTTTGCGCAATACTTACACGGGCATAAAACAAGTGGACAGCTCAATTGTAGAAGTTGCCACAGGTATGGGCATGAAACCTCACCAGATATTATTTTCAGTGGAGTTGCCTTTGTCTCTGCCGGTAATTATGGCAGGGATACGTATATCAGCAGTTTGGACAATTGGCGTTGCCACTTTGTGCGGATTGATTGGTGCCGGTGGCTTAGGAGACCTTATCATCAAAGGCCTGCGAAGTATTCGGCCTGATTACTTGTTAGCCGGCACTTTACCAGCAGCGGCTTTAGCTCTTGTTTTTGACTGGATTCTTGGGCTTGTAGAAAAATGGCTTACACCGGAAGGTTTGCGAGCCAGCGTAGAAAATCAGGTATAAGAACACTGTATGACTGGGAAAAATTTAAATTCTACTGATAAAAAAGTCAAGCAGGAAAGCATCTCTTCTGAAGACAGGGTCGAAAAGCTTGTTAATGCTATTGTAAAAAAACTAAAACAAGGTAAGGGGATAGAAGCTATGAGCCTGGTTGCCGAGGGACAAATGCACCATATTTTATCTAGTACACCCAATCTTCCAAAATATCTGGTTGAGCTTATGGGCAAGAAAATGGCAGACAAACTTATAGGTGTGTTCGTACATTCCCCCTGTCCTTTCTGTAAGAAAGGTCGGGCAACGTGTGAAAACTGTGAAGGACACGGACACATGAAACACGAAATGGTGTGTCTTGATTGTCTCGGCTTTGGTCTGGTAAAGTGTGACTTCTGTGATGGATCGGGCTGGAGTTCGATAGATTCAATACCGGCAGGGCTTCGTGCACTGGTATTATACCAAAGAACAAAGGTTGCAAAGACTCGAATCAAAAAAATACTTGTAAGACCTGTTCCAAATGTTGCTCAATACAAACCTGTGGTTATCCTCAAGAAATGTGCTCAGCTCTTGATGGACCTGAATAGATACATCGGTGTGTTGGAAAACACCATTACAGGCCAAAATGAATTAGCTAAATCACGTTACTGGCCCCAAAGCAAGGTCAAAAAAATAGTCATCTCCTGCATCCAGACCGCAATTGACGCAGAAAGAAAAGCCAGAGAGATAGTTAAGCATATGGCCGAAATAGCTCGAACACAAACCGAAAAGCCTGATGAGGACAGCGATACCAAAAAACTTGCTGCTGTCAGAGCAGAATTTTATGAATCACTTTTGGATTCCTCTAATGTTTTTGCCGGTACAAATCTGGAGCATCCGTTTCTGGATGAAGCTACGAAAAAACTTAGTGGCCGACGTAGCGACACAAAAAAGGACGACCAGATAATTCTCTGATAACAAACACATAGAAAGGACGATTAAACAATGGGTACTAAAAGCCGTTTAAGAATTTTTATTGGCATTGTTGTTATTGTTGCTGTCGTACTTTTAATGCTCCAACGCAGCGATCATCAGCAAGGGCTAAAAGCGGCATTTGATGCGGAGTTTCTTACCCGTCCGGATGGTTACCAGGGCATAAGCAAGTGTTATGGTTTAAAATTTGCCTCAGAGCCGGTACAAATGGATCCAGGTTTGATGTACAGGGCCGTTGCCGATGGTGCGGTAGATATCATCGACGGCTTTGCCACAGACGGGCGAATACCTGCCTATAAACTTGTTGTGCTAAAAGATGATAAGACTTTTTTCCCACCATATTATGCTGCCCCCCTGGTACGAAAAGAAACACTTGAGAAATACCCTCAACTCAAATCCGCTCTCAATCAACTTGCTGGGAAAATCTCCAACGAAGCTATGCAGAACCTTAACCTGCAAGTGGATGAAAGGGGCCACAAAGCCGAAGACGTTGCTCGTGAATTTCTGTTATCTAATGGGCTTATTCAACAAGGCGCTAAACCCGGAGATGGAACAGCAGGCACCGTTACAGTTGGAGGTAAGCAATTCACCGAGCAGGAAATTCTTGGCCAGATTATAGCTATACTGATCGAATGCAATTCGAATATCAGTGTCATTCGAAAGCCTAACCTTGGCGGCACAATGATCTGCTTTAATGCACTAAAGGCCGGAGATATCGACGTTTATCCGGAGTACACCGGCACTGGCTTGGTGAATATTTTGAAACGAGAAGTAATTTCCGATCCGAACAAAGCCTACGATTGTGTACGGAGGACATTCCTGGATGAGTACAACCTTGTATGGCTCCGAGCCTTTGGTTTTAACAATACTTATACGCTTACAATGCGGGCCGCCCACGCCGGGAAGCTTGGAATCAAAACAATTTCGGATCTTGCAAACTATCTCAACATACAAAAAAGTAAGAGGCAGAAAGAAACTGATGTTAGGAAAGATTAGATGACTTCAATCCTCATTCTTTTCAGATTTCATAAGTTTCGGTTATTGCTTAGTCATTGGAAGGGCAATTTTTTTACTTCTGCCGTAAGAGAAAAAATGGAGACCAAGCGTCATGTTCAAAATCGTAATGATTATATCGATAATAATTATAGCAATAGGATGGATAGCACACGGAACTTGGCGAGTTGTTACTCGTTTTTCCGAGAAGAAAAGACCGAAACGAACAACAAGACATTTACAGCAAAGAAAAGAGTCGTTTGACAACTATATAAAGAAACTGCAAAACTACGGGAAAAAACCTTATGAACACAGATAAAAGAACTCTCAAAATGCGATTTGCAAATTTTATTTATGAGTTTCTGAAACATCCATCAGAGACCGGAACCTTTACTCAAAGCTCAAGATATCTTGCGCGGGCAATTGCCCATCAGATAGATGGGAACTCAAATGTTACTGAATTTGGAGCGGGGATGGGGGCTGTGACCACTGAAATTTTGAAACGTCTTCCTGCAAATGGGCAACTCACATGTTTCGAAGTAAACAGCTATTTTTGTAGGCATCTGTTGAGGATTAACGACCCACGCCTAAAGGTCATTAATGATGACGCTGAAAATTGTGAAAAACACGTACGAAATTTA
>CAZECQ010000027.1:0-18460 GCA_964510545.1 uncultured Pirellulales bacterium | reverse complement strand
GGCGCAGTCCTCGTTCGCGCCGGACAAACCGAAGGTGCCGTAGATTTAATGAGATTGGCAGGCCTCAAACCCGCTGGTGTTATATGTGAAGTTATGAACGAAGATGGCTCAATGGCACGCGTGCCCCAGTTGCTCCCCTTCTGCCAAAAGCACAATCTCAAAATTGCTTCGATAGCAAAGCTCATAGAATACCGACTCCAGCGGGAAACCCAAATCAAACGC
Organism: uncultured Pirellulales bacterium; assembly: GCA_964510545.1. Classification (GTDB taxonomy): domain Bacteria; phylum Planctomycetota; class Phycisphaerae; order Sedimentisphaerales; family Anaerobacaceae; genus CAYXPG01. The sequence goes on along the minus strand of CAZECQ010000027.1, from coordinate 18,238 downwards.
CTTGAGTGTGTAAATTTACCTACCGACTATGGACAATTCAAAATGATTGGCTATGGAAGTATAACTTCGCCTGACCCGCATCTGGCCCTCTGCAAGGGCGGCATCGGTGAGCTTGATGAAAATGGCAAAGTTATCGAACAGCCCGAGCCCGTCCTCGTCAGGGTGCATTCGGAGTGTATGACTGGCGATTTGTTTCATTCACAGAGATGCGAATGTGGTTATCAGTTGATAGCTGCAATGAAGATGATTGAAGAGTGCGGCAAAGGTGCGTTGATTTATCTAAGGCAGGAGGGAAGAGGTATTGGGCTGATGAATAAACTGCGCGCTTACAAACTGCAGGAGCAGGGACTTGACACCGTTGAAGCCAATCTCGAACTCGGATTTATGGCTGACAAAAGAGATTATGGAATCGGCGCTCAAATCTGTCGTGATTTGGGCCTCAAAAAAATACGCATATTGACCAATAACCCGAAGAAAATAAGCCGCCTTGAGGTTTATGGTATAAAGGTTGTTGAGCAGTTACCGTTAAGGGCACAGCCGGGCGAGCATAATATCGACTACCTGCGAACGAAAAAAAGCCGTCTCGGCCATTTGCTCGATGATGACTTATAAACAAAATAAAAAGCAAAAACTCCTATGAAATCAATCGCCGTTTTATTACAGGTATTTTTTCTTACAGCGTTTTTACTCGCTGCTGGTTGTGACTCGCAGAATACAGCCGAAAAATCCTCGGTTGACAAAAATGGACAGCTTGATGTTTCTGTTTATAGCCGTTATGTGCCGGTAAAAATCGATATTATGCCCTTGACCGAATTTGTTTGCATCGAAAATGCCCCGGATGCATCACAGATAAAGCTTTATGTAAGTTTGCTGGACTCGTTTGGCTGTCAAAGCAAAGCGCCCGCAGTCTTTCGCTTTGAGTTGTATGGATATGAAAAGCTCCGCTCCGAGCCTAAGGGCAAAAGAATTGTTATCTGGCCCGATATCGATTTAACTGCTCCTGCTGTAAATAACGACTATTGGCGCGATTTCCTGAGGTCTTACGAATTCAAGCTGGATTTCGAACCGCTGAAAAACCAAAACTACATACTCCAGGTAACCTGCCTCTGCCCGAATGGAAAACGGCTTTCTGCTGAGTTCACTCTAAAATGCAAAAAGTAATTGCTCGACCAATATATTATTCTAAATCAATCTTAGTTCAAATCTGCCGAAAGCTATCCAACCTGTCAAACAATTTTCTTTCCGGCTTGCCAGGCCCAGCACCAATTACACCTCTAATTAAATCCAATTGGTGCTGTGGTTTTTACTTGTGCGCAAAAACCGATTGTCGCGGCGAAGCCTCTGGCGAAGTCGGTTCACCGCTCACAGAGATGAACGGTTATTGGCAGGCAATAAAGCAACAGGCCGACTCTATCGAACAGGGCAAATAACACCCTGCACATTTCCCTGCATTGCTTCTTCTATTCTGGCCAAGTCCTGCCCTAGTACAGCGTTTCATAAATGCCTCGACCAATTATTGACTTGTTTCGACAGATTAAGCCGATTAGACCGGTTTCAGAGGCATTATGTCTATTTCCGTTCAATAAAGCTATGGGGTCATCTGGAGAGGAATATTCTCTGACAAGAGTAAAAAAGCGAGCTGGTGGCAATTTGTTAAAGCTGTCATAGGGCATTGCCGATAAAACAATTACGTTAGTATAATTTTGCGATGCGGAGACCTATTTTTGGGTATGCGACATCGTTGTCCTGCCCAGCAAAAGCTCCCAAAAGTCAGGTGCAAAGGAGACGATATGGCAACCCAACAATTTCGGCTGATTGACGTGATAGATGATATGTGCGCTGGAAAAGATGTCTTTTTTCGATTGGTTCGTTTTGCAAAGGACATCATGACTAAAGATGTCAAAATGCTGACCTTGGACGATACCGTGGAGACATGTGCTAAGTTTATGAAAGTCAACAAAATCCGACATGTCTGCGTAATGGACCCTCCAGTTGAAGAAGGACAAAAAGCAGTCTTTGTGGGCGTTGTTTCAGAAAGAGATATCAATCGACAACTCTCCCCATATGTTGGTAAAATTGGTGAGGAAGACACAGACCAAAAGGCCCTGCGGCAACTACTGACCCAAGTCGTCACAAGACAGCCCAAGTCCGCGGCACCCGAGACGCCGATACCACATATGATTGCCACAATGCTCGATAATCGCGTTGATATGATTCCGATACTCGCTGATGGTGAGTTGGTGGGCATCTTCACGGCCTCGGACATTATAAAGATGTTCGTCAGGCTTGATATGATACGCCAGCTATGTGCTGACGTGGAAAAACAGAAAAAAAGACCACGGTTCGCTGAGCTGGCCTCTGGGGCATCTTTGGATTTGACGGCCTTGCTCTCATCGGCTGTCCAAACGGTTGAAGATAGTATGACTGAGCGAGTGATTTGCTTGGAGAAGCAAGACAAATTAGCCGAGGCAGTGAAGATCATACAGGAAAAGAAATTCAGACACGTGCCGATAGTCGACGAGAAAAGGAGGCTGATTGGTATAGTTTCCGACCGGGACATCCTGCGACATCTCCCCTTTACCAAAAGTCAATCTCCATCACAGACTGAGGGATTTCGCGGTAACCTATTTAGGCTTAGCTCGAAGGACACAATACTCAAGTTGGACGTCACGGACGTTATGACAAGGGACGTAGTGTCTGTCTTGCCCAGCTGCAGCTTCAACAAGGCTGTAAAAATACTTCACGAGACCAGGATAAACTGCCTGCCGGTGGTTGACAAAGAGAAGAAAATTCTGGGAATAGTCACTGTGAGTGATGCGCTGTGGACAATGCTCGCCGCCTACCGATTGGCCGTAAAATCTAAGACTAATCCAGAGCTCGAAGCGAATGTCGGTCGTCGGCCGGAAGAGCAAGAACTTACCCGGGCAAAAAGTGTATGACCACTTGCGATGTATGGCTTGGAAATTTTCTCTTTGCCTTATATGTCACTTTTTTATGGTATCTAAAATGCGTTTGCTAATGCTTTTTTCCACCAGTTTCTTGACTGCCATCCCCGACCCTTGTACACTCTGCTTGCTTGGACTCGGCAGTTTGGCATTGTTGAGAAAAAGTGGAAGTTGAGCAAAAATCGGTTTTTATATATTCGTACTTAGCAAAGGTTGCACTGCGTTTGGTAGGATTCCCAATTATGTTGCCTCTTCGCCGGTTGCTGTTTTGAATTTATCAAAAATTAACCACAACACTGCAGAAGAATTTGAACCACCAAAAAATTAACACTCTGGCCTGCAACCCCGCAGCAATTACACCTCTGATTAAATCCAATTGGTGCTGTGGTTTCGCACTTTCTGACTTTTTTTGACGCTTTTTGACATTTTTTTGCAATTTCTTGCTCTTTTTCCTTACCCCGCACAGTCAGGCTAGGATATGTTGAGCGAGGGATTTGGTTCAAGGACAAGGCTTGCAGTTTTAACTCAAGCGGAGGCGTACTATTGTACGTCAAGCATTGGGCTCCGGTTGCGTAACGCAGTAGTTGAGCCCCCGGCGGCGCTTGAGCGGGGTAGAAAGACCCGCTCAACCAATTTGCGCAGGTATTCATTAGCAAAAATAAATTTTTCCAATATTTTTTTTACCTCTTTCCAAACAACCACTTACAAATTTACCCCCCCCAAAACTGCCCGAATTTTCGCACCAAACGCGCAGGTTCGTCTAATTATGGGGAGACCTGTTTTTTAAAACCCCCTTAGGAGAACTTAATAATGACCACTGAATCTCAAATCCACCAACCCCCCTTGTCGCGGCCAATTCTCTGGCGAAGCCGGATCGCCGCTCTACATCTGTCGAGAGCCCTCTACAAATTCACCCTTTTTATGCAAAACAAACCCAATTTTCCCCGTTTTTGCCTCAAAAACTCACTTTCACAAGAAAAACAAACCCAATTCAAACCCAATTCCAACCCATCGGCGCCAAAAACAAACCCAATTCAAACCCAATTTGCCGGATTGGATGGTTTTTCGTTGACTTTTCCCGCAAAATTCAATAGAATAATAATGGTAAATAAAGGCGTATTTCCACTATTCAGCCGCATATATAGCGAGGTAAAGATGAAAATCCGAACTATAGCATCCATTGTTCTGGTGCTTTTTGTGTTTCCTGCAATCGGTCTTGCTCAGGATGTTCACGTTTATACTGTCGATATGACCAAGGCCCATACCCAGTTAGTCAGCAGTAGCCCTTACGTAACCCCCACCGCCAGCGGTGATGCTTGTCTGGCGCTGCCCGGTTGTCCAATCCCCGATTTTGTGGTTGGTGTCTCGGCCGGCAATGTGGGTGACCCGTGTGTTCCCCAGCACAACCTTTACGCCTATAAAATTACCGACCCCGCTGCTGCCGGCAACAAAACAAAAGTGGTCATAGATACAGGCAACCATAATACCGAGACCCCAGGCAGTTGGACCTTTCAGGGAATGGTTGATTTCTTGGTAAGTTCGGAACCTGCTGCTATCTGGCTTCGCCAGGTAGCCGAATTTTACGTTTATCCCCTCGTCAACCCGGACGGCAGATATACCGGCACAGGACGAGGCAATCCGGAAATGACCGCTGAAGGTTTCGGAACCGACCACAACAGAGTATGGAACACTCAGGGCCAGGGACTCTCAACTATTGATGCACTCACTACCGCTATGCAGAACGATACCGGCGGCGATGTCGATTACTTATTAGACTTTCATAACGGCACTTCAAACCCATTGAGCTTTAATGTAACTGCAGACTTGGTCGATTGCCCTTATGTCCAGACCCTGCTTGAAATTGAGCCGGCACTGTCGGCAAACGTCTCTGCCGGCCAGCCAGGAATGCTGCGGATATGGTCGATGACGGCGGCACCAAATGGATTAAGTGCCGACTACACTTTTACCCCGGAGAGCAACTTCGACCATGATGCAGCTTACTTTCTTAATCTGGGCAGAAGCTACGGCCTCGCACTTGGGGTTACTCTCTATCGAAATCTTCTCTTTGACGACAGCATTTATGTTTACACGGTGGATATGACCGAGGCGCATACACAGATAGCAAGTCTGAGTCCTTATGTTACCCCCACACCCAGCGGAGATGCCAATCTGGCGCTCGATGCGAATTGTCCAATTGCGGATTTTGTCGTTGGTGTATCTGCCGGCAATGTGGGCGGAGACCCGAATGTCCCCCAGCATAACCTTTATGCATATAAGATTACCGACCCAGCTGCGGCCGGGCCTAAAACAAAAGTGGTCATAGACACAGGCAACCATAATACTGAGACCTCCGGTAGTTGGGCGTTTCAGGGGTATGTGGATTTTCTCTTAAGTTCCGACCCCAATGCCCAGTGGCTTCGACAGGTGGCCGAATTCTATATCTACCCATTAGTCAATCCTGATGGCCGATATACCGGCATAGGACGCGGCAATCCCGAAATGACCGCCGAGGGTTTCGGAACCGACCACAACCGGGTCTGGAACACTCAGGGCCAGGGCCTCTCGACTATCGATGCACTCACCACTGCTATGCAGAACGATACCGACTCCAACGTAGGTTTTTTATTCGACTTCCATACCGCAGGCGGCTCTAATCCTCAAATTTATGTAAAGTCCTCAATGGCCGACTCCCCATACATATTAGCTCTAATGGCGCTTGATACGGATATTGTCATAAACATAACCGAAGGTGTTGCCGGAATGCTGCGGATATGGTCACTGACGCCTGAGGGCTTAAATGCCGAATATGCCTTTACTCCGGAAAGTGATAACAATGGAGACGTACCTTACTACCTTGACTTAGGCTGCTCCTACGGCCTTGCTCTTCATAATACCCTCGCCGGGGTTAATGATGTCACTGATTATAACGATTTGAAAATTCTCGCAGACAATTGGCTCACCGACAATCTTGAAGTACAGACAGGCAAACTTGTTGGCTTCTGGCAGCTTGATGAGTCCGGCGGAACAGCCGCACCTGATTCTTCCGGCAACGGCCACAACGGCACGCTCAATAACGGCCCGCTCTGGCAACCTTCCGGCGGCAGGTTCGATGGGGCGATTAGCTTCGATGAGGTCAATGATTATCTCGAAATCCCGGACTTCAGCTACACAAATGGCGCCGATGAATTCACCCTTTGTTTCTGGTTCAAAATCGACGACGTCGCCGGCAGTCTGTACCAGTATATGTTCAGCCACGGTAATTGGGACACAAACAACAGTCTAAGTGTTTATCTCCGAGAATCTTCTGCGACGAGCTCTCCGGAGCAGGTAACAACCAATATTAAACTCAATGATGGTACGGAATGGCAGCCGAATACAGGTATCACTTTAGCTGACGGCCAGTGGCATATGTACGCAATTACAGTATCAAGCGCCGATGGCGCCGAAATCTTTATTGATGCCAATTCGATAGGCACCGACTCCTCTGTTAAAGGGTCTTCCTTCAATCCCGGCACCAATATTCATCTCGCCAGCCGCTGCGACTACAATATCGACAGATACTTCGGCAATTCCGCTGCCGACGACGGCCTGCTTGATGATGTACGAATATATAATTATCCGCTTAGTTCGGATGATATCGAACTGCTCTATCAGGGTTCCACACCCACTCCACCATCGCAGTATATCTGCATTGAAAATCCGCCCGGCGACTTAAACGATGATTGTATAGTCAACTTCCTCGATTATGCACTACTGGCAGCTGACTGGCTTAAGTAGCACAAATAAGTTAATTGATGTTATGGGGGTAGAAAGGGTGAGAATGCGGATAATAGGGCCGGCAGTTTGGTTTTTTTGCCTCTTTGCTGCAATCAGCCTTGCTCAGGATGTTCACGTTTATACTGTCGATATGACTGAGGCCCATACCCAGTTAGTCAGCAGCAGTCCTTACGTAACCCACACCGCCAGCGGTGACGCCGACCTGGCCCTTGACCCCGATGCCAATCTCGCCGATTTTGTCGTTGGCACAACCCCCGGAAATACGGACCCTTGTTACCCTTACAGCCCTCCGCATAACCTTTACGCCTATAAAATTACCGACCCCTGTACCACTGGGCCTAAAACAAAAGTGGTCATAGCTACCGGCAACCATAATACTGAGACTTCCGGCAGTTGGGCCTTTCAGGGGTATGTAGATTTTCTATTAAGTTCCGATCCAAATGCGGATTGGCTTCGGCAGGTGGCAGAATTCTATATCTACCCGTTGGTCAATCCTGATGGCCGCTATACCGGCAGCGGACGCGGCAATCCGGAAATGATCGCAGAGGGTTTCGGAACCGACCACAATCGAGTCTGGAACACTCAGGGCCAGGGACTTTCGACCATTGATGCACTCACCACCGCTATGCAGAACGATACCGGCGGTGATGTGGATTATTTCTTCGATTTTCACTCTGCCGGCGGAAGCTCATGCTTCTTCTATACGGACGAAGAACTTATACACTGCCCTTACACAGAGGCCTTTCTTGACCTTGAGTTAGGTGTCGACCCGCGCATCTCGCCAGGACATCCCGGTATGTTGCGAGTATGGTCGATAACGACCGAGGGATTGAATACTGATTATGGTTTTACTCCTGAGTGTAATTTCGAGCATGATGTCCCTTACTATTTGGATTTGGGCGGATACTACGCACTTGCCCTTCATAACGCTCTTATAACTGATTATAACGATTTAAAAATTCTGGCTGACAACTGGCTCACCGATAATCTTGAAGTACAGACAGGCGAACTTGTCGGATTTTGGAATTTTGATGACGGCACACCCAACGACAGCAGCGGATATGAGCATCACGGTACCTTCATCACCGGTGATGCAAATACCAGCATAAATATAGTTTATGATGCCGACAGGGACAGTAATGTGCTGGACGTAAACAACCCGACCGGTCATACCACCAACAGTGTTGTTGACTGCGGCGGGGCCGGTGGCTGGGCGAACTTGAGCACCCGGATATCAATTGCAGCCTGGCTTAAGGTCGACACATTCCATACAAACAATCAGTATCTGCTTACTAAGGGTAACGGTTATCAACTCACAAGAAGTAGTTCAACTAATGCGATGCGTACTTATATGAATGGATTGACCGATACCACTCTTTCTTCCAGCGCAACTGTAAATGATGGGGCTTGGCATCACGTTGCAGTAACATACGATTCAAATTCATCGACAAGAATAATATACATTGACGGCCAGGATTCCGGCAGTGACTCACCTTCCAACTTGCTTTATGACACCCATGATGCGACATTTGTAATCGGCGGACGGCTTAACAGCGACTTTGACCACAGGGGATGGGACGGCCGAATTGACGATGTCCGCATTTATGGCTATGCGCTGACTCCTAATGATGTTGACCTGATTTATCAAGGTTCTGAGCCTTGTGAGCCGTCGGGATTTATCTGCGCTGAAAACCCGGATGGTGATTTGAATGATGATTGTATAGTCAATTTCATCGATTATGCACTACTGGTAGATGACTGGTTTAAGGAAAATCCCTAACCGCCGCTATGATACTATAACACCGCCCAAACTGCTTCTTAGACCGGCCTGACTAAGATAGCACTCTCCCCCCAAACCCGATTATGTGTTATATTTCCCCCTTCATTTAAATTAAATTGACCAAAAAGGCCTAATCTGCGATTATACCCTGCTGTTAGGCCTCATTTTTTACCAGTTCATCGGGAACTTTTAGAGGCCGCATCGGTCTAAAATAAGGACAGAAAACGTGCAGTCAAAAACGTCTAAAATCAACATTGATGATACCGTGTTGGTTGAACTGTGCCGCGAAGGCGATTCTGCAGCGATGGAACGGCTTATAATTAAGTATCAGAATCGCATATATAATACAATTTTGAAAATTTGTGCAAATGTTGATGATGCCGCGGAACTTACTCAGGAAACGTTTGTCAAAATAATAGAGAACATTGATAAATTTGAAGGCAGAAGCAGCTTTTACACCTGGGCGTTTAGAATAGCCGTTAATTTGACTTTGAATTACTGCAAAAGAAACGTCCGGCTCGGATTCAAAAGTCTCGATGCTCAGAGCGATGAAAGCACGCAACAGACCAAAAAGGTATTGAAGCAGTTTCTCACTGATGCCCGTTCGCCCGACCCCGCCGTTGAGGTGCAGGCGAAAGAAATTGGTGAATTAGTAATAAAAGCACTGATGAAACTTGATGATGACCAAAGGACGATAATCGTTTTGCGGGATATCGAAGGTATGAATTATGCTCATATTGCACAGGTCCTCAATATTGAATTGGGAACGGTTAAAAGCAGACTCAGCAGGGCCAGAAGCAATCTGAGAGAGTTTTTGGAGGCGGTTTTGCAATGAAAGAAAAAGCAAATATCGACGAATTGCTCAATAGCTTCATTGATGACGAATTGACCGAAAGACAGCAGACCGAAGTTCAACGCCTTATTGCAAATGACGAGGAGGTCGCACAGCGGCTCAAAGAACTTCAGAAATGTAAGGTTCTTCTAAGCTCTTTGCCTTTTGCAGAAGCTCCTGTTGGAATGCTCGATGAGATAAGAACTTCACTCGAAAGAAGAACATTACTCTCCGAGTCGCCCCAACATTTTGACCAGCGCATCGGCACCAGGCATTTATTGCTTCGCAGGATTGTATCTGCCGCGGCTATGATAGCTCTGGTGGCCGTTTTAGCAGGGGTTATTTACACGATTGTCGGACCGGAAAGCAGTGTAGACAGGCCGATTATTGCCGATGGGCAACAGCCACCCGCACTTGATGTTAAGGTCGAAAAACCCAAGCCGAGTTCAGTGACCGTTGCCGATAAATCTATTCCTCAAACTACTGCTGCGGAATTTAATTGCCGCCTTGAATTGAGCACCAATAACTTGTTCGCAGCAGATGCTTCTGTCAGCAGGGCTATTGAGGATAACGATATTTTGGCCTACACCATCCCCGCAAAGCAGAGCGATAAGAGGATATATGCCATCAGTTGCAGCCGACAGAATCTTGCCTCACTTTTGGCCGCTCTGGAAAAAATATGGGGCAGATTTGGTTCGACATCATTCTCGATTGATACCGAGCAGGAAGGTCAGTATATCACGGTTGACGAAGTTTCTGCTAAGCAGATTGTCGAAATCGTTAATCAGGATAGTCTCGAAGGGACAATACAAATAGCGAAGGATTTTGCCGTCCTCAACAGGCTTGAAGGATTTTTGCCGCAAAGAGAATTACCCTCCCTCGAGGATGAAGGTATAACTGCGATAGCAGTACCCAAACCACGCTTGACTTCAAACCAGAAAATGGTTAAAAAGAAATACACTCAAATCGAAAATGAAAAAAACGTACATCTGACTATCGTGGTTACAGGTAACTGATAAGATATGCTTGATATTCAACAGTGCTCTCTGGTAATTGTTGACGTCCAGGGCAGATTAGCCCAATTGATGTATGACAGGAACGCTTTATTTAAGAATATTCAGATTCTCATCAAAGCCGCAAAAATCCTCAAAATCCCCATTATATGGTGTGAGCAGCAGCCCGAGTCTATCGGCGTAACGGTCCGGCAGCTTGCAAATCTTTTGACCGACAATCAGCCAATAAAAAAAGCATCTTTTAGCTGCTGTGCCGCCGAGCAGTTCAACAGCAGATTAAAATCTTTAGCTCGCCGACAGGTTTTGTTGTGCGGCCTGGAAACTCACGTCTGCATTTATCAGACAGCGGCCGATTTGTCGCGAAATGGCTATTACGTAGAGGTAATTGCTGATGCTGTCTCTTCGAGAATACTCCAGAACAGGAACATTGCTATAAAAAGAATGGGAAAAATGGGAATTAATATCAGCAGTGCAGAAATGGCATTATTTGAGCTATTAAAGACCGCAGAACACCCACAATTTAAAAAAATCATCGAATTGATAAAATAGATTTCTTCCCAAGATTTTTATTTTTTTTCGGGGATTTTCAAAAAAATCCACTAAATTCCTTGCATTTATCAGGGAATACTCATATAATAGGTTTTTGTTAGTTTTGGCTCGCAGCAGTTTTATTTGTCCTGCAAGGGTTTTGCCATAGCGGTTGTAGGTAGAGAGATTGAGCGGAGCGTTTTTTTAGTTCCCGGTTTATGGGTTGTTGTTTTGGAAATCGGAAGGAATGAGCAAATGAATAATTCTGAGTTTGACACAGTTATCGACAGACGAGGTACAGGTTCTCTCAAGTGGAATAGATACACAGGCAGGGACATCATTCCCGTTTGGATTGCTGATATGGACTTTCAGGTCCCTTTGCCGGTAAGACAGGCCATCCACAGGTATATTGACTTTGGTGTTTTGGGTTATGCTGATGTCATCGATGGTCTAAATGAAGCAGTCGTTGAAAAATTGAAAGTGGATTTTGGCTGGGAGATAGATGCTTCCTGGATTATTTGGTCGCCCGGTTTGGTACCGGCCTTAAATGTTGCCTGCTGTGCCGTTGGCGCCGATGGTGACGAAATTGTAACATTTACACCAATATACCCCCCCTTTCTGAATGCTCCGGAAAATGCCAGAAAAAAACTCATCGAAATTCCCCTATGCCACAAAGACGGCTCTTATACCTTTGACATTGAAGAATTTGAACAGTCAATTTCACCGAAAACAAGACTGGTTATGTTGTGTAATCCGCACAATCCCGTCGGAAGGGTTTACAAAAAAAAGGAACTGGAAGCTATTGCAGAAATCTGCCTCAAAAACAATATTATTATGTGTTCCGACGAAATTTTCTGTGACTTAATCCTCGACGAAAAAAAACACATACCAATTGCCACTTTAAGTGACAGGGTCGCAGGCAATACGATAACTTTTATGGCTTCCTGCAAAACCTACAACCTCGGCGGCCTTAATTGTGGATATGTAATCATCCCGAATGAAAAAATCAGAGAGAAGTTCCTGGCGAAGAAAACTGAAATAATCTCTCGTATGGGCATCCTCGGTTTTGCCGCAACTCTTGCTGCTTATACTCAGAGCAGCGACTGGAGAGAAAAATTGCTCGAATATCTTCGCCAAAACAGGAACCTCGTTACAAGGTACATTAACGAAGAAATTCCGGCTCTTTCTATGGACCACGTAGAGGCGACTTTTCTGGCCTGGATTGATGCAAGAAAGTTAAAGGTCCCCGACCCTGTCGCTTTTTTTGAAAACGCCGGTGTCGGGATGCAGGATGGAAGAGAATTTCATGGCGATGGCTTCGTAAGACTCAATTTCGGCTCCCCACGCAAAACCTTGCTCAAAGTCCTAAATAGAATGAAAACTGCTGTCAAAAAGCACTTGAAGTCACTACCACTCATAGCCATACCTCGTTCGCCATCCGCTGAGCGCTATGCGCCATACGCTAAACAAAGCCGTCATTCTAAACGCAGCAAAGAATTCCAGTCTAAGTAATCATTTATCGATACCTGCCATGAACGAAACGTAGGCTAAAAATGCAGAAAAAAGAATACAAGCAAAGTGTTTTAATAGACGTGGGAAAATATTGAGATGGGTCGTTGTTCACGCTGTTTTCTTTCTGTCTTTCTTGCCGGATTTGGTTTGAGCGCTGCTTTTTTTATCTTTGCTTTTGTCTTTTTTGGTTTTACTTTCCGCTGCACTTTTATCAGCAGTGCTTTTCTCTTTTTCTTTACTTTTCTTGTAGTCTTCGCTTCTGTAATCGGTTTCGTAGAATCCTGTGCCTTTGAAGATTACGCCGGCGCCGGCCCCGATAAGCCGTTTCAATTCATTCCTGCCGCACTCCGGGCACCTGCTCAGCGGCCGGGCCGTTATCGACTGAAACCGCTCGAATTCATGTCCGCAATTTTCACATATATAGTCGTAGGTAGGCATAATAATTACTGCGTGTCTGTTGTTTGCTCCGGCTTGTCCGTTTGCTCCTGCTCGACGGTTGGTTCCGGCGGCTGTTTGTTGACGATGACTTTGCTTGGCCGAATGACCCGCCCGTTGAGCGTATAACCTCTCTGAAACTCTTCCAGCACGGTATTTTCTTCTTTGTCGGCTTCGTATCTTTGCATCATTGCCTGATGCAGCGCTGGATCGAAATTCTCACCCAGTGCCTTTATCTGCTCGATATCGTGGGATTTCAGGATGTCGAGCAACTGGTCATAAACAATCTGAATGCCTTTGATAAGGACATCAACATTTTCAGCCGTGTGTGCATTTTGCAGCGTATGTTCAAAATTATCCAGTGCCGGAAGCAGCGTCTTTATTACTCTTTCCTTTTCGTAACTAATCGCATCGGCATTTTGTTTTGAAGCTCGTTTTTGGAAATTTGTATAGTCGGCGCTGACTCGCTGCAGTTGTCCGAAAAGCTCGTCCTTTTCTTTTTGCAAATCTTCTATTAACCATTGAAGCCCTTCGCCGGCTTTCTCCTTCGACTGGGCTGTCTTTTGTGCTTTTGGTTTTTCTTTTTTCTTGTCTTTCATTGACTGTTACCGAAATTCTTCTTTAGTTTCTCAAAGAAATCTTTGGCTTTTGGCGAAACTTTTTTATTCTCGGTTTTTGCGAATTCCCGCAGCATTTCCTGTTGTTTTGCATTTAATTTTGTTGGGGTCTCGATAATTATTTGCACGAGTTCGTCGCCGGTTCGCCGTGTTCGCATATTAGGCAGACCCTGCCCCTTTATCCTAAAAGTGCTTCCATATTGCGTGCCCGGCGGAATTTTCAATTGCTTCATACCGTCCAGGCTCGGCACATCAATCGTAGCGCCCAAAGCCGCCTGCGTAAAACTTACCGGAACAACAGCAATAAGGTTGTTGCCGTTGCGCTGCAGGAATTCGTGCGGCCTTATCCTGACGTAGCAGTAGAGGTCTCCTCTGGGCCCGCCGGCTCGGCCGGGCTCGCCTTCGCCTCCGACCCTGATGCCCTGACCTTCGTGAACACCAGGCGGAATTTTGACACTTACAATTCTCTTTTTCGGAACTCTACCCGTTCCTTTACATTTTTTACAGGGATTTGTAATAATCTGCCCGCTACCTCTGCACTGCGGACAGCTTGATATCATCTGGAAAAAGCCGCCACCCCTTGATACCTGGCCGCTTCCATTGCATCCGGGACATTTACCGGGCGTCGTACCTTTGGCACAGCCGCTGCCGCTGCATTCCTCGCATAAATCCTGGCGGGTAAACTCAATGGTCTTTTCAGCGCCTTTGGCAATGTCGCCGAGCGTAAGTTCAACCGAAGTCTCCAAATCATACCCGCGAGTTGGCCCCCCGCGCCTTGTGCGCCTGCGTCCTCCCATACCGAACAAATCACCGAAGTCACCGAAACCGAAAATATCTTCGAAAACACTGCCGATGTCCTGCCACCGCATATGCGTATAATCGCGCATGCCCATTCCGCGAAGACCATCATGCCCGAACTGGTCGTAACGCTGCCGCTTTTCAGGATTGCTTAAGACCTCATACGCCTCGGCACATTCCTTGAACCTGGTCTCGGCTTCTTTATCGTCTGGGTTCTTGTCCGGATGATACTTCATTGCCATTCGCCGATATGCACGTTTTATATCATCGGCCGAGGCGCTCTTGCCTACTCCCAGCACTTCGTAATAATCCCGTTTAGCCATAATTTCGCATCTTATATTTCGTACGCACTGAGCAGCTTTTTACGCAATACGCATTACATTCAAGACAACCCGTTATCTCACTGCGCCTGGTATCGGCTCTTCTTCCTTATCTTTTAATTCGGTTACTAACACGTTGGTGGTTAACATTAATCCTGCCACCGAAGCTGCCATTTCCAGTGCAGTTCTCGCCACTTTTGCCGGGTCAATAATGCCGGCCTTGAACATATCGACGAACTTGCCCGTGTTGGCGTCGTAACCGATGTTCTCTTCCTGCTGCAGTTTATCGAGAAGTTCGGCGACAACGACATCACCCTGGTCGCCGGAGTTGTCTGCAATTTGCATAGTCGGCGCTCTAAGGGCCTTGCTTACGATATCAAAACCGATTTTTTCTTCACCTTTGGCTTTTGCTTTGGCCTTTTCTACCTGGCTGATGGCTCGCAAAAATACTACTCCGCCGCCGGGGACAATACCTTCTTCGGTGGCCGCCCGCGTAGCGTGCAGCGCATCTTCCAGAAGGTCCTTGCGCTCCTTCATTTCCGTCTCTGTTGCCGCGCCAGCTTTCAAACGGGCCACTCCACCGGTAAGTTTCGCAAGTCTCTCCTGCAGCTTCTCACGGTCGTAATTGCTCGTTGTCTTCTCAATTTGGTTGCGTATTTGCCCGCACTGACCGTCGATATCTTTCTTTTTCCCGGCGCCTTCAATTATTGTCGTTGTTTCCTTGCTGATAACGATTTTTTTGGCCTGGCCTAACTGTGAAAGCTCGACTTTTTCCAGCTTGATACCCAGATCTTCACTGATTACCTGCCCGCCGGTCAATACCGCTATATCACTCAGCATAGCTTTTCTGCGGTCGCCAAACCCCGGAGCTTTTACCGCACATATCTTCAATACTCCCTGCAGACGATTGATTACCAGCGCAGCCAGCGCTTCGCCCTCAACGTCTTCGGCAATAATCAGCAAAGGCCTCGCTACCTGGGCTGTTTTCTCAAGCAGACCGATAAGATCACGAACGTTGCTTAGCTTCTTTTCGTGCAGCAGAATATAGGCGTCTTCAAGGACCGCATCGAGCGTCTCGGGATTGGTCATAAAGTATGGCGATATATACCCCTTGTCGAACTGCATACCTTCCACAACGGTCAGTTCATTTTCCATCCCTTTGCCTTCTTCAATTTCGATAACGCCTTCTCTGCCGACCTTATCCATCGCCTCTGCCAGAATTTCACCGACCGCCGGGTCATTGTTTGCACTGATGCTTGCGACCTTTGCAATGTCACTGTGACCTTTCACGGGAACACTGACCGAATCGATAAATTTCGTAACAGCTTCAGCGGCTTTCTTGATACCTCGCTGAATGGCCATCGGATTCGAGCCGGCCGTTACATGCCTTAACCCCTGGGTGTAAATCGCTTCTGCAAGCACAGTTGATGTCGTTGTACCGTCGCCCACAACGTCGCTGGTCTTGCTGGCAACCTCGTTGACCATCTTGGCGCCCATATTTTTGAACGGCTCAGGCAGCTCTATTTCCTTGCTGACCGAAACGCCGTCTTTGGTTACTTTTGGTGAGCCCCAGCTCTTGTGCAAGATAACGTTTTTGCCGGTCGGGCCGAGGGTGACTTTGACCGCATCAGCCAGTTGCGACAAACCGTCTTTAAGTTGTACTCGTGCCGTATCGTCAAACATTAATTGTTTTGCCATTTTTTTCTTACCTCTTTAAATTTTTAATTATCACCTTTTAATTCGTAGTCTTAAGACCGCTTACTTTTCAACAACACCAAGGATGTCACTTTCCTTGAGAATCACATATTTTTCGCCTTCTATTTCAACGTCATTTCCTATGTATTTTGCATAGATAACCTTGTCGTTCTTCTTTACGCTCATTTTGCTGCGTTTGCCGCCCTCGAGCAGTTTGCCGGGCCCGGTGGCGACTATTTTGCCGATTTGCGGTTTTTCTTTGGCTGTATCGGGCAGAATTATCCCGCCGGCCGTCTTTTCTTCTGCTTCCAATTGTCTTATTACTACGCCATCATCTAAAGGTCTTAGTTTCATAACTGTCTCCTTTATCAACTATGCTTTTACTTCTCAACTCTTCATTTCAAACAAATATCAAAATCACCCTGTTTATTTTTACATTGGAACAAGTTTTACCGACTTTAAATTTATCGCCGAAGTCTTAACTTTCGTATCAGGTTTAACCGACAGCGTATATTTACCCGCCTGCAGTATATTGGTATTGCCGACTTTCTCAGTCTCGCTGATTTGAGCATCGCCGTCGATTGCCAGAACAACAACCGTATCAATGCTGTCCGGGCATACTTTGGGTGTGTTAACGACAATCTTATCCCCATCCTGTGTAGCCGACAGTTTAGTTTTGTCGGCCAGCAGATAAGCCTTTTTAAGTTTATTTGTCAGCCCGATTACTTCCAGTTTTCCTTCCGTTGGCCAGTCGAACACATGCAGATAGACCTTGCCGGTCTTGGTGGTGCATCGACCCCAGGGAAGTTTACCTAAAGGACTGGCAACCGTTCCGTAAATGCTCTCGCTGTTTTTGTCCATCCAACTACCAACCTCTCGCAGAATCTTCACCGATGCCTCAGGGATAACTCCCTCAGCCGTAGGCCCGACATTTAGAAGATAATTTCCACCCTTGCTTGCGATATCCACAAGATTATGCGTTATTTGTTTGGCGCTCTTCCAGTTTGTATCGTTTTTCTTATAGCCCCACGTCTTGTTTATTGTCGCTGGCGTCTCCCAGTCGCCAATCCTTCGCGAACCGGGAATCCTGTTGTCACCCGTCGAACCATAATCGCCTAAACCGTGACCAACCCGGCTGCTTATCAGACAATCAGGCTGCAATCGACGCACCTGATTTACAAATTCCGTACTCTGCTCCTTCGTTATCGACCGCGGCGTGTCGTACCATATCAAACAAATCGGACCGTACTGTGTCAATATCTCACGAACCTGCGGCAGGCCCTTCCTCTTCATATAGTTTGGAAAAGTCGTCCTTATCCAGCTGCGCCTTTTACCTTTCTCGGTTTTTTGATATTTCTCGGGCGACTTGTCAAGGTTGTCAGGAAAGTCCCAGTAGTTCATATATGCGTCCGGCTCATGCCAGTCCTGCGATTGGCTGTAGTAGAAGCCAAGACGAATGTCGTGTTTCTTACAGGCCTGGGCCAATTCTGCTATTACATCCCGCCCGAATGGCGTGGCATCTACTACGTTGAACTTGCTCACCTTGGAATGATACATCGCAAAACCGTCGTGGTGCTTCGAGGTAATTACAATGTATTTCATCCCCGCAGCCTTGGCAAGTTTCACCCATTCTTCCGCATCGTACTTGACCGGATTGAACTGTTCCGCAAGCTTTTCATATTCTTTTACCGGAATCTTAAAATGGAGCTGAATCCATTCACCTAATCCTTTATCCTGCTCGCCTTTCCACTCACCCGCTGGCACCGCATAAATTCCCCAGTGGATGAACATCCCGAAACGCGCCTCGCGCCACCATGCCATTCGCGCATCCTTCTGCTGCTCGGTCTCGTGCAATACACCTTCTGAATCCAGGTAAGCGCCGTATTTACCTGTTATTGGCTGATTAGTTCCATACGAAACAGAACTGCACACTAAAGATACAAACAATACCAGCAGTACGCCTTTTTTTACCATACTTTTCATAAA
>CAZECQ010000026.1:0-18704 GCA_964510545.1 uncultured Pirellulales bacterium | reverse complement strand
AACTATGAGAACTGGAGTGGCCATTCAAACCTCCAACTACGATTGGGACAATGTCCATAAATAGTGGTTCTTTCGGGTGATTACTTCGTTGTCAAATTTGTCCGCACGTACTCGATGTACTACAGAACGCCTCCGTGCGGCAGACAAATTACGCCTTGTACTAAAGCGAAACTCCGCGCAAAAGGGGAATTAGATTTGGTTGCTGTTGCTGCCGTAGGCCGGAATGAGGGGCGTGCAGTATTACGCAGGGGCTTACGCACGAGCAAAAAGAGGGGGGGGGGAATTGATTTGACCCGGCTTCGCCAGAGGCTACGCCGCGACAAGCGGGGTGGAAAGAGGATTATAATTTTGGGTGGATGCCTCACCAGAATGCTTTGGTTGGTTTCTTTGATGGGAGCCAATTCGAGAGAGTTGTTGTTAAATGAGGTTATATTTGACGGGAATTATAGGTTTTGGATTAGGAAAGAAGGAACTTCTCAAGTTTGTTAATAAGTTTTTCTGAGTTTCTAGTCTGGCATTCCCATATAACAAGAACTTTCCAGCTTTCCTTTCGCAGTCGTCTAATATTTCGTTTATCTCTGGCAACATTACCCTCCCGTTTTAATTTCCAGAAATTTTTGTTGGTTTTTGGTATCACCCTGCCGTAGCGGCATTTGTGCATATGCCAGAAACAGCCGTGGACAAATATGATCTTATGATGTCTGGTAAGAACCATGTCAGGATGGCCGGGTAAATCTTTTCGATGAAGTGAATACCTAAATCCCATACGATGAACAAGCGAACGTACAATAATTTCCGGTTTTGTGTTTATAACGAATTTGAGACATGTTATACGAACGTTGCTGCTTATTGTGTAAATCAACCATTAGAGACTTGCGAGAGCTTCTTTGTCCAGTACTTTGAATTGTTCGTAGGGAATCCTGACGGTAGCGTTTTCGGCTCGGCTAATATATGACGAGACAATTTGAAAATTACTTGCAAGAACCGGGTGTATAGATCAGAATATAAAAAGTAGAGGATTTCTTAATCCCATTGTATATTTGGAGTAGTGAGAAATGGCAAGTAAGAGAGAAAACTGGACTCGTGATGAGTTGATAGTAGCTTTTAATTTGTACTGCAGGACTCCATTTGGTCGTATTCACAAGGCAAATCCAGACATTATTGAGATGGCGAAAAACATAGGGAGAACACCAAGTGCAGCAGCTATGAAGATGGTGAATTTTGCCAGCTTAGACCCATTTCACAGAGAACGGAATGTCAAAGGATTACAGCACAGTAGCAAACTAGATGAACACATATGGGAAGAGTTTCACAAGGATTGGGAAAGCCTTGCTTTTGAAAGCCAGCAATCGCTGGCAAGATTGATTGGAAAAACTGATGAAGATTACGCGCTCGAGGTATCATTTTTGGAACCAGATATACCAACTGAAGCTAGGAGAATTACGCGTGTACGGTTAGTGCAGAGATTTTTCCGTGACACGGTTTTATCCAGTTACAACTACTCCTGTGCAGTCTGTAAAATCAATTTATGTAAGATGCTCAATGCAAGTCATATTATTCCATGGTCAATCGATAAGAATCGAAGGGCGGATCCAAGTAATGGGCTGTCACTTTGTGCATTTCACGACAGAGCCTTCGATAGAGGACTCATAGCCATTGAAGAGGATCTCCGAATTGTTTTGTCCAGAGAAGCAAAAGTAATAGATGCACCTAAACTACACAGGGTTGGCCTTTTGGAGATTGAGGGCCAAGAGATCGCAATACCCGACAAATTCAGGCCTGATCAAGTCGCGCTTGCTTATCACAGGGACAGAATTTTCTTGCATTAATTGTAGGAGTAAGAGCATGAATGACAACATCAAATTGAAATTACCAGGCCTTGCGATTGGTCAAATTTTAGACGCGCTTTACCTGAGAATGGAAGCATGGGAATATACGGAGGAGTATTTGAACACGGGGCAAGTTCATGAACCATATTGTGTTGAGGAATGTTCGAATGCATATGAAGCACGTAGGATTGCAGATTATTACAAGGAAATAATACAATCAATTGAGAAGCAAGCAGGCTTTACTTCACGGTAAGAGAAACCTTGTGACGATGGTTCAATCTCTTTTATGTTTCACTGGTTGCTTTAGCTATTGCCTTTTTTGTACAAGCGCGGGCGTTGTTAATAAGACGAGATGGGAAATAGGCATCTGCTGTTTTTGGAGTGCATATTGTAAGAAGTTTTTCTAACGCAAGCTGTTGTTTCTGACAAGCTATCAGCAAATCTGGAGCAGCTGTAAAAATACGTCCAAACTGATATTGGTTTTCATACAGCCCTTCCATCGTTGCGATTGTGTCGCCTTCATCACTCGGAGGAGCCTGAGAGTCGACGATTACAAACCATACTTCATCCATATGGATATTTCCCCTTTGTTCTAGTTCAAGTTTCATGATTAAGCCCCTAGTTAACTAGTTAATATGATATAGGTTCTGTGCAAGGAAGCCTCGAAGCCCAACTGTTCCTGACTCAATCCTTTTTGAGTGCGACAGAAACGAAGTTCCTGGCCAACGGCTGTTTCGATAGTCATACGGAAAACTCCTTATGTGATTTTAAGATAACGGAAATGTATTGGCGTGGCTTCAGACTATAGTATGCAATATAAAAAAACTTGGTGTTGGTCAAGTTTTAGATGGTTTATATCACCGTTTAAATGTATGGCGCTATACAGCAGAATACCTGGAAACCGGACTTGTTTGCGAACCATATGAGACAGCAGAATGTTCAAGCAGCAGTGAAGCAATGGAAATAGCAGATTGTTATGAAGAAATAATACAAACCATAGAAGAACAAATATCGCATTAAAATTGTTTTTTAAATAGAATTATATAACTGTTGTTCAAGAACATACAATCCCTTGCAATGCAAGGGGAAAAAAGGTTATATAACCCCCAGCATGCTGGGGGCTAACAGAAAAGAGGAATGAATTGCAATGGCGAGAATGATTGGTTTTATGGCGACATGGACCACCTACGGGACATGGTTACAAGGGCATAAAAAAGGTTATGTCAAAAACGGGACCATCCTGGAGGCAAATGCTGAATTAGAGAAATCCAACAAAGAATTACTCAAGCACGACAAAATAAAGATTCCTAAAAGTCTTCGCATAACAGTCAAAAACGCAATTCTCAAAGAAGCAGAAGCACTCGGTCAAAAAGTTTATGCGATAGTAATATGCAGTAATCATGTGCATATTGTTGTTGAAAGTATCAGTAAAAGATGCGGTTATTCGGTTGGCCGATTCAAAAAAGCAGCGACAAAAACACTTAGAAAATACGGTTGTAATGACAAGGTATGGACAAAAGGATTTGACAAAAGATATTGTTATAATGAGCAGGAATTAGAAAAGAAAATCAAATACGTTCAGCGACACAGCCTGTTTGCTCAGGACAGGTGTTGATTGTTTGTTTGGTTGGTGGTAGGATGGGTATGGTAAATTGAATGCCGAAAGTAGTGATGTTAGCGGGGAGCTTGAGGTATGTTTATACCTTATCAGGTAGATGCTCCGTATGACCATCGGCCGGTAATGCACTGGCTGATACTTTTGGGGGTTGTTGGGGCGTCTATCTTTGCTCTTGAGGCGCCTGAGCAGATAGAGCGGTTCGGCTTAGACGGCTGGGGGATTGGATTGGTTAGCTACAGCTTTTTGCACGTGAATATAGTTCATCTGATAGGTAATCTTCTTTTTTTGTGGCCTTTCGGGAATGCGGTGTGCTCGAAGATAGGTAACGGGGCTTACCTGGTGGTGTATCTGCTGTTAGGTATTTTGGGCGGGGTGATTCATATACTTTTGGGCGGAGCGGCGGCGTTCGGGGCGGGTGTTGTGATAAACGGTGTTGTGGGGATGTATATAGTATTCTTTCCGGAGAATTCGATAAACTGTTTCTTTTTTCTGCCTCGACCTGTGAGTGTGAGTATTTTAGGTTACTGGATTGTTCTGCTTTGGATTATCTTCGATATATCAGCGGCGGCGTATGGCGTGCGAGGGGTAAATTATACTTCTCATATTTTCGGTCTTGTGGCGGGGTTCGGCTTAGGGGTTTTGATGCTGAAGAGGAAATGGGTGGTGATGGAGAGGGACGAGAAGTCGCTTTTGCAGAAGCTTAGCAGGGAAAAGGAAGAGGCCGAAGAAGAGAAGAAAGAAAAGGAAAAGGAGGCGAAAGCTGCCGGCGTGGTTGGTGAGGAAAAGAAGGCAGTCGAGAAAGAGAAAGAGACCTTGGCGGGTGAGAGCGCTGTAGTCGAGGCAGAGAGTGCTGAGGAGGGATTTATCCGGTTTAGCTGCCAGTGCGGTAAGAAGATTAAGGTGCCGAGGGGATATGCCGGCAAGAGCGGGCGGTGTCCGAGATGCAGGAAGGTTGTGGAGGTTCCCCACAGGTAATACTGCGAGAGACAGCGTTACAGTGGAAAAACAGGAGATGGGGATTAGAGGGATGGAAAGGTAATCATTAAAGCATTAGTAATTTTGGAAGCTTGAGATGCGCTGGGCTTTTCTCAGGCGGCGACGGTTTTTCTCCGAGGGCTTTTCATAGTATGAATTTCTCTTCATATCCCTGATGAGGCCTTCTTTTTCGCAGAGCTTTTTAAACCGCCTAATCATCTGCTGAACGGATTCACCTGTACGTGATTTGACTCTTAACATACAAAAACGACCTTTCCAAAATCTTAAAAACACACCTAAATACAGTAAAGGGCTATACTTTCACTTCGTCAAAAAGTTCACAACCCATTAGTATAATATAAATTTTATGTGTTTTCAAGTCAAAAAAGGGTATGGGGTTAATTCTCTGGGAAAAAACGGGATTTTTTGGGTTAAAAAACGGTTTTTCCGCATTAAAATTCGTTAAATTTTAGCGATTTATTGAAAAATATCGACAAATATGTTAAAATAAAGAAGAAAAATAAGGGCTTATAGGCCGTTACGTTTTTTAGTTTTGTGGGCAAAAAAGAGCATTCTTTACGGGTAACTTTTAATTGGAAAAGCTTCGCGAGACGCTGAGGGTTAAAAAAGAGCGTGCGATTTTAGTAGGCGCTGTCCTTTCCGGCCGAAGTGACGGTGACGATTTGGTAGAGCTAACGGCATTGGCAGAGAGCGCCGGGGCGGTAGTTGTAGATAGGTTTCAGCAGAAAATCCGGGCAATAAAATCAGCTACATATTTAGGCAAGGGTAAAGTGGAGCAGCTTGGTGGCCGGGTTAAAAAATTCAAAGCCGATGTCATTATATTCGACAATGACCTTTCACCCGGGCAGATTCGAGAGCTTGAAGAAATCACTCAAATTAAAGTGCTGGACCGCAGCGAATTGATTCTGGATATATTTGCGACGAGAGCAAAGACGAGACAGGCGAAGCTTCAGGTCGGACTGGCACAGTTAGAATATACATATCCCCGTCTTACGCGGATGTGGTCTCACTTAGATACGGTAACGGGAGCAGCGGGCGGGCCGGCGGCAGGAGCAGTGGGCGGCATCGGCACCCGAGGGACGGGCGAGCAGCAGTTAGAAATCGACCGCAGACTCGTCAACAGGCGAATCACAGATCTGAAACGTGAACTTGCTAATATCGATAAGCGTAAGATTCGCGAGATAGAAGGCAGAAGAGCGCGTTTCAAAATCTGCCTTGTCGGCTATACCAACGCGGGCAAAAGTACGCTGTTAAACAAACTAACCGATGCCAAGGCATTTGTTGAGGACAAACTGTTTGCGACTCTGGATACTTTGACAAGAAAATGGAAGGCCGGTCACGGTGTTGAGATTCTATTGAGTGACACGGTCGGGTTTGTGAGAAATCTGCCTCATCATCTCGTTGCTTCGTTCAAGGCGACTCTTGAAGAGGCGGTAAATGCAGATTTGCTTCTGCATATTATAGATGTTTCCAATCCGGAGGTGACTCGGCAGATTGAATCTGTAAACAGCGTTCTGGGGGAAATCGGGTGCGGCAATAAGCCGGTCTTAGAGGTGTTGAACAAGGCCGATATTGTAAAGGAAGCGGGCCGGCTCGAGATGCTGCAGACGATGTATCCCGAAGCGTTGTGCGTGTCGGCCAGAACGGGTTTTGGGCTGAAAGAGTTGAGCGAAAAGGTCTCAGCAAGATACAGGGGCGATGAGTTGCTGCTGCAGGTAGCGAGCAGTCAGTCAAACGGCAAAGTGCAGAGCTTTCTGCGGGCTTATGGTACAATTGTTAAGGAAGAATACTGCGACAGCTGCGTTATCATCGATGCAAGATTGGGCCGAAACCAGCTAACCGGCCTGAAGAAACTCGGGGCTGATAAAATAGAAATCTTCCAGAACTGACTCGTCACAGACTTGGCATATCTTTTCAAGGTACAAACCTCAGGGCAATAAAGTGGTGGAATTGTGCTTGTGTGCTGAAGGTGCGTTTGTATAATAATCGGGAGTAAATTGATATTAAGTTAACGAGTTTAATGGAGAATCATTAAAGATGGCAGGAGCACCGAAAGCAAATGCTGTAGTTGGCCAATCGGGCGGACCGACGGGAACCATCAACGCATCCCTGGCGGGCGTTATTGAAGAAGTCTCCAAAAGAAGCGAAATCGAAAATCTCTACGGCACAATCCATGCTGTAGAGGGAATCATCAGGGAAGATTTCATCGACTTGAAGAGCCTGTCAGTGTCTGTTCTGGAAGGGGTTGCAAGCTGTCCATCTGCGGCACTTGGTTCGAGCCGTGATAAGCCGGACGAGGAATACTGCCGGAGGATTTTCGAAGTATTTAAGAAGCGCAATATTCGGTACTTTTTCTATATTGGTGGTAATGATTCGGCCAATGCTGCCCATATTATTAATGTTATGGCTGCTGAAGTTGGTTATGAAATGCGGGCGTTTCATATTCCGAAGACCATCGATAATGATTTGTTAGTGACGGACCACTGTCCGGGATATGGTACGGCGGCGAAGTTCGTGGCCTGTGCCTTGATGGGTGATGATTTGGACAACCGCGCCCTGCCGGGCATTAAGGTCGATGTGATAATGGGCAGGCACGCGGGTTTTTTAGCCGGGGCAACGGCTTTGGGCAGGCAGAGGGATGATGACGGGCCTCATTTGATATATTTTCCCGAAAGAACGGTTCCGATGGATAAATTCGTAGGCGACGTAGAGGACGTTTATACAAAATTTGACCGCTGTGTTGTAGCGGTAAGCGAGGGGATATGCGATGAGAACGGAGTTACCTGGACTGAAAGGCTGGTAAAGGAGCAGGAAAAAGATTCACATGGGAATATTCAGCTATCGGGCTCCGGCATTCTGGCGGATTTTCTGGCCGGTCAAATCAGAAACAAACTCGGCGCCATGCGCGTCCGGGCGGATACTTTGGGTTATATGCAAAGAAGCTTTGTCGGATTTCAATCTGCTGTCGATATTAAGGAGGCTCGCAGGTGCGGCCGGGAAGCGGTCAAATGCTCAATGGCTGAACAAAGCGGTTCTATTGTGATGAAGCGAGTCGGGGATGGGGAAAAATATGCGATAAAATATGGTTGTACGGAACTTCGCAACGTTGCCGGCGCATCGAAAACGATGCCCGACGAGTTCATCAATTCGACCGACAATGGGGTGACGGAAGCGTTTGTTAATTATGCGATGCCTTTGACAGGCGGCCTGCCAAAGACATATTATTTAGGTAATAATCCCAAGGTCTAATAGAGACCACCTGAAAATGATAAAGACCAAGATAATCGCCACACTGGGGCCTTCGAGTAACCAGGCAGGTACAATTAAATCCCTGATTGATAACGGTGTGGATGTTTTCCGTCTGAACTTTTCGCACGGGACGCTCGATGAGCACGCTGAGTTGTTAGATGCGGTGAACCTGGCCCGCTCGGAGCAGTATAATATGACGGCTGTGATTGGTGATTTGTGCGGGCCGAAGATACGCACGGGGCAGATTGAGCCGGAAGGGCAGATGTTGAGTGCCGGCGACGAGGTCATCATCGCAGCCGGCGAGGAAACAGGCACGGCAAAACGTTTCGGAACAAACTACGAACGTTTTACTGAGGATGTAAATACAGGCGAGCGAGTTTTTATCGATGACGGTCAAATCGCTTTGGAGGTGACAGGTCAAAAAGACAATGAAACGATTTGCAGGGTTATCGTCGGAGGTACACTTCGCAGCCGAAAGGGTATTAATCTGCCTGACTCGAAATTAAGCTCACCGTCAATTACTGAACGTGACTGGAAATGCGTTGATTGGGCGATTGAAAAAGAGCTGGATTTTCTTGCCCTAAGCTTTGTGCGCAGTTCCGATGAGATTAAAGAGTTGAGAGATTATCTGAGTAAGGCCGGTGTAGATATTAAGATAATAGCCAAGATTGAAACCCCCCAGGGGCTGGAGCATCTGGAAGAGATTGTTCGTGCCAGTGACGCCGTACTTGTTGCCCGCGGCGACCTCGGAGTTGAGATGGAGTTAGCTGAAGTGCCACTCATTCAGAAACGAATCACTCAGATGTGTCGGGATTTGGGCAGGCCGGTAGTGGTTGCTACGCAAATGCTGCAGAGTATGATAGAAAAGCCGACAGCCACTCGCGCCGAGGTATCGGATGTTGCCAATGCAATTATGGACTTTACCGATGCGGTGATGCTTTCCGGCGAAACCGCTGTTGGTAAATACCCGCTCGAAGCTGTACAGACCATCCAGCGGATTGCTCGTGTAACGGAAAGCTACCTCGAAGAGAACGTCAATGTGCATCCCAAGAGTGCTACTGTAGATGAATTGGTCCAGACGGCGTCAATGGCCCGGAGTGTGGGGCAAATTGTGGATGATATCGGTGCTAAATTAGTTGCGGTGTGGTCTCAAGGGGGTTCATCTGCAAGGCTGCTGAGTAAGGCGCGGATAGACGCTGCTGTTCTGGCGTTGAGTTCCGAAGAGCGCAGCTGCCATCAGATGTGTCTTCATTACGGTGTACTACCTCGCTGTCGGCCGATACCTGAAAATATCGAGCAGTTTACCCACCTGGTTGAGGAGATGATTATCAGTGATAACCTGGCGCAGGTTGGGGATAAAATTGTCCTTTTGGCGGGTCAGCCGCTTGGCGCAGCGGGCACCACCAATGCTATCATAGTTCATAATGTTACGGCCGGGTGAGAGGGAAAAAATAAACATATTTCGGGAAAATTGTTATTTTATAAATTAATGCGTGCTTTTATAGGTCCTATGTCAGCAGGAGGTTAAAGCTCGCTGCATTGCAGGCCGATACAAAGGTTACATTTGTGCAAATATATATTTATTTTCGGATGTAAACTTTTTACCGGTTAAAAGCAGATGCTATTAGCTAAAAGAGCAATAAAAATGGAGAAGTTCGATTTCAGCATCGGTTCGTTAGGTAAACGGACGGTCCAGTCGCCGGTATCTCTGTCAAAGGAGATGGGCGATTACATAGCAAACTACACCGATGACAACCAGTGTGTACTCTATGATATCAAAACCAGTGCTGATGCACCGGTGCGGAACTTTGAACGAAGTGAACTGCTGGAGAGGGCAGGTCCTCGGGAGAAGATTTATTTTGAGCCGGCAAATGTCCATGCCGGTATCGTTACTTGCGGCGGGGTTTGTCCGGGGCTTAACGATGTGATACGAGCGATAGTTATGTGTCTGTGGTACCATTACGGTGTAAAACGTATTTCCGGGGTCAGGTACGGGTACCGCGGTTTCCTTTCGGAATTCGGCATGCCGCTTATGAAACTTGCACCTGAGAAAGTATTGGATATTCATCGCAAGGGGGGCACAATTCTTGGTTCGTCCCGCGGTTATGGCGAGCACGTCAGTGAAATCGTCGACTCATTAGAGCGTATGAAGATAAATGTGTTTTTTGTAATAGGCGGAGATGGTACTCAAAGAGGCGCTCTTGACATTTCAGCAGAGGCACAAAAGCGTGGGCTTGAAATTGCCATAGTTGGAGTTCCCAAAACCATCGACAATGACCTGAGTTTTGTACAAAGGTCGTTCGGTTTTGAAACTGCGGTATGCAAGGCGACAGAAGTTGTTGCAAGTGCGCACATCGAGGCAGAAGATGCCATCAATGGTATAGGTATTGTCAAGGTGATGGGCAGGGAATCGGGATTTATCGCGGCACATACGGCGCTTGCCATCAACGATGTCAACTATGTTCTTATACCGGAAGTTCCTTTCGACCTCGATGGCGAAAATGGGCTTCTTGCACATCTTGGAAGGAGATTTGAGCGTCGTCATCATGCAGTGATTCTGGCGGCTGAAGGGGCGGGGCAGAAGCTTATGGAAAGCTGCGGGGGAGTAGATGCTTCAGGTAATAAAAAACTGAGTGATATCGGCGTCTTTCTTAAGGATAAAATCAGCACATACTTCGAAGCAAAGGGAGCTGAGATAAACCTGAAATATATCGACCCGAGTTACATAATCCGCAGTTCACCGGCCAATCCAAGCGATTCAATTTATTGTGCGAGACTGGGGACCAATGCGGTCCATGCAGCTATGGCGGGAAAGACCGAACTTCTGGTCAGCCTTGTCAATAACCATCTGGTCCACGTGCCGATTCGATTAGCTGTTGCGAAGAAGAACATTATCAATCCTGAGGGTGGGCTTTGGCGCAGCGTAGTTGAAGCGACGGGTCAGCCGCTTCTGATGAAGAACTGAATCTTCTTATCTGTTTAATTAAATAGAGCTTCGACGAAGGTTTGGGGGTCGAATTCGGCGATGTCTGTCGGTTTTTCTCCAAGGCCGACAAACTTTACGGGGATATTAAGCTGGTCTTTAATGGCAATGACAATACCTCCGCGAGCGGTGCCGTCGAGCTTGGCTAAAAATATGCCGGTAACGTCAATGGCCTGGGTGAACATCTTTGCCTGAGCGATTGCATTTTGGCCGGTGGTTGCATCGAGAATAAGTAATACCTCGTTAGGGGCGCCGGGGATTTTGCGTGCGACGACGTCCCGGATTTTTGTAAGCTGTCTCATCAAGTCGGTCTGTGTGTGCAGTCTTCCTGCGGTATCGAGGATAAGAAAGTCCGCATTCCTTGCCAGGGCGGCTTCGCAGGCATCATAGGCGACGGCTGCGGGGTCGGAGCCGTGCTTTTGCTTTACTATTTGCACGCCGATGCGCTCAGCCCAGATTGTAAGCTGCTCGGTGGCGGCGGCCCGGAAAGTATCGCAGGCGGCGACAATGACGTTTTTATTGTTTTGACTGAGTATGTGTGCAAGCTTTGCGATGCTTGTGGTTTTGCCGGAGCCGTTGACGCCAGCGACCAAAATGACGGTCGGGCCGGTTCCGGCCGAATGTAATTGTCTGTCGCGATGCGGCCAATAGCTTTTGATGTGCTCCTTGAGAAACGGGATAACATCATCTGTTGTTGCGATTTGCCCGCTGTGGAAGGCGTCCCGCAGGTCTGTTATCAGCTTTTCGGTAGTTTCTACGCCTATATCATCACTTATGAGCGTCTCTTCCAGCTCATTAAGCAGCTCATTATCTAATTTTTTGCCTAAGCTCAGCACGGTGGAAAAGGAAGTGCTGATTTTATCTCTGGTTTTTCCCAGATGCTCTTTTAGGTATCCAGCCGTTTTGGTGAAGAGTCCCATAATTGTATAACCTTTCAGATACAATCTTCTAAAGTATGAGTTTCGCAGATATTTACGAAAAAATCAAGCAGATTCGCACGAGGACTCTTTTTTTCACAGAGCCGCTGGTTGGTTTGGGGGTAACGAGCCATTTGCTTATGGGTCTGAAAATTTTGGTGTTTTCTTTTGGCAGCCACTTTTTGCATTCATTTATTTTTTTGCTAAAAAGCCAAATATTTTCTTTGACAAACAGGGTAAGTGCCTTTAGGCTTTTGGTGCTGTTTTTGTTCGAGAGGGTTTTTGTTGGGCGGCAAAAGCAGTGAGTTTTGTTCTTATGAAAAATTCCGACAAGGATGTTTTAAGAGAGCGCTGTCTGCACAGCATAGTTATTTACGAAGGAGGGCAGTTTGGCACCTCAGGAAGTTGAGAACATTTTCACTGATATACTTGAGCGTGCAAAGGCTCTTGACCCTGTCAACAGCCGCCAGTGGTTCGATGAATTAAGGGTTTTACATTTAAGGGGTGGTTCGCTCGGGATAGGGTGCCCTGATGAGGCAACCGTTGAGTTTTTGTGTGACAACTGCAAAACCAACTTTACCCATGCTGCCCAGCAGATAACCGGGCACCTTGTCAGCGTAGATTTTAGCATTTCGGCCGGTGAGAAATCGCCCATACGCTCTCAGGTGCGCGGCCGCAAGCTTAAACTTCATCCCGACTATACGTTCGATAATTTCGTAGTAGGGCCGAGCAACCGGCTTGCCCATGCAAGCAGCGTGGCGATAAGCCGGTCGCCGGGTAATACCTACAATCCTCTTTTCATTTACGGTAACGTGGGACTGGGTAAGACGCATCTTTTGCATGCTGTCTGCAGTGAGAGCCGGCGAAAAAACGATAAAGTGGTGATTCAATTTTTAAGCTGCGAAGAGTTCGTTAATCGATTTATCAGGGCGATAGAAAAAGGTAATCTGGCCGGCTTTCAGAGTCAGTTTCGTACGGTCGATAATCTGGTAATCGATGATATTCAGTTTTTGCGTGAGCGTGAACGGAGCCAGGAGGAATTCTTCCATACGTTTAATGTTCTTTACAACAACGGCAAGCAAATCATCCTCAGTGCAGATTGCGCTCCCGGCGAGATGCCGGGTCTCGAAGAGCGTCTTATCAGCCGGTTCAACTGGGGTCTCGTGGCACGAATCGACCCGCCGACCTACGAAACAAGAGTCGCAATTGTGCAGAAAAAAGCCCGGCTTCGAGGTTTGAGTGTTCCTGATGAAGTTGCTGAGTACATTGCCCGTAAAGTGCATGCAAATATCCGCGAGCTGGAGGGCGCTTTGACAAGTATCTATGCGGTGGCAATTACCGCTGGAGAAGAAATTACGCTCCAGTTGGCTAAGATAGCACTGGAAGAACAACTCGAATCGGCAGCAAGGTATATAAGTATTACCGATATTATCGAAGTCGTAACGAACCATTTTGACGTTCGTCTTGCGGATTTGCAGAGCAAAAAGCGCAGCCAAAGCATAACTTTGCCTCGCCAGATATGTATGTATCTTGCGAGGAATATGACTCGACATAGTCTTGAGGAAATCGGCGGTCATCTTGGCGGACGTGACCATA
This sequence comes from uncultured Pirellulales bacterium, assembly GCA_964510545.1. GTDB lineage: Bacteria > Planctomycetota > Phycisphaerae > Sedimentisphaerales > Anaerobacaceae > CAYXPG01. The sequence goes on along the minus strand of CAZECQ010000026.1, from coordinate 5,516 downwards.
CAACGGTTATGCATGGCTGCAGCAAGATAGGCCAGGCCAAGAACAATGACCCGCAAATGCGCGTGCTGTTAGGGGAACTGACAAAGCAAATCACACAATCATCACAGGGCTGAAGGCTCACTATCAGTCAAGCAAGCGGTTTAAGTACAATCTTATACCACATTTTGCTTGGTTTTGGGCGTCATAGGCATATCATTATATCACTTTTTCGCTTCAAAAGCATTGAAAAGAGGGCAGTAAAGGCAATTTATCACCCCTGTGCCAAAAATTGCTTATTTTGCTCTATCGACCGTTTTTTTCTTGTAATTCCACAGCCATTCTGATAGAATTAGAATTCAGTTCATATACTATCAAAGGCATCTATTGTGGTCATTATAAGGCTTTACAAGGGATTTCTTCTTTAGCTGATAATAACCGTTACCACAATATAAAGAGAGGAGGCTGAAAAATAGACAACGGAAGGAATCTAAAACCCTGGCTGCTGATATCAGTATTATTGATGAGCGTTCAATACTCAACCGCTTTAGGAAAGATTCTCTACGTAGATGCCAATACGCCTGACAATAAAGACGGCACCAGCTGGGCCAAGGCATATAAATACCTACAGGATTCGCTGGTAGATGCAAATTCGAATGGTGATGTCAATGAGATACAAGTGGCTCAGGGCATCTACAAACCTGATGAAGATTCAAACAATACGGATGGCAGCAAAGACCGAAACGCCATTTTCCAGCTTATAAGCGGTGTGTCTATTAAGGGCGGCTACGCTGGAAACGATACACCTGACCCAAATGCTCGTGATATCGAGCAATACAAGAGTATTCTCAGCGGCGATCTTGATGGCAACGATACAGAGGGGCTTGATCCCTGCGATTTTTGGGGTGATCCCAACCGTAGCGAGAACAGCTATCACGTTGTTACGGGTAGCGGAACCGATGAAAGGGCAGTGCTTGAAGGTTTTATCATTACCGCAGGAAATGCCAACAGCTCTGATTTTCCACACAATCGTGGGGGTGGAATGCATAACTACCAAGGCAACCCTACGGTGAACAACTGTATGTTCAGTGGAAACTCAGCGGAGAGTGGCGGTGGTATGTACAACAGGGTTAGCAACCCAACAGTGACTAACTGTACCTTTAGTGGCAATTCGAGTCGTGATTATGGAGGTGGGATGCTTAACTACGAAAGCAGCAGCCCGCTCCTCGATGTCTGTACCTTCACCACTAACTCGACGGATTTCGGCGGGGGTATGTGCAACTACGAAAACAGTCACCCAACGTTGATCACCTGCACCTTCAGCGCGAACAGGGCCCTTACCGGCGGTGGGGTCTTCAACCAGTTTGAGAGCAACTTGAAGTTGATAAACTGCACTTTCAACAGAAACGTTACCGAGTACGGCGGCGGAGGGATTGCCAGCCAAGGCGACAGCAACTCAATACTTATGAATTGCTCCTTCAGTGGAAACCAGGTATACACTGACTACGGCGGCGGTGGGATACTCAACTGGGACAGCAATGCGACGGTAACCAACTGCACCTTCAGCGACAACTCGGCTGAGTACGGGCGCGGGATCTACAATTATAACAGCAACTCTACGCTGACAAACTGTATCTTGTGGAGTAATGCGGCATCGGATGGGAATGAAATAGCTTTGTACAATTCGTCAACAATAAATGTTAGCTACTGTGACGTAAAGGGCGGCCAAAGTGATATATATAATGATGGTACCAGCTTTGTCAACTGGGGTGACGGTAATATTAATGTTAACCCGTGCTTTGCGGACCCAAACGGCCCGGACGGCATTATTGGCACAGAAGACGATAACCATCGACTATCACCTGACTCGAGCTGCATCGATGTCGGCGATAACACAGCAGTCCCACAAGATGTTGCTGACCTTGACGGTGACAGCAATACTGTTGAGCCGATACCGCTGGACCTTGACTCCCGAGCGAGGAGCGTAGATGGCGATTGTAACAGCACTGAAATTGTTGATATTGGTGCGTTTGAGTTTTCCTGGGCTTACGTTGGTGACTTTGCCGGCGGTTGCAATGTGGACTTTGTAGATTTTTCTGTTCTGGCGTTAACATGGCTGAAAGAGCAAGGTCAGGGTGGATACAATCCTAATTGTGATATTAGTATTCCCAGTGATAATTACATTGATTGGTTGGATTTGGCTATATTGACTGACAACTGGTAGTCGAACAGCAAAGGCATTAACCTGTGCCACTTCTGATGACAGGATACAGCTGTCGAGAAACGAGTTGTTGTTACTCTATACTCTACGTCTCCTTAATAAGGCTAATGTGCCTATGCCAAGCAGCAAAACAGTAGCAGGTTCAGGCACAGGTTCGTTTAAGGCTGACTCGCTGGAACCATCAGGGAATCCTTGAACATGTATTCCTATTCGCAGAGTCCCGTCAACTAATTCATTGAGAACGTGACTTAGTTTGCCGCCGTTGGTCAAATCGAAAGTAACTAAAACAAACTCTCCGGCAACAAGGCTGTTGACACCATTGTAATAAGGCGGCGAATCTGCCCCAATGTTAAACTCTCTTATTGCATCAAAAGGCGGGTCCAGAAAGTTTCCTCCCGGCAGCTCACCGGGCCCAGGAACAGCTCTGTCAAAATCGGTTCCGCTGCTATTTTCTATAGAGTCAATACCGAGAAGTGAGCCGTCATCGAAGAATATTTTGGTTATGGAACAATCGACAGCGCTGTCATTGTAAAACTTAAATTTGACGACACCCTCCCCATTATAGACATCGACGCTTAAATCTATCTGAGAGCCATCGCTGTAGTCACCGTTATCAGTAAAAATAGTAAAAGGGATCAATACAGCTTGTGCCGATGGTATGCCTAACGCAAATAACAAAAACAATACCAAGATCGCTGCTGTTTTATGCCTTAGCGTCAGCGTCAAGAACGCTACTTTTTCCTTAGCAGCTTTCACACTCTCCTCACTCTTTTCATCTCACCTCTTCTTCTTCACCACTCTCTCGCTGTAAGAAGCCCTTAAAAAAAACTTCTTACGCACCATTCACATCATAGGTATTATATATTGGACTGTCCGCTAAAGTCAAGAAAAATTGCAAAATTTTTAATTTTTTTTGTTAAAAAAGAAGAATTTTTGCCGAAAGGGCGAAATTAGCGCCAAAACCACATTATTAAGATTGCTTATGATTAGCATAAGCTGATTTAGCTTCAACACTTTCTCAAGCGGAAGGGGGGTTACTGTTTTCGTTTCGGGATTGGCAGGCCGAGTTCGGCCAGTACCTTTTTCATATCCTCCCAGAGCTTTCTGCGATTGTCCTGTGAGTAATTGCGCAAGAGATAAGCGGTATGATACGTAGCCATAAGTTTTATTGGCGGCCTGCCGAGGCCGGCATAGTATTGGTGGAATTGACCCCGCAACCGGCCTATCGGTTTGTTGGTATTGAGCAAAGTCCTTGCTGCGTGAGCACCAAGAGCGACAATGACATCGGGCTTTATCAGTTCGATTTGTCTCTGGAGGTACGGCAGACAACTTATTATCTCATCCGGTCGAGGGTCTCTGTTGTCGGGCGGGCGACACTTTAGAATATTGCATATAAAAACGTCACTTCGTTTAAGTCCGCAGGCAACGATAACTTTGTCCAGCAGTTTGCCGGCCCTTCCGACGAAAGGTCTTGCCTGTGCATCTTCGTCGGCACCGGGGCCTTCGCCTACAAAAACAATTCTTGCATTCGGATTTCCCTCGCCAGGCACGGCATTAGTTCGCAGCGAGCCGAGCTGGCATTTACGACAACGGCGAACTTCATCATCAATTTTTTCAAGTTCAATTTTTATATCATCAGCTGATTGGCCGGCTTTAGTTTTTTCCTGTTTATTTTCTTTTCCGGCGGTCGTAAAGCCGCCGGTAAAAAATTTATCCATTTCAACATGCTGGCGAATAGCTTTATTTGTATCTAATTCTTTTTCCATCAGGGCGAATTATAATGGCGCAGCTACAAATAGACAATAAAAAAGGGCGTCCGTTTTTTACAGACGCCCTTGTTGGAATTTTCGGTTTGTCTTTTATACAAGGCCCTGGGCAAGCATTGCCTCAGCGACTTTGACAAAACCGGCGATATTTGCTCCAGCTACAAAGTTGCCCGGGCAGCCGTATTGCCTGGCGGCCTGGCTGATGCTTTTATATATTGCCGTCATAATAACCTTCAACTCAGATTCGGCTTTTTCGAACGTCCAGGGGATACGCTGGCTGTTTTGTGCCATTTCAAGCCCGGAGACAGCCACTCCGCCGGCATTTGCGGCTTTGCCCGGGACAAAGAGTACATTATTGTTCTGGAATACTGTGGTACCCTCGAGAGTGGTCGGCATATTTGCACCTTCACCTACGGCGATGCATCCGTTTTTAACCAGTGTTTCAGCAGCACTCTCATCAAGCTCGTTCTGGGTTGCACAGGGCAGGGCAATGTCGCATTTGACGTTCCAGATGCCGCTGCAGCCTTCTGTGTATTTGGCGTTTTTATGTGACGAGACGTATTCTTTGATACGTTTTCTTTCAACCAGCTTTATCTGCTTTACAGTGTCGAGGTCAATACCATCGTTGTCATAAATAAAACCACTTGAGTCGCTGAGGGTTATCACCTTTCCGCCGAGCTGTTGAACTTTCTCAGTTGCAAAAATAGCGACATTTCCGGAACCAGATATGCTGACAGCCATACCTTCAATGCCTTTTCCATTATTTTTGAGTACTTCATCCATTATGTAGACAAGTCCATATCCAGTGGCTTCGGTGCGAACAAGAGAGCCGCCCCACTCAAGTCCTTTGCCGGTAAAGACTCCGGTGAACTCATTGCGTATGCGTTTATACTGGCCGAACATAAAGCCGATTTCCCGTCCCCCGACGCCTATATCACCGGCAGGGATATCCGTATCCGGGCCGATGTGCCTGAAAAGCTCTGTCATAAAGCTCTGGCAGAAGCGCATAACCTCGGAATCGGATTTTCCTTTCGGGTCGAAATCGGAGCCGCCTTTTCCACCGCCTATCATTAAACCGGTGAGTGAATTCTTTAAGATTTGCTCGAAACCCAAAAACTTAATGATTCCCAGATAGACACTTGGATGGAAGCGAATGCCTCCTTTGAAAGGGCCTAAAGCACTGTTAAACTCAACCCTGAATCCCCTGTTTACGTGAAAATCCCCTTTGTCGTCCTGCCAGGGTACTCGAAAGATTAATTGCCTTTCCGGTTCGACCAGGCGCTCAAGAATGCCTGCTTTTATATATTGAAGGTTTTTTTCGAGGACAGAACCCAAAGTATCCAAGACTTCTTTGACCGCCTGATGGAATTCAACCTCACCGGGGTTGCGTTTGAGTAGCTGTTCGTAAACGGCCTGGGTCATATTATTAGCTGCCATTTAAGTAGCCTCCCTTTAATAATTAACAATTTGTACGATTTTTTAACAAAAAATACGTTAAACTGCGCAAAGAAATAATAAAATTTCCTTGAAAATAACAAAAAAGCGATATTATA
>CAZECQ010000025.1:0-19320 GCA_964510545.1 uncultured Pirellulales bacterium | reverse complement strand
GCCCACATCAAGGACTTGATGGTAAGATACCTGCCGAGTTCGCTGAATTTTGTCCGCGAATTACGTAACATTTACAGCAATGACAAGTTTGTGGATTCGGAGCCCGTCTTCGCCAGAGATTTGGCCGCGACAAGCGGGGCATGCCCCTCGATAAACTCGGGACAGGCAGGACGGACCCTTCGATAAACTCAGGACTGACAGGGTAGGGTGGAGAATTTTGACAATTATGTAAATTTTGCGATATTATGAGCTATTTACAGGGGGTTTTATTGCCCAGCTAATCCAAAACCGATTATAAGTTATTGCAAAATAGTCGGCAAATATGGTATTATACTTAATTTCGGGTTTAGAGGAATGTCTCAATTAGACAATATCGGTAAAAGAAAATCGGCAATACTGGCAGTCCTTGCAATTGCCGTGTTGCTTATTTGGCTAATTTACCATCGAATTTCGTCCGGTAGTGATGCAAGAGGAGGGCGTCAAGTAACAGCCGTAGCCGTTGAGGTACAGCCGGTCAGCCGGGGTACGGTCAGAGACGTCGGGCTGTTCACAGGGTCTTTGCTTCCGAAGTCTCAGTTTGTTGCTGCACCTAAAGTTAACGGGTGGCTGAAAAAGCTACTGGTTGATGTTGGCGACACGGTCAAGCGTGACCAGGTAATAGCGATTCTTGATGATGATGAATTTACGCAGGAGGTTGAACAGGCCCGAGCGGAATTGGAAGTCGCCAAAGCAAATATGGAAAACCAAATCAGCGATATGGCCATTGCCGAGCGTGAGTTCGAGCGAGCCAAGACGCTTCGTGAAAAACAGATAGCTTCTGAGTCGGAACTTGACTCGGCAGCAACTGAGTTTAATGCCTCTCAGGCGAGGTTGAAGGTTTCGCAAGCCTTAGTGATGCAGAGAGAGGCGGCGCTGAAAACAGCCCAATTGCTTCTTTCATACACGACGATTAAGGCATGGTGGGAAGAAGCGGATGAGACACGGGTTGTGGGGGAAAGATTTGTAGATGAGGGTGCTCTGCTGAAGGCGAACGAGCCGATAGTTTCGATTCTGGAAAACAGCATTCTGACGGGAGTTATTCACGTTATAGAGCGCGATTACCCGAAAGTCAGTATAGGTCAGAAAGCGATAATAACGACCGATGCATATCCCGGCAAGAGTTTTAGCGGGCAGGTTGTTCGCATCGCCCCAATGCTTAAAGAAAGCTCTCGCCAGGCCCGTGTGGAAGTTGAACTGCCCAACCCTGACGGTTTTTTGAAGCCGGGTATGTTCATTCGAGCTCAAATAGAGTTTGCCCGCCACGAGGATGTAACAATAATCCCTGCCACTGCCCTGGTAGGACGAAACGGCCGACAGGGAACCTTTCTTGCTGATTTAGATACTCTTAAAGTCAGTTTTGTTTGTGTGACAGTTGGTGTAGTTAACGGCATCGAAGCCGAAGTTATCCAGCCGCAGCTTTCAGGTATGGTCGTAACGCTGGGACACCATCTTCTTGAGGACGGTTCAGCGATTACTCTTCCCGGCGGTTCTGAGCCAGGAGATTACAAATGAAAATCTCAAGGTTCGCAGTCCACCGTCCCATATTCACAATAATGGTGGTTTTAATCGCTGTTATTCTGGGCGTAATTTCCCTGATAAGACTTCCGGTCGATCTGATGCCGGATATTTCCTATCCGACACTTTCAATTTCCTGCAATTACGAAAATGCCAGTCCCGAGGAGATAGAGGAACTTATTACCCGTCCGATTGAAGAGGCGATGAGCGCTGTTCCCGGAGCCGAAGAAGTCAGTTCAATTTCAATGGAGGGTCGTGGCACAGTCCGTGTGACTTTTTCCTGGGGTACTGACCTTGACGCGGCAGCCAATGATATTCGTGACCGTTTAGACCGTGTTATTCCCCGGCTTCCGGACGATGCGGACAGGCCGAGACTTCGAAAGTTTGACCTTGCAAATTTTCCTATACTTATTTTAGGAGTTTCGAGCAAGCTCGACCCTGTTCAACTTCGTTTGATAATCGAGGACCAGATTAAGTACCGTCTTGAGCGTGTACCCGGAGTTGCGGCCCTCGATATCTGGGGCGGTCTGGAACGTGAGATTCACATCAATATCGAGGGCGACAAGGTCAAGGCTCTTGGTGTTCCTCTCGACCAGATAATACGCCGAATTCGTGGTGGTAATATTAATATTCCAGCCGGAACAATTGACCATGGAAATCTCGAGGTTACAGTGCGTACATCAGGCGAATACTCCAGCCTCGATCAAATCAGGGACACCGTAGTAGCGATAAGAGAAAACGTCCCCATTCAGCTTGGCGAGATTGCCGATGTAGAAGATTCATGGCGCAAGGTTACAAGGATTGTCAGAGTTAACGGCGTGCCAGGTCTTAGACTTTCGGTAAATAAACAATCGGGGAAAAACACCGTGGAGGTAGCAAAGGGAGTCCATAAGGAACTCAAACTAATCGCCCGAGATATCCCACATATCGAGATAATTCCAATAATCGACACGTCTGACTATATCCAGAAGTCGATTGCAAATGTTGGGTCTTCTGCTGTTTATGGGGGTATCCTGGCAGTTTTGGTTCTTCTGCTGTTTCTTCGCAACTTGAACAGCACTTTCATCATCGCCACGGCCGTTCCGGTGTCTATCATAGCTACATTCGCATTGATGTATTTTAGCGGTTTTACATTGAACTTAATGACTCTCGGCGGTCTTGCACTGGGCATTGGTATGCTGGTTGATAATGCCATCGTGGTACTGGAAAATATCTATCGAATGCGAGAATCCGGTGAGTCACCAGAGCAGGCCGCAATTCTTGGAACCGAAGAGGTTTCGTCGGCTATAGTGGCAAGTACCCTGACGACTATGGTTGTATTTTTGCCCCTGATATTTGTCCGCGGGATGTCCGGCGTGATGTTCAAACAGCTGTCAATTGTCGTTAGTTTCTCTCTGTTATGTTCACTTGCCGTCGCTTTGACTGTCGTGCCGATGCTATCGGCACGTATTCTGCCGGCACCAGACAAAGGTGATACACTGAAAAAAACATTAGGCCAGAAGATTTTCAGAGCCAGCAGCCACATATTTACCTTACTCGAAACCAAATACAAGCACATTCTCCACGTTGCTCTTAACCATCGAGTGCTGGTCGTTGTAATAGCTCTTATGGTACTGGGAGGCAGTCTGGCATTGATTCCTCTGATAGGTGTAGAGCTTATGCCAAGTGCCGATGAGAGTGAAGTACGAGTAACAGGAGAAATGCAGATTGGCTCGCGTTTGGATGTTCTTGATGGGAAGTTCGAGCAAATCGAATCAATCGTGCGAAAATCTGTTCCAGAAATAAAGAACGTAGTTACCCGCATTGGAGGTTCAAGCTGGCGTGGAACAGGCTCTCATACAGGTCGGGTGCGGATTGCCCTGAAGCCGCAGTCAGAAAGATCCCGCTCCAGCGAGCAGATAGCCGACCACCTGCGTGGCAAGCTGGCCAATATTCCAGGGGTACTGATAAGGACTCGAGCCGGCCAAGGTCTGTTTCTGCTGCGTATGGGTTCTTCCGATGCAGATAATGTAGAGGTGGAGGTTCGTGGCTATGATTTGGAAATAGCCGATGTATTAGCCCAACAGGTCAAGAAAATCGTTGAAAACGTCGAAGGCATCACAGATGCAAAGGTAAGCAGAGAATCGGGGCGCCCCGAAGAAGTGGTCATTATCGACCGTCAGAAGGCAGCGGATATGAAATTAACCGTTTCCGATATTGCCAACGCCCTTCAGACTATTATTTCCGGCACCCAGGCTGGAAACTTCCGTGAGTTGGGCGACGAATACGTGATTCGCGTTAAGATTAAAGAAGCTGAAAGGATGAACTTAAAGGATATTCTTGACCTGACGTTGACAAACACCGATGGGCAAGCCGTTGTACTGCGTAACGTGGTGGAAATTAAACCTCGAAGCGGTCCTGTTCTGGTTCAGCGTAAAGACCAGGAGCGCGTCGTTATCATTTCAGCAAATATCAGCGGGAGGGATATGGGTTCTGTACTAAGCGATATACGTGAACAAGTGCGCTCGGTTCCCGCTCCACAAGGCTTCAGTATTCTGCTGGGGGGAGATTATGAGGAACAGCAGGAAGCTTTCAAGGAACTATTGCTCAGTTGTTTTCTGGCATTAGTGCTGGTTTATATGGTGATGGCCTGCCAATACGAGTCTCTGCGTGACCCCTTTGTGGTGATGTTTTCGGTACCACTGGCTGCAATCGGAGTCACTATAATGCTTTTTTTGACGGGAACCACCTTCAACGTCCAGTCTTTTATAGGTTGCATCATGTTAGGCGGAATTGTTGTCAATAACGCTATTCTTCTTGTGGACCATACGAACCTGCTTCGCCGCAGTGCCGGAATGTCGCTTCGAGATGCAATTGGCGAAGCCGGCAAAAGACGTCTGCGTCCCATTCTTATGACGGCTATGACAACCGTTACCGGTCTGATACCACTGGCACTGGGCTTAAGAGAAGGAGGTGAGGCACAGGCACCTATGGCAAGAGCAGTCATTGGAGGGCTGCTTAGCTCGACACTTATTACACTTGTGTTTGTGCCTGTTATTTACTCTATTTTTGAAAAAGGTGCCGCTGGTAAAATATCCGGTGGTGAAAGAAATATTTAATATATTGGCGGCGTGGCAAGCCCCACCCTGCGAAGCTTGAGATTATGTGTATATTCTCTAAAGATTCAACTTCTATTCTCTGTGAAACGATACTACCGCTGGCGATGGTGTTGCTGGTTTCGTGTACATCATTGGAGCCGCAATTAGACTCCCAGTCTCCCTATGACCGCCTTGGAACCCGCGACAGCCAAAAAGAACATAGCATCAGCAAGCCCGTTCCAAAGGATGTCAATACCACTATGTCGAGTACTGCCGGCGACGAAGGTCCTCTTAAGATAGGCGTTCAGGAAGCAATTTTTATGGCGATGCAAAATAACCAAGACCTTATTGTTCAGAGAGTGAATCCGTCAATCAAAAGAACGTTTGAAGATGAGGAGCGAGCGATTTTTGAGCCGGTACTTGGAGGTGAAATATCGAGCACAAGAACTTTGGCCGAGCGGCTCACACGTACCATCTCCAAGACGGAGAATTCCACTGTCGATAGAATTGTGGGTTCGGCCTTTATAGATAAATTTTTCCCCACAGGCACCAATTTGTCTTTGCGAGGCAGTACCAGTATTGTCGATTCATCCCTGTACACCGACACTTTTGCCGAGACGCGTCTTGGATTAACTGTCACCCAGGCGCTTCTGCAGGGGTCAGACATAAGGGCTAATACGGCAAGCATTCATCAGGCAAAAGTCGATATATGGATATCCGAGTATGAGTTGCGAGGCTTTGCCGAGCTGCTCCTCGAAGAAGTTGAATCAAGGTATTGGGATTACACCCTGGCACAGCGGCAGATTGAAATCTATACCGACTCCCTAAACCTGGCACAAAAACAGATGGCAGAGGTCCAGGAAAGAATCAAAATTGGAAAACTTGCAGAAACAGAACTTGCAGCGGCACAGGCTGAAGTGGCTCTGAGACGGGAGAACCTTATAAATGCCAGAAGCGACCTGGCAAAGGAACGTTTACTTTTGCTGAAGTTGTTGAACCCCCCCGGGGAAAATATGTGGGACAGGCAGCTCATTCTTCAAGACCAGCCTGCGGTGCCAAGCGTCGAACTTGATGACGTAGAGCAGCACGTGAAAGTCGCATTGAAGATGCGGGCCGACCTGAATCAAGCTCGCATGGAAGTTGAAAAAGGTGACTTGGAAATTGTGAAGACAACAAACGGGCTATTGCCCAAGCTGGATTTTTTTCTCACTTTCGGTAAAACCGGCTATTCGGATTCATTCAATCAGTCTGTGCATAATATCGATGGTGACAGTTATGATATTATTGCTGGTTTACTTTTTGAATATCCTCCGATAAACCTCGGTGCCAAGTCCCGTCACAATAGGGCGGTAATAACAAGGCAACAGGCGGTCGAAGCCGTTGATAATCTCGCTCAGGTTGTTCAGGTTGATGTTCGGTCAGCTTACATTGAGGTGAACCGCACAAAAGAGCAAATGGCTGCTACGGCAGCAACCAGGAAATTCCAGGAGGAAAAACAGCGAGCAGAAACCGAAAAATTTCGTGTTGGCAAATCCACCTCTTTGCTGGTCGCTCAGGCCCAGCGAGACTTTGTCGCCAGTCAAATTGCCGAAATCGAGGCCGTAGTCAATTGTCTTAAATCTGTGGTAAATCTGCACAGATTGGAAGGTTCATTGCTGGAACGAAGAGGGATTTTCACCCCTGCACCAAAAACTGCGACACTGAATGGTGTTGACTGATTTGTTTTTTTTGAAGGCGAATAACCAGGTGAGATATACAAATATATGCGAGTTCTGAAATATGAACATTATATTATTTACTCTTTGACAGCGTCCAGAGAGCAAGACGTGCAACGTAGGGGCACGAGTTGTTGGCAACCAAATTATTGTGGTGAGTTCAAAAGTAAAAATTTCAAGTTGGTGCCGGAGGCCGCGATGAGGGCACAGGGCGAAACCGGAGGTGAGCCACCCCACCAATTGGATTTTTAGTTATGTAGGTGTAATTGGTTCGGGATTAAACGAAGGAGGGTTGTGGTATTTGCGGATTATTGCCTGTTTTATCACTCGTAAATCTAAAGGTAAGCTGGTTTTAACGCCGATAATGATTTGTTAGCTCAATAGTACAGCCGGTATAAACAAAGCTGGGGAACTTATGCACACGCTACAGACACAAACTATATCAGAGAAGCTTACATCTCTGCCTTTAGGCCGAATTGCCAAGGACTTTCTCAATTACTTAACCGTCGAAGCAGGTTTGGCCAACAATTCGGTATTAGCCTACGGCCGGGATTTGACCGGCTTTCTCGATTATTGTAAATCCATCAAAATCCGGCGATTACAGCAGTTAAAAGCCGCACATATACAAAAGTACCTGCGGATTCTCATTAAAGACAATAATAAAGCTGAATCATCCGTAAAGCGCTGCCTTATCGCAATACGAATGTTTCTTCGGTTTGGCCGGCTTACCGGTCAGATTAAAGATGATTTTTCCGCTGTTCTCGAAGGGCCGAAAATCTGGCAGAGACTTCCTGTTATCTGCAGCAAAAAGAAGGTTCTCAGTATCATAAACGCCCCTTCGGCGAAAGAGCCGTATTACCTTCGTGACAAGGCGATGCTGGAATTGCTCTATGCCACCGGTGTTCGTGCCAGTGAATTAGCCGGTCTGAAAATCAACGATTTCAACCTTGATATCGGTTATCTTCGCTGCTTAGGCAAGGGCAAAAGAGAACGGGTAATCCCGGTCGGCAAGGTCGCAATCGCAGCGACACGTCGTTATTTAGCCGAACTTCGTCCTCAATTGGCAAAATCGTTCAGCGGCGATTTTCTGCTTTTGTCGCGAACAGGCCGGCCGATGGGTCGAATCGAGATTTGGAGATTGGTCAAGAGATATGCAATGCGGGCCGGTATGCCTAAAAATATGACCGTTCATACGCTGAGGCACTGCTTTGCAACTCACTTACTGACCGGCGGGGCGGATTTGCGAAGCGTTCAGGAGATGTTAGGCCATGTCGATATCTCCACAACCCAGATTTACACACACGTTGACCAGGAAAGATTGCGAAAAATACACAAAGAATTCCACCCAAGGCCGTAAGGCAACGGCAACGACCCGGCAAATGCTGAGTTTTTTTGCTGAATTTATGCCGGAAAGGTGAAAAATAGAACAATAGTTGATTGACTTTGATATGGTTAAGAGTATTATGACATGTTTGGCAAAGAGAAAATTCCTTAGGGTCGTCGCAATGATTACCAGGCGGTTATATCCTGTGATATTAGTACTGATAATAGGGTGTCAGCAGCCCGGCATAGGTCAACCTGCCCAACCTAACCCCGCCAGTGGTAAAACTATTAAAAAAGTCAGGCCCGACAAACAATTGAAGCTGAACAAGCAGGCGCTGCTTAATAAAGGCTCAAGCGAAGAGATGCGTATCGATGCTGCAAACTTACTTCTGTTCAGCGAAAACCCGCTTGCCAGGGAGATTTTGGTTAACACACTAAAGCAATCTGAAAACCGCGATGCACGGATTGCGGTCTGCAAGGCCTTGATTCAGGCCAGGGTCAGCAAGAAAGATGGGGACATAATTAACAAAGGCGATTTTATCCGGCCTTTGCTCGATATTCTGACCACGGAGGCGGATTCGGATGAGGTCAAACTTGCCGCTGAAGCCATCCTGATTTTCGAGTATGAGCAAATGTCGGAACTGTTAGGCAAATTAGCTACAAACACTTCGCTGCCGGTCAAAGCCAGATTGAATATAATATATGCGTTAAAGCTCCAGCCTGATATGGGTGCGATATTTCAACTTATGGACCTGCTGGACGATCCAGACAGCCGGATAACCGGCGAGGCGGAAAAGGCCCTGAACTCTCTGGGCATACCGGTTGGCAAAGACACCCAGGCACGCATAGAAATCAAAAGTGAACTCGAACAAAAAGGCAAGGACGCATTCCTACTGGACAGACTTAACCGCCAGGAAGAGCAGATGCGCAATCTTAAAACTGAACTGGATTTATGGAAAAAGCGTTATCTGGATTCGCTGGACAGTATATATAACGGTATCAGGGATGATTCAGTCAAGGGTAAGTTTTTGGCTGAGCGGTTGAGCAGTACAGAGGCGATGGTGAAATTGTGGGCGCTGGAGAAGATATCTCAAAGGCGTTTAGGCACATCAAAGCTGCCGCCAAAACTTGGGCCACTTATGGTCAAATTAATTGCTGATGAAAACAGAGACGTTCGTCTGCAAACGGCGAAACTACTATCCTTGATGGGAGAGGTGGATTCGGCCAAACCACTTCTTAAACAGCTCGAAAGCGAAAAGGACGATGAGGTAAGAATGGAAGTATTTGTTGCGCTCGGCGCAGCGTGCCATTACGCATTTTCGCCTGATTCAAAGATAAAGATACCTGTGGAAACAAGAAAACAGACTCTGGGATGGGCGGCAAAGTACCTGGCCCAGACCGATAGGAAAAAGGCGCAAAAAGGCGCCGAAGTTATCAAAAAGCTGCTTAAACAGAACAGGTTGACTCCGGAGGATGTTGACAGATACTTTGGTTTGCTCGTGAAAAGGTACGAACAGGAGAAGGACAAGGCCGACGGTTCCCTGCGTGGAGAATTGCTCGGCGCAATGGCGGGGCTGTGCGACCAGGGCGTCCACAAAGACAAGGCAAAAAAGCTCTTTATGCCTATGTTTGAGGCGGCATTGAGTGATAAAACAAATCTGGTGAGGGAAGCAGCGGTTGACGGGCTTATCTACGTTGATAAAACCCAGGCGCTGAAGAAATTGCGGAAAGGTTTTGTCAATGACAGTAGTGCCATAGTAAGGAAGAATCTGATAGAGCTTGCCGGTGAGGTCGGCGGCAAAGAGGATTTGGCCTGGATTTCGGAGAAAATCGGCTCAACCGCAGAAAGCGAGTTGGCCTGGCAGGCTATGGTGAGGATATTCAAGCGTCTTGACGCCGCAGTTCTGAGCGAATGGATAGAGAAATTTGACTCGCAGAGTTTCTGGACTGTCTTGTCTGATGCTCAGAGAATATCACTGCTTGAGGTTGCAGAGGGAAGGGCCGACGGTGAAAATAAGCTCCCGATGCTTGCAGACATTCGGGGGAAACTGGCTGACGCATACAGCAAAAGCGGCAAATATGAGGAGGCGGCCAAATGCCTGGGTCTGCTGTATGAAGCCGCTGAGCCTAATGAAAAGGAAGCTATTTCGGCCGATTTGCTGGATGTATATTTGAGATGGCCGAATCTGGAGGACGCAAGGGATTTGGTTGAGAATTTCCTGCTTCAAAAGGATTTGGAGCCGAACAGTGCTGTTATACTCTCAATCGACAAGTATCTAAAAGAGCCGGCCGCTACAGCCGAGCCTAACGCTGTATTAGAGGCATTGGCCCAGATAAAAATCCCCGACTCCGATGCCCGGCCGAAGTGGGCGGAGCAGCTGAAACAGTGGATTGAGCAATTCATCCCGGCCAAAGCCGCCGAGGACCCAAACAAGCAAAAAGACGCCAGCGATTAACCGACATAATGAGTTTTTGAAACGTTTATTAACTGTTGGCCTATTTAATTTGAAATAAGAGAAACAAAAGATGAGAAACGGCTATCTCGCAAAAAACTCTCTGGTTTTTTTGCTTTGTTTTTTAATTTCGGCTGGTTTTGGTTAAATGCTTTCTCTCATGATTTTGGCACCGACGGGGTTTAGTCTCTCTTCGATTTTTTCATATCCCCGGTCAATGTGATAGACCCTGTTTACAATTGTTGTTCCCTCTGCGGCCAGGCCGGCCAACACCAAAGCAGCGGAAGCTCGCAAATCCGAAGCCATTACCGGAGCGGCAATTAACTTTTTTACGCCGGCCACAATGACGGCAGGGCCTTCTTTGCGTAAATTGGCGGCCATTCGACTCAGTTCGGCAACGTGCACAAATCTGTCGGGAAAGATTTTCTCGATAATGACGCTGTTACCATCGGCCAGTGCCAAAAGCGCCATAAACTGAGCCTGCAAATCGGTAGGAAAGCCCGGATAGGGCTGAGTGGTAACATCGGCAGTCCTAATCGGGCCTGTGCGGGCAACGACACAGCCGTTGCTATCGGCTTCGACCGTTACTCCGATGTTTCTCAACTGAGCGACGACGGCCATCATATCGCCGAGCCGACAATTATGCAGTTTTAATTCGCCTTGTGTTATGGCGGCAGCGACCATAAATGTCCCCGCCTCTATTCTATCGGCTATTACCTGGTATTCGATGGGGGTAAGCTCAGTAACACCTTCGATAGTAAGGCGGGGCGAGCCGATGCCTGTAATTTTTGCACCCATTTTGTTAAGGCAGTTCGCCAAATCTGAAATTTCCGGCTCGCAGGCGGCGGATTCTATGACGGTTTTTCCCTTTGCCAGAACTGCAGCCATCATAACATTGGCCGTGCCGAGGACAGTCGAGCCGAAAGGCCCGCCGAGAAAGATTTCTGTGCCGAGGAGTCCCCTGGCCGCTTCTGCAACGATATAGCCGTTCTTTAGATGAATTTCTGCGCCAAGCTTGCGCAATCCCCGAAGATGTATATCGACAGGTCTGTCGCCGATTGCACAGCCGCCGGGCATCGAGACCTCAGCCCTGCCGCAACGGGCAAGCAACGGGCCAAGTATGCAGATGCTGGCGCGCATTTTGCGGACGATTTCGTAATCGCCGACGGGATTATCAATCACAGTCGAATCTATAGACAAATCACCCTCGGTGTTTCTGGTTACCTTGCAGCCGAGCGGGCTTAGCAGACTGGCGCAGACGGAAATGTCGGAGAGGTCGGGGACGGCTTTAAAGGTGGATTTGCCGGGCGCTAAAATGGCAGAGGCCATTATCGGCAAAGAGGCATTTTTCGAGCCGTTGATAACAACGCTGCCTGAAAGCTGAACCGGTCCTTCAATGTGAAATATGTCCATCATCTATTTTCCTTGAAAAGACAGGGCTAATTTAATACAAGATGGTTTTGGTTTCAAGACGATTTTGGCCGCGACTTACCATAAATTACAACATAGAACAAATTAGTGCGAATTCACGGTTGGTTATCTGCGAACTTTATATCTATGAATGTTGCTGAGATTATTAAGCAAATCGGCGGTGGTATAACGGCAGGGCATATTATCTGCCTGGCCGGGCTGATAATATTCGGTCGCTGGCTGCTAAAGACGTCCTTCGGCAGAAAGGCACTGGTCGATTCGGTACCACGTCGAAATAATATGCCCGGTTATCTACCATTTATACCACTTTTTATCTGGTGGGCGGTTGCTTTGGTCGTAACAGCAATTGCACAAAAGTTTCTGGAAGATTCGCCGGATTGGCAGGCAGTTTTCGTCCATAACCTTATTCTGTGCCTTGGCACGACGTCGGCAATGGTGGTAACTATTTTTTTAGCAGAGAGAAGCTTTGCCCGGCGGCTGAAGGGGTTCGGGCTGAATGTAAAAACAATCGGCAAGGATTTTCTTGCTGCGCCGTTGAATCTGCTTAGCGTTTGGCCGCTGGTTCTGGCAGTTCTTCTGCTGACGACAAAAATCGGGCAGCTTGTCAGGGGACAGGATTTCCAGATACAGCAGCACGAAGAACTCGAATTAGTAGCAACATACCCTCAAGTTGCCATCAGAGTAATGATTGTTATTACCGCTGTTGTCATAGCTCCGGTGTTTGAAGAGATGCTTTTTCGCGGTCTGTTTCAGTCTATGATACGTTCGTCTTTTATCAGGCCGTGGCTTTCGATTGTGCTCAGTTCGGGTTTGTTTGCGATAGCCCATACGGACCCGGTGCACTGGCCGGCACTATTCGTATTAGGTATGAGCCTAGGTTATGCTTATGAGAAAAGCGGTTCTTTGTTTAGGCCGATTTTTATGCACGCAATTTTTAACGCAATGAGCATATTAGCAGCTTTGTATCAATAACCGGCTGTTGGCTGCTCGTCGGCAATGGGAGCGGAGACGGGAATTGTCTGGGTACCAAGAACCTGCTTTTCTTCCAAATCGGCCAACTTTCTGCTCGCTTTAAAACCGCCGTAAATACAGAACAGGGCGAAAATATGAAAACCAATACTGAGCCAATCCATTACGAGTAAAAATATCAAGCCGTCAACTGCATATAAAATCATCCCAACAACAAAAGCCCACGTATATCTCTTTTTTGCAAAAACACCAAAAAGGACAAAAATGCCAGCGGCAATAACATCAAAAACTAAAGCAACGATTTTTCCGGCAATGCCAACTTCTTCCGCGAGGACAAGCCCAATCGAATCAATAATCTGCGTAATTCCTAATCCGATGATAAAACTCCATTCACTACCGGTGAGTAAAATAACAGAATTAATCAAAGACAGACCGGCAATCCAAAAAAACCAATTTGCGCCGGCTTTGAATTGATTTTCAATTTTAAGCTTCTCTTCAACTGATTTTTGCTCCTGTTCTTCCATCGTTTCGGTGCTCCTATCTTTTTAGGTATTCTTCCACACTAAATTAAAATATTCGCACAGTATTATTTAATTCCGAGGACGTCGGCTATTGAATATTCGCCGGGTTGTTTTTGGATGAGCCATTCTGCGGCGCGCAATGCACCCCGTGCAAAGGTATCTCTGCTGTGTGCGGTGTGATTGAGCGTTACCTTTTCGCCGAGTGTTCCAAATATTACCGAATGGATTCCGGTGATATCGCCTGCACGGACGGCGTGTATACCGATGGTGCCCTTGTCTCGGAGGGCGTCTTTGCCGCTTCTGCCTAAGGTCAGGCAATCGGGGAAAGAGCGGCCGGTTGCTTTGCAGATATTCTCGGCCAACGTCAGGGCCGAACCGCTCGGTGCATCCTTTTTGAAGCGGTGGTGCTGCTCAACTATCTCAATGTCATATTCTTCGCCCAGCATTGATGCGGTTTTGCCTACAAGAGAGAATAAAACGTTCATCCCGACGCTCATATTGGTCCCATAAATAACGGGGATTTTTTCGGCGGCGGCTTTGATTTTCGCTAATTGCTCTTTGGCCAGGCCGGTAGTGCCCAAAACCAGAGCAGCGCCATCTCCAAGGCAATAGTCAATGGTTTTATCCGCTGCGGCAGGGCTCGAGAAGTCAATTACCACATCGGCCCCGGCGGGGCAGGTATTTCCTATATTAACATTGAGAGGGGCTGCTGAGGCGATAAGCCCTGCATCTTTGCCGAAATAGGGGTGATTTTGCTCTTCGACAGCCGCAATAATATCGAACCGGCCAGCGTCTATACATAGTGAAAGTATTCGGCGGCCCATTCGACCGGCAGCGCCAACGATTATGAGTTTAGGTTTCATTTGGGTGCCCTTAAGTTTTTATTATAAATAGACCGATAAGAATATAACCGCCAAAATTCGTATTTACAAGGCCAAATGATTATTGACTTGATTATTTTGCCTGGTGAGGTATAAATAAATACAGCGTATAATGAACATTAAGTTAGTTTCTCAATATATATTGATGGAGATATAAAAATGATTAAAGTTTTGGTAACAATTTTGGTTGTCTTTTTTGTGAGTTTTGGTTTGGCATTTTTGGCAGGCTGTGAGAGCGATGCCGGTACAGGTGCGGCTATCGGTTCTCTGGCCGGTGCCGGAATCGGTCAATTGGCAGGTGGGAACACGGAATCAACCTTGATAGGCGCAGCAGTGGGCGGGGCTGTCGGCTACGGGGTAGGCAGTGAATCCGACAAGAAAAAGGCCGCATCTGAAAGGGCCGCCCTCAGGCAGGAAATAAATACCATCACAGTCAATATAACCAACAGCAACGGTTCAATCAGCCAGGTAAGACTGAGTAAGCAGGGTGTCGGCTACGTCGGCCCAAGAGGCGAGTATTACGACCATATTCCAACTGGAGATGAGCTAAAACCAATTTATGGTTTTTAAGCTGCACAGGCAATACAGCCTGAATTCTAATGTTTGATTGGTTTAAGGCTGTTTGTAATAAGCGCTGCCAGAGATTGAGCAGCGTACTGAGAAGAAACAATTCAAGGCCAAGGGTATTACTACCCTTGGCCTTTTTATGTTATCTGCCTCACTAATTGCGGGGGGCAGTTTCTACAATTTTATGGCGCTATTATACAGGATTATATATTGTTTCGGTGTTGCCGGGCTGCTTTTGGGGCCGATTTGGCCACTGAAGCCGGTCAAACAAAAACTCGCTTGCCTGTCGTATCATCACAGCCGGCATAGCAGGACACATCTCAAACGAACCTATTACCTCATTGTCATATCTGTCCAAAACGCTTAACAGATAGTCCCAGTTTTGACGTGATATACCACCATGCAGACCGGGCGGTTCATGGTCATCCGTGTGGCCGTAATTGTCAGTAAGATGCAAATGCGCCACCCTCGGCGCCAGCTCATCCACGTACTGCTTAAATGAAAAATTACGGTCCAGATTGGCATAGCCGGTATCAAGACAATACCAAAGAGAGTCAAATTTTTTGCCGACCGCCTTGACTATTGGTAAAGGGCCGGTTTCAAGGCATAATTTGACTTCGTTACCTTCGGCAAGTCTGAGCACATCCTGGGCAAGACCACAGCCATCAATCTCCGGGCCTTCGGGAATGCCTAAACTCTGTAAATCGGTTACGATATTAGCACCCAGCAGCTTTGCACACTCGATTTGTTCATTCCACTGCTCCAGGGTGGGCCCCTCATTGCGTGACCTCATTGCAACCAGCATTTCCTCGGTGGCAGCGACAAGTCTGGACCAGTTGCGCCTTTCGTAACGGCACTCGTTCTGGTCTTTAATATTAGGCCACAACTCCACGCCGAAACCCATCAACTTTAAGAACTGGCATTCCTGCTCAAAAGATAGGTGGTTTTCACGCCACCAGAACACCATCGAAGAAACGACATAGCTGACTCGCATTATCCTGTCTCCATATCCGGCAAAAAAAAACACGCTTCTCCAAATACTAATATCGAAGTTAAACAAACCAGGCTTTCGTAATTTTCCCCAAAAAAGTGATTTTTTTGGACTGCGAGCCCGCCTTTGAGACAAAATCAGGTCATCGCAGTTTGCTCTTCGTCCAATAATACTCGAATTTTACTTCTGCGCAGCGTATATCGGCTGGTTGTTTGTGCGGTCTCGGCTGGTTTTCGGCAATAAAAGAAGCAAAATGTACTTTTGATAACTACAGAAAATTTATGTTGAATTAGGTACTGAGATTGTTAAAATGCACTTTTAGGTTTTGGGAGTAATTTAGCTATGAAAAAAGACATACATCCGGAATACAACAAGGTAATTGTTCACTGCGGCTGCGGCAATACCTTCGAGACCCGCAGCACGGTAAAGGAAATCCATGCAGAAATCTGCTCGGTGTGTCATCCATTCTATACGGGCAAGCAGAAATTTGTCGATACTGCGGGGCGAATAGAGCGGTTCCAAAAGAAATACGGTACAGATTACCTCAAGAAGAGCAAAAAAGACCAATAGCTGTGCTTTAGCATATAGCGGATAGCGTATAGCCGATAGGAAGAGAAAACCAAAAGCTGTACGCTATCCGCTATTTTTCACTTTCAGGGAACTAAAATAATGGCTGAAAAGAAAGACAGCCTTCCGGCAAAACTCGACGAACTCGACGGGCGTTACAGCGAAATCAACAAACAACTTTCAGATACGGCAATCGCCGGCGATTCAGCCAAACTGATTGCGTTGTCGAAGGAACAGGGTAAGCTAAAATCAATCGTTACAAAATACCGCGAATATAAAAAGGCATTAGCCGGTATTAAAGACGCACAAGATATTTTAGAGGACAGCGGCGCCGAGGAAGAATTCAAAAAGCTGGCGGAAGAAGAAGCCGGCCAACTGGAGGAAAAAAAGAATGCCCTGCTCGATGAAATCCGAAATACATTGGTAATGGCTGACGAGATGGGCATCGATTCGGTGATAATGGAAATACGCGCGGGCACCGGCGGAGAAGAGGCGGCACTTTTCGCTCGGGACCTGTATAATATGTACATAAGGTATGCAGAGAGCCGGAAATGGAAACTCGAGCAGCTCACCTTTAATCCGACGGAAATGGGTGGTTTTCGAGAAGTCATATTCGGCGTCAAAGGAGAAGGTGCATGGTCTGAACTGGGCTATGAGGCCGGCGGGCACCGGGTCCAGCGAGTGCCGGAAACTGAATCACAGGGCAGAATCCATACCTCGGCTGCAACAGTGGCGGTACTGCCTGAGCCGGAAGAGCCGGATATCCAGATAGAGCCCGACGACGTTGTCGAACATGTCAGCAGGTCAAGCGGTCCGGGCGGACAAAGCGTCAATAAACTCAGCAGCGCCGTCAAACTCGAACATATACCAACTGGAATATCCGTCAGTATGCAGGACGAAAAAAGCCAGCATAAAAACCGCGCCAAGGCATGGCGGATTTTAAGAAGCAGAATCTACGAACACTTCGAGAAAAAAAAGAGAGCAGAACGGGAATCACAGCGCAAAACTATGATTGGCTCAGGCGACAGAAGTCAAAAAATCAGGACATATAATTACCCCCAAAACCGCCTGACCGACCACAGAATCAACCTGTCACTTTATAGTCTCGATAAGATAATGACCGGTGATATGGACGAGTTGATAGCGGCATTGAAAAATTACGACAGAGAACAAAGACTCAAAGACCTTTGAGCCCTACTCAAGGCTAAAGCTATATTTACTTCTTGCGCCTTGTATCTGGAGTGTGAAACAATGATAATTGTTGTTACGGGAATGGTCGGAGTTGATAAAAAAAGCTACCTTGAAAAGGTATGCCGTCTTGCCGCCCAAAAGAACAAAGAAGTGTTTCTGTGCAATGTCGGCGAACAGATGTATGCTGAATCGCCTGACATCCCATCCGGTAAAATCCTGGACATATCAATAAAAAGACTAAACTCGCTTCGCCGCAGTGTTTTCAAAGATATTATCGCAAAGGCCGCAGACGCCCCCAACCTGATAGTCAATACCCATGCAACCTTCCGGTGGCGACACGGGCTGTTTCCGGCGGTGGACTTCGACCAGATGCGAGAGCTAAATGCTGATATGTACATATGTATCATCGACGGTGTTACCGCTTTGCACATTCGGCTTTTGAACGAGCATACTACAGAACACACCTTAAAAGATTTAATCGTATGGCGGGAAGAAGAAATCATCGGCACGGAAATGCTTTGCAAAGGCATCAACGAAAAGACGCCTTTTTACTGTCTGGCCCGCGGGGCAAAAGAAGAAACAATTGAAATATTTTACGGACTGGCCTTCGAACAAGCTAACAAAAAAGCTTACCTGAGCTTTCCAATGACCGTCGTTGCCGATATGGAAGGGGTCAAAAAGGAAATCAATGAATTTCGGCAAGTGATGAAACAACACCTTATCTGCTTCGACCCGGGCGATTTGGAAGAATCATACCTGCCGCATTACGGGCGAGAGGCGGTTAGAAAAGGGATGGATTTTGTTGAGGTAACGGCACTCGGGCAAAAAACGCGATTAGATGTAAATCAAATTCAGCAGATAGAGCGTGACATCAACAGCCAGATTTACGCCCGCGACTTTATGCTCATCGACCAGTCGGATATGATAATCAGCTTTATCCCGATGCTGGCAGATGGAAGGGCCTCAATATCCAGCGGGGTCGAAAGGGAACTTCAGCATGCCCACGAAGCAGCCAAAGAAGTATATGTCGTCTGGACCGCAAAACAGAGGCCTTCGGTATTTATTACACAAACAGCTACCAAAGTATTCGGCAACACTGACGAGGCAGTGGAATTTTTCAAACAAAAAAGATACATAAAACATCGATAAATGATTATTGAGGTATTAGAAGCCGAACACAAAGCACAAATTATGGAAAGAAAAAAGCTGTTACCACCCGCATATTTCATCACATACCTGCTGTTGGCGGTAGGATTACATTTCGTTATACCTATAGTTAAATTCATTCGTACTCCTTACAATTACACTGGAATTTTACTGCTCGGGATTGGAATTTGGTTGAATATCTGGGCGGATAAGTTGTTCAAAAAAAAGGGCACAACCGTTAACTCATTTGAAAAATCCAGTTTTTTTATTGAAGAGGGACCTTTTCGTTTCAGCCGAAATCCAATGTATCTCGGAATGGTAATTATTCTTACAGGTGTTGCTGTTCTTTTGGGAAGCATTACGCCATTTCTTGTACCGGCAGGTTTCTTTATTACAATGAACGTTGTTTTTATTCCGGATGAAGAAAGAGCGATGGAAGAAACCTTCGGCGAGCAGTTTCTTGACTACAAAAAGCGCATCAGACGCTGGTTATAAGTTACCCTAACGGCGGCTTTCCCAGAAAACATTCGGCAAAATAGTTCTTTAAAAAGAGACACTTAAAAAGTTAAATATCGAACAATGAATATCGAACAGGGAATATCAATTGAGGAACTGGCAGACTGTATAGACCATACGCTGATTAGCGCCACAGCAACAAGTGAACAGGTCAGGCAGCTCTGCGAAGAGGCCATAAGTTATGGATTTCATACGGTCAGCGTAAATGGGCGGTGGGTGGCTCCGGCGGCGGAGCAGTTAGCGGTTAAAAAAGTTGCGGTCGGGGGGGTGGTCAGTCTGCCGCTCGGCGCCGATTCGACTAAAATAAAAGTCGCCCAGGCAAAAGAAGCTATTTTTGCCGGCGCCGACGAAATTGATATGGTAGCTGATTTGGCGGCGATAATCGAGGGCGATGCAAAATATCTGCTAAGTCAGTTCC
>CAZECQ010000024.1:0-19334 GCA_964510545.1 uncultured Pirellulales bacterium | reverse complement strand
TATCTTTCATAGTCTTCTAACTTAATTTTTCTCCTCATAACCTCTTCAATCAGATATATAATTATTAAAATACTGACTATGCTTACAAAACCCGCATAGGGAAAAAAGTAATCAAAATCCACAAGGTTCTTAAAAAACATCGTTACATTTTTTCCGAACGAGCTGAGAGAAAAAAGCGGAAGCTCCGTCGGATTGAGAGAACTATGCTTCTGGATACGCTGCCAGAGATAAGGAAGATTTACCAGCGGCGTAATAAAAAACAAATAAGAACAATCCCTTAAATAATGCCATTTTATTTTTTTAATAAGAAGCACGGGAATAAGGAACAAAAAAATCATTGACTCATAACGGATATTTGAAAATACGAGAAGAGACGCAAAAAGAAACGAAAACGTCACAGACGACGGCCTTTTGAGAAAATAATATGTGGCAGCCATTATCAGAACAAAAAATACGCTGTTTAACAGGTCAAAGCCTGCCGACGTGCCGAATATCGTAAAGACCGGATAAGAGAGGACAAAAAACATTGCCGCAACGCCGGATGGAACGTCCAGAAACTTCTTTGCCCCAATATAGACCCCCGACAAAAATAAAAACATAACAATAAAGTTAAATATAAATGGATTTTGCTCTCGAAATCCCGTGAAGGTATGCAGCAAATGAACCATAAAAGGAAATATCAAAGGCCGCTTGGGCATCTCACGATGTATGACATTCAGGTTACCATAATAATACTTGCCAATAGTAGGATTAAGACAGTTTTTATCATTCAGCATAGACCTTGAAACCGACAGTAGATTGGTCTCATCGCTTAAGGTCTTAAATCGAACCCTGACTGAAACAAACACAAGCGAGGTCAAAACCAGGGCCATTAAAATCACCCCCCGGTATTTTTTTAACAGCAGTTTTAATGAAAAATTAAGGGCTTTGAGAAATAATACAATCTGTACTACCCATACTACAACCATTAATGAAATAAGGTAGTACGAAGTACTGGAAAAAACTTTTACCATCACCGCATCGCTTGTGAGGCTGTAGATAAGCAGAAAGAAAAAGGCAACCAAAGCCACCAGGTTAAACACGCACACCGCCAATTTGGTTTTTTGAGTATTCATAAGGTTATTATCATAAGTTGATAAAAATATATCCCAACACCGCGGCAGCGTCAACACTATCTCTGAAAATCTTTGTTAAACACACCACCGGGCACAATTGTTGTTCTCGTCCGATTATGGATTTTCCGGCATATCAGGCCGGGCAGTCACCTGTGGAGAGAAAACATCAAACGAAGGACCAAACTGGCCAAAATAGCACACTGAATAAGCCCGCTTGAAAATGAATAAAGGCAGCATCAAAACCGTCCCGATATAAGGAATCGCCAAAAAGCAGGCACCGCAGCAGCAGGTTACTATCATCGCTAACAGAATAATCGCGCTTATAGCTATTCCTATCACAATCTGAAAGAGTATGTATAAGGTAAAACGACCTTTGTTTGCAGAAAGCATCGTCAAAAATTCCCGCCAGGCGACGGTACAGCTCTTCGTCCGCAACAACATTATCGGCACGACAAAATCAGTCGTGAATTTGTGAGCCAACAAAAAGGCAACAGACAGGATAAAAACAAATAAGAAAAATATTATTGAGACGGGTAAAAGTGCCATTGTTGAGCCGGTGCCGGATAGCACCAGAAAAATAAAAACACCGGCAATAATACAGGGCAGGCCTATCGCCGCAAAACCTATCAAATGCAATACGATTCGGAAAAGAAAAAGACTATTGGCGTGCTCCTTAAATTTGCTCCATGGATTTTTTACCTCAGCTTTGTTTTGCGCAACGCAGTGCAGCAACATAAAATCACCGCGGCTTCTAAGCCAGACCAGAACAAGCCACACCGTTACCATTATTATCAACCCGAACAAGCCGATAAAAATGACCCAGGGTAAATTGTTAACGATGAATTCTTTCACCTGATAAAAGGGCTCGCCGCCCGACGAGCAGGGCCGGCCATATCTGCCGGGAAAGTTGAAGCCGAATCCGCCTTTTCCAAGGTATGCCAGCCAGGCGCAAAAACCTATGGTAAACCATTTCCCTATATTGAAAGGCCTGAAAAGTATCGCATTTACCTTCCCGAGGGCCTCTCCAACCGGTTCTATTACGCTTACCCGAGGTAATTGTTCTGTTGCCATAGTTTTTGTCCTTTATAATAATATACCGATAATTAGTTTAGCCGCCGCTAATACCCCCCTACTGTTTGAGCAGGCGCAGTTCTTTGCGAATCGGCCAATCCGCAAAAGCCAAAACGAAAAGCATAATTATATTTGCTATCGGCACAAACATCAGCAAACCGAGTGCCCAACTGTAACCGGCGTTTGAAAAAATCTTACAGTAAACCAATACCTTAATAAAGGTAACTACCAGAACTCCAAAAAGTATGAACAGCCCCAAAATCATCACAAATACAGGCCCTTCATAACAAGGTTCACATCCCATTTCTTCTCCTTTCAATCAGATTAAAAAGCTCTTGCAATCAAGACGATATACAAAAGAGCAAAAAGAGTCAACAAACATATCACTCCACAATTACAGCCGTGCCGTATGCTAAAATCTCCGATGCGCTTTGCATAATCATTGACGTCGCAAACTTCATTCCCACAACGGCATTGGCGCCCTTGCTTTCGGCGTCTTCTATCATCCTGTCGATTGCCTGCTCCCGGGATTCGGCCATCATTTTCGTATAGTCGCTTATCTCGCCTCCGACCACGTTGCGCAGCCCCGCCATAATGTCCCTGCCTATATGCCGCGCGCGAATCGTATTGCCCTTCACAAGCCCCAAATGTTTTATAATCTTTTTACCCACTATTGTGTCCGTCGTCGACAAAAGCATCGCATTACCTCCTTACATCTTTGTAACGGTCTTTTTTCCTGATATAAAGTCTTTCCCGCAGCACCGACACTAACAGAACCGCCAACCCCGCTATAAGGCCAAGCAGTGCCACCTTCAAAATAATACCAACCTCAGGGTCCTTGACGATTTCTTCAATTGCCTTAAAGCCGCCATATATCAAAAGCAAAATGGCCGCCGCCGAAAACAAAATCCATCCGACGCCGCGCTCAATCCGGTTATACACACCACCCCAGTACTGCTGCCATACCTTCTCTTCTGGCTCGGCCAATACTACTTCATCGGTAATCTGCTTGATTTTTCTGAACTCTTTCAACTCACTCTCGCATTGCGGACACGCCGCTAAATGCGCCTCGATTGACCGCTTTTGTTCGTCGTCAAGCTCACCGTCCAGATAACCCATCATTAAGTCTTTATAATCGTGACAAGTCACTCCTGCTGACCTCCTTTCTCTCTGTCCAAAATCTCTTTCAGCTTCCTGCGTGCATAATATAACCTGCTGGTTACGGTACCTTTATTACAATAAAGAGTTCGTGCAATCTGCTCATAAGAGAGATTCTGAAAATGCCTCAGGATTATCACTTCCCGATGCTTGTCATCAAGTCTCCCGACCGCTGTCCACACTTTCTCTTTCATCTCGTTTCTTTCGGCAACAAGCTCCGGCGCAAACCAGTCACCCGCACAAGTAGTGGAACTCTGCCGACCAAGTTCCTTAACACGGTGATTTCGCTCGCGCTTTCTCTTCCTCAAATGATTGATACAAAGGTTCCTTAGGATTTGATAAAACCACGGAAAGAACTCTCGTGTTTGATTAAAACGCTTTATGTGGTAATATGCCCGGGCAAACGCCTCCTGTGATAAATCCAGTGCGTCCTCTCTGTTGCCAACAAGCCCAAGCGCAATAAAGTATGCGTCTTTCATATATCTTCTAACAATGACTTCAAAGGCCTCCTTTGAGCCACCTCGACAATGCCCTATCGTTATGACTTCTTCTTCGCAGGAATTGCTCAATTGCTCCATCTCCAAAATCAGCCGTCAAGACTCAATTTCACGCCTTAAAATCGAAAGTCTTATTATCTTTTCCCAAAGTAATATACACCGTAGACCTCGGTTTCTTCAAAAAAAATATGTTTTTTTCTGCTTTGTCTTGAAACCTGAAAAGACGGCTAAAGCTTAAGAGCCTCTAAGTAAAGTCCGTTATTAGGCCCCTGCTGCCGACTTTAACTATTCAGCAGCTTGAGGAAATCATCTGCTTTTAATTCGCCGAGATTGTCAACAATCAAATCCGCTTCTTCCAAATCCTCCCACACCCTTGTAGTGCAGACTGCAACGGCCTTCATACCGGCTTTTTTGGCGGCCTGCACCGCATCTTCAACCACTAAACAGCGCCTGGGAGCCAGTGACAGTTTTTCAGCAGCTTTAAGAAATGTATCCGGTGCGGGTTTACTGTTACTTACATCTTCGCCGGTAACATAAGCATCAAAACAATCGTCCACACCGGTATGCTCCAGCATAAAAGCCAGATTGGCCTGCGGCGCCGAAGTCCCGATTGCCAAAAGAAAAGCCTTGCTTTTGAGCTCATCAATTAATTCCTTTGCCCCATCCTGTAATGTAAGCTTGCCGGATATAAGTTCGCGATAGCGATTCTCTTTCCACTCGGACATCCGCTCGATTTCTTCGGCCGTCAAATCCCGCCTGACAAGCAGCGGGATTATCTGATAGTTCTGCATCCCGAAGGTGCTGTAAAAAAGCTCGTCCGACATCTCAAAGTCTTCTTCCCTCGCCAAATCGTACCAGGATTGCCGGTGAAACTGTCCCGTATCGATAAGCACCCCGTCCAAATCAAATATAACACCTTTTCCGCCGTTTGTAGCCATCCTGATATTATCCTCCGGTTATCTTAACTTTTCAAATAATTTTTCTTAATCACCTATGAGTAGTATACACTATCTGCGTAATCTTTATATGATGGGAATCTAAATTTAAGAGCGAGAAAACAACACCTATTCAACCGTTACGCTCTTTGCAAGGTTACGTGGTTTGTCAACATCGTGGCCGCGCAGCACCGCAGCATGATAGGCCAAAAGTTGCAGCGGCACAACAGTCACCATCGGCTGCAAAGGCTCGGCAGTATCGGGAACGGCAATTAAATGGTCGGCATATTGCTTAATATTTTCATCGCCTTCGGTTGCAACTACAATGGTTTTGCCGCCTCGTGCCCTGACCTCGGCAATATTGCCCATAATCTTGTCATATTGCGGACCGGCTGTGGCAATAAAAACCGCCGGCATACCATCCACAATCAAAGCTATCGGGCCGTGCTTCATCTCCGCCGCTGGAAGCCCCTCTGCATGAATATAGCTTATCTCTTTGAGCTTCAGCGCACCCTCAAGGGCAACCGGATAATTAAAGCCCCTGCCGAGAAAAAGCCAATTGTTTTTCTCAATATTCGCTGAAGCAATCTGCTTAATATGGTCGGATTGCTCAAGCACCCTGCTTATCTTCTCCGGTATCTTTGAAAGTTCGTCAATGTACCTTGCAACCTCATCACTACCAAGATGTCTTCTTCTGCCTAATTCAATCGCCAGCATTGCCAGCACTGCCGCCTGAGCGGTAAACGCCTTTGTACTGGCAACCCCAATCTCAGGCCCGACGTGCAGATATATCCCGGCGTCGGTGGCCCTGGCAATCGATGAGCCGACAACGTTAACCAGCCCCAAAACCGTCGCTCCCCGCTCTTTGGCCTGCTCAACGGCGGCAAGAGTATCAGCCGTCTCACCCGACTGACTTATTGATACAACCACGGTGCCGTCACCAATGATGGGATTGCGATATCGAAACTCACTGGCGTATTCGGTCTCTGTCTGAATCCGTGCCAACTGTTCAAACATAAATTCACCGACCAGGCCGGCATGGAACGCCGTCCCGCAGGCGGTCAGGATAAGGTGCTTGGTGCGGGTCAGCTCACGCAAATAAGATGAAATACCGCCGAACACAATTCTATTATTTCTAACGTCAATGCGCCCGCCCATACAGGTGCTCAACGCCCTAGGCTGTTCGAATATCTCCTTGAGCATATGGTGCGCAAAACCGTCCAGCTCAATCTGTTCCAGTGAAAATTCAATTTCCTTCAAATCTTTAGTCACTGTAACATTGTCAATGGTCTTGGTATGAAAACCTTCAGAAGTGATAACAACCATTTCATTGTCGGCAAGGTAAATTGCCTGAGTTGTATGTTCCACAATTGCAGCGGCATCTGAAGCCAGAATATACTCATTTTCGCCGACTCCCAAAATCAACGGACTTCCCTTTTTCGCTCCGATGAGCATCTCCGGAAAGTCGCTGCATACAATCGCCAGCCCGAAAGTGCCGTGCACCTCATGAAGAGCGCGCTGAACCGCCCATTCGAACTTGTTCTGGCCGTCGGATTGCTTCGCACCTTTACCATCATCACCTTTGGCATAAAAATAGCCGATTAAATTTGTTATCACCTCCGTATCAGTCTCGCTGACAAAATTAACATCTTCGCCCCGCAGCCAGGTTTTCAGTGTGTCGAAGTTCTCGATAATGCCGTTATGGACAAGGGCGATTTTGCCGGTATAATCCGGATGCGGATGTGCGTTAATGGTATTGGGCTCGCCGTGTGTCGCCCAGCGTGTATGCCCGATACCCAGCGTCTCAGTCTCTTTTGGCTTATCTAAAATTCCCTCCAGAGCTTCAATTCTGCCGCGGGTTTTCTTGATTTTTATCGCATTGCCGGCCAACACCCCCACTCCCGCCGAGTCATAACCGCGATACTCCAGTCGCTTGAGCCCTTCTATAAGAATCGGCTGGGCAATCTTTTTCCCCAAATAAGCTATTATCCCGCACATTTGATATTTACTATTTACAATTTATTATTTATTATTGATTCTTAGTACTTTTGTGGTCAACCATTACCATTTTTAATAATAAACAATCAACACTAAATAGTCAATAGTAAATAGTCAATTAAATTGTGATAGTTGTTATCGATTATAAAGTTGGAAATGTCAAAAGCGTCTGCAACGCATTTAATTATATCGGCTGCGATGTAAAGTTAAGCTGTGATGCTGAGACAATTGACAAAGCCACCGGCCTTGTTCTGCCCGGAGTGGCCGCTTTCGGCTGCGCCGTCGGAGCATTGGGGACTTTGGCACAATTGATACAACAATTCGCCTCAAGCGGCAAACCACTATTGGGTATCTGCGTGGGACATCAACTGCTTTTTGACCGGAGCTGCGAGTACGGCCAAAACAACGGACTCGGATTAGTCTGCGGCAATGTCATACCCATCCCGACCGGCAGGGTTATTCCCCACATGGGCTGGAACCTCGTCGAGATGCCGGAAGATATGGATTTATTCGCCGGCCTGTCAAAAGCAAAGCATTTCTACTTTGCTCATTCGTACTATGCCGACGTCGCCGACAAAAATGCTAAAATCGCTTACACCGATTACGGCTTTGCTCTACCCGCCTCGGTCCAAAAAGAAAATATTTATGGCGTGCAGTTTCACCCCGAAAAAAGCGGCGAAACAGGATTGAAGGTACTAAAGAACTTTGCAAAAATCGCTGAAAGGAACAACTGCTGATGCTGACGAAAAGAATTATCCCCTGTCTCGATGTTAAAGATGACCGCGTCGTCAAAGGCGTCAACTTCTTAAACCTTCGTGACGCCGGTGACCCTGTTGAACTCGGTGCCGGATATTCCCAAACAGGAGCCGACGAACTTGTATTTCTGGACATCACAGCCACCATCCGCTCAAGAAAAACAATCGTTGAGCTTGTCGAAAAAGTTGCAGAAAAAGTCTTCATACCTTTCACCGTAGGCGGAGGCATACAAACAATCGAACAAATCGATGAGCTTCTGCGAAGCGGCGCCGAAAAAGTCTCCGTAAATACCGCCGCTGTTGAAAATCCGGATTTACTGACCGAGGCCGCCCGCCGTTTTGGAAATCAATGTATCGTGCTGGCTATTGACGCCCGCCGCTCAAAACAAAAAGCTGAAAAATGGCACGTCTGCGTAAAGGCCGGCTCAGAACCTACCCACATCGACGTTCTCGAATGGGCTATAAAGGCCGAAAAACTCGGCGCCGGAGAAATACTGCTCACCAGTATGGATGCCGATGGCACCAAGGCAGGCTACGATAACCAGCTTAACAGGGCCGTAACCGATGCGGTCAATATACCTGTAATAGCATCCGGCGGAGCCGGTACACTCCAACACCTCTACGACGCAATCATCGACGGCGGCGCAGATGCGGTGCTTATGGCCTCAATCACTCACTTCGAAAACTACACCATAAAACAAATAAAAGAATACCTCGCCGGCCGCGGCATACCCGTAAACCTATAAACACAACGCATAAAAGAATAGCTGATTATCCCTCCCTATCTCCTCTCCGTCTTTGGCCCGCACCACTTACTTAAGCCATTCATACAGCTCGTAGTGTTCCTTGCTCATACCCAGTTTTTCATACACTTCTTGCGCCGATTTGTTGCGCTTGTCCACGTACAGTCGCAGCCCCGCCAGCTCTTCCGATTCTTCCACCTGCTCCTTCAAATTCAGATACAGCTTCTTAAAAATCTTTTGCCCCCGCACTTCGCCGACAACATAAAGCGAATGTATCCACAGCACCGTTGCATTTCGCCAGTCGCTCCATTCCGGCACTGCCAGAAACACCCCCAAAATCCGTCCCTCTTCATCGGCCACCCAGTAGGTCCCCCTGGCCGGCTGCTCGAAAACACCCCGCGCCCCCCTGCTTACAACGTCCCTGTCCAGCTCCAACCCCTCCGTCTCCTGCGCCATCCGAATCTGCAGCGCAACAATACTTTCCAAATCACTTAATCTCGCTTTACGGATTTCAACCATAAATCAAATTCCTTTGAAAATGACGATTGGATTCTAACACCTTTTACCTCCTGATGGCGGGCAATATTATTCCGCCAGCTCCGCCCTTCATCGAAAAACCGACCGGACTTCTTAAAAAGTGTCCAAGTAAGTATCGATTTCCCAACAGGTAACCTGCTTCTTGAACTCGTCCCACTCCTTTTCCTTCACATCGATATATCTCTCAAACAAATGCTCTCCAAGCACGTCCTGCAGCAGCTTGTTCTTCTTCAATTCATCCAGCGCTTCCAGCAGCGACGTCGGCAAAATATCAATGTTTTTGCTCGCCAGGCTTTCATCGTCAAGCTGGTATATATTTTCCTCCACCGGCTCAGGCGGCGTCATTTTATTTGTAATTCCATCCAGCCCGGCTTTCAACATAACCGCAAAGGCCAGGTACGGATTGCAGCTTGGGTCAGGATTTCGCAATTCGAGTCGAGCCGCCGACGACTTGCCCTTGAACCATTTCGGCACCCGCAAAAGCGCGGAACGGTTCATAGCTGCCCACGTAATATATACCGGTGCTTCATAACCCGATACAAGTCTCTTGTACGAATTCACCGTCGGGCACAGAATCGCACTGGCCGCCTTAATATGTTTTATCTGACCGGCAAGAAACGATTGGGCAATCTTCGTAAGGTTGTACCGGTTGCCTTCATCGTAAAAAGCATTCCTCTTTGTCTTAATATCAAACAAGCTCTGATGAACGTGCATCCCGGAGCCGGCTCTACCCATTATCGGCTTCGGCATAAATGTAGCGTGAAGATTATGTATCTCTGCAATTCTTTTCGCACAGTACTTCAACGTAAGCACCTTGTCGGCGGTATCCAGGCAATGCCCGTACTTAAAATCTATTTCGTACTGCCCGAAACCGACCTCGTGATGAGATGCTTCGACCTCAATCCCGAAACTCTCAAGCGCACTTACTATCCGTTTGGTAACTTTGTATCCCTGATGAGAAGAAAGGTCGAAATAGCTGTCATAATCCAATGGCTGGGTCCTCTTTTCGCCGCCGACCGTGAACAAATAAAACTCCGGCTCAGGGCCTACGTTATATTCAAAGCCCTGCTTTGCTGCCTCATCAGCCGCCCTTTTGAGAACAAATCTCGGGTCACCTTCAAAGGGCCTGCCGTCTGCGCAATAAATATCGCAGATAAATCTTGCCGTCTTACCGTCCTCAGTCATCCAGGGCACAACAGCATAAGTCGCTGCGTCCGGCTTCAAAAACAAATCGCTCTCCTGTATTCGGGCAAAGCCCTCTATCGAAGAACCGTCAAACCAGACCCCGTCATATAAGGCATCTTTTAACCGCTGAACCGGTATAACAACCTCTTTTATCAAACCTAATAAATCTGTAAATTGAAGCGAAACAAATTTAATATTATCTTTTTTTACCTGCTCTAATACCTTTTCGAGTTCCATTTCAGTTTCCTCTTTAAGTTAAATTGTTCTTGATACCAGCGGCCAAAATAACATCTCACAATACAATCCCGACTATTTTGCCCTTTACCGCCAAAAGTGCAAGATAAATTTTCAAAACTAAATATCTGCCCCTGCCGCATAAAAAAAGACTACTGCGTCAGCAAAACATCACCCGCCCAGATTCTATGTTCTCTGCCGCCGGCATCTCTCAGCAGCAGCTCGCCCATCTCCCCCACTCCGGCAAATGTTCCGCTCCGGCTGCCTCCTCCAACCTCCATAACCTTAATCGCCCGCCCAACATCGTCACTGGCCGCCAGCCAGTCATTCCGAACCGCTGCAAATCCGCCCCTTTCCCATCGCTCAATCCAGCTGCCAAGCCCCTCCAAAATCAATTCCAAAACATAATCAACCTCTACACATCGGCCTGTCTCAATAAAGACAGATGTGGCCGGTGCATCTATTCTGGCCGATTCGGCCTCATTCATATTCACATTAACTCCCACCCCCACAATAGCGCCCGCAGAGCCGCCGGAATCGGCTCCTGTATGCTCCGACAAAATACCGCAGATTTTCCGCCCCCCCACAAGAACATCATTCGGCCATTTCAGCCGGCCGCGAACGCCAACTTTCTCCAGCGCTTCAGCAACCCCCAGCCCGGCCACCAATGGAAGCGATGACAGAGAAGCCGGCTCAACCTCAGCTCGTAAAAAAAATGAAAAGGTAAGGTCCTTGCCGGCGGTGCTGACCCAACTCCTCTCGCCCCGGCCGCGACCCTCCGTCTGCTGCCGAGCGGCAATAACCGTCCCGGAACGCAAAGATGCATCTTCACTCAACATCCTGCGCAGATGTACATTCGTCGAACCAAGACTATCGAACCAGATTACAGGCCCAAATTTCATCCAAAACCCCAAAATAATCAGCCATACTATATACCAACAAAGCAAATTCCACAACCCGCTAACCAAGCACCTAATCCCCGAACCTGATACGCCAAAGTAAAATCTGGCGGGAAATTCCAATTTTGTTTAGAGTAAAACAGGCAGCTAAACCGTCTATTAACGGTTGGACGTTCAATCTTACTTAACGTTAGGGAAGGATATTAATGTCGGACGACAAACATCTGTTAAAACGCATTCGCTGCGGCGACAAGGATGCGTTAAGGCGGATATATGAAAAATACAGAAATGATTTATTCACGGTAGCGGTATCTCTTCTGCAGGATGCCCATTTGGCTGAAGACTGCCTTCAGGATGTCTTTGTCGGTTTCGCAGATTCAGCCGGCTTCAACATTCGCCACAACCTCAAGGGATACATGGTAAGCTGTGTGGCCAATCGCGCCCGGGACCGTTTGAGGAAAAAGACAATTCAACTGGATTGTCCTTTAGAAGAACTAAGCTCTCTGGCAACAACAACCGGCCCAGCCGACAAAATAATTGATTCCGAAGAATCGGTTCGGGTTTTTAGGGCATTGGCTGAACTGCCTTACGAGCAGCGGGAAGTTTTTATCCTGCACGTGCAGGGTGAAATGAAATTTAAAGAAATAGCTAAGTTGCAAAATATTTCAATCAAAACGGCTCAGAGCAGATACCGTTACGGAGTTGAAAAACTGCGAACGCTTCTAAAAAGGGAAAATAAAAATGAAGTCTACAAGTAAAATAGAGCGATTGGCAAAAAAAATACGGTTCAGTCCCAATCCCGCCGCTGATGAACGTATTCTCACATCCGCCGAGGCAGCATTGGAAAAATCAATAAAAACAAAACCGGCTGCTTTGCAGCCGAATATCTGGAGAATAATTATGAAAAGTAGAATAACAAAACTCGCCGCCGCCGCGGTGATAATTATAGCCGTGCTTATTGGCATAAATCAGTTTGGCGGTTCAATTGATGGAGCAAGTGTTGCTTGGGGTGAGGTGGTTAAAAACGTTGAACAAATTCGGACATCTATATATCGAAGTAAGACTAGTATAGAAGGTTTGTCTTATGTAAAAGGCGGGGCTCTCCAGGAAACAGAAGGATATGAGTACTACTCAGCAGAATACGGCATGCGAAGGGATAAATACGAGAACGGAACAATAATAGCGGTAGAACACTGGATTCCGGCCGAGAGAGCAATTGTTACAATTAATCCTCAAACGAAAACATATTCACGTAGGTTCTTCACTGAAGAAGAATTCAGAGATAAATTTAAAAAACGGGAACCGAAAGAAATCATCAAGCACTTTATGACATTTGAATATACGGAATTAGGACGTAAAACAATCAACGGAGTAGAAGTCGAAGGTATCGAAGTCAACGATCCTAAGGTAATGCTCGAAAGCTTGTTTGAGAGTGTTGTAGTACGTCTTTGGGTTGATGTTGAAACTAATTTGCCGGTGAGGATTGAAATGAGAGGGGCCGCTTCCAATAGGTCCGTAAAGTGTGAACAGGTTGTGGATGTAGTAGAATTAGATGGAGAAGTAGAGGCAAGTATGTTTGAACCAAATATTCCTGGCGATTACACGTTGTTCTCAGAAGCTGAAATAAATAACAAAAATGAGGGCCTTGCAGTTCAAGGGCTACGTATATTTGCCGAAATTACCGATGGCCAATATCCGAGCAGTTTGGCCATAGTAACGGCAGTTAACGAGCTATGGGAAGCAAGAACCGGCATGAAGCTAAGCAAAGAAGAAATCGAAAAAGGTATAACTATACAGTCAACATGTTCTTTCTATAACGCACTTGAACAAGCGGATAAAGATGTTGCTTATTATGGCGACAGGGTTACTGCAGACGATGTTGATAAGGTGCTGATGCGATGGAAGATATCAGAAGATGAGTACAGGGTAATTTTCGGTGACCTAACTACGGAAAACGTCACTGCAGAAGACCTGGCCAAACTCGAAAAGCTAACTTTAGAATAACATCCACAATACGGTGAACAACCAGGCCGGGCGTTTTGCTTGGTCTTTTTTGTGCGCTTTCTCAGGCGGGGGCAAATTAAAAAGAGTGGACAAATCTCAAAAAAACCTTAACATATCTGTCTAATTGTCAAAAAACAGTCTTCGTGCACTATAGAAGGTAATAAACGTGGCGAAAAAGCTCATCAAAGTGATGAACACGGCTTTTAGAGACGGCTTTCAGTCCGTCTTCGGCGCAAGGGTATATACAAAGGACTTTCTGCCCGCCGTCGAAGCGGCCAAAGACGCCGGCATCAGCCATTTCGAATCCGGCGGCGGAGCACGTTTCCAATCCCTCTATTTCTACTGCAATGAAGACGCCTTCGATATGATGGACGCCTTCAGGGAGACCGTCGGCCCGGATGTCAACCTCCAGACTCTCGCCCGCGGCATAAACGTCGTCGGCCTCGATTCCCAGTCACGCGATATTATCAACCTGCACGCCCAGCTTTTCAAAAAGCACGGTGTAACGACGATTCGAAACTTCGATGCCCTAAACGACGTCAACAACCTCGACTACAGCGGCCGCTGCATCAAAGAAGCCGGACTAAAGCACGAAATTACCATCACAATGATGGAGCTGCCGCCCGGCTGCGAAGGTGCACACACGCCCGAATTTTATATGAAAATCCTCAAACAAATCCTCGACGCCGAAATCCCCTTCGATTCGATTTGCTTCAAGGACGCTTCCGGCACCTCGGTCCCGTCCAAAATCTACGAGACCATCAAACTGGCCAGAAAGCTTCTGCCGCCGCGAACCTACATCCGCGTCCACACTCACGAAACCGCCGGCACCGGTGTCACCGCATACCGGGCCGCCCTCGACGCGGGCACCGATGGTATCGACCTGTCTATGGCACCCTGCTCCGGCGGAACCGCTCAGCCGGATATCATCACAATGTGGCACTCTCTTAGAGGCACCGACTACGACCTCGGCGTTGATATCGACAAAGTCGTCCAGGCAGAAGAGGTCTTCAAAGACTGTATGAAGGACTACTTTATGCCGCCCGAGGCAAGCAGGGTCGAACCAATTATCCCCTGGTCGCCTATGCCTGGCGGAGCATTGACCGCCAATACCCAAATGATGCGCGACAACGACATTATGGAAAAATATCCCGAGGTCGTCCAGGCTATGGGCGAAACCGTCCGGCGCGGAGGATTCGGAACCAGTGTAACCCCCGTCTCGCAGTTCTACTTCCAGCAGGCATTCAACAATGTTATGTTCGGCCCCTGGGAAAAAATCGCCGAGGGATACGGCAAAATGGTGCTCGGCTATTTCGGAAAAACTCCTTTCCCCCCCGATGAGGAAATTGTCAAACTCGCCTCAAAACAATTAAACCTCCAGCCGACGACACGCAGCCCGATGGAAATCAACGACGAAGACCCCGACAAAGGCATCCAGGCCGCAAAGAAACAGCTCTTACAGGCCGACCTCGAACTGACCGACGAAAATATCTTCATCGCCGCCACCTGCAAAGATAAAGGAATCGCTTTCTTAAAAGGGGAAGCCACAACAGGTGTTAGAAAAAACTTCGGACAACAAGCCCAGCCTGAAACACAAACCTACTCCGTCTCATTGAATAGCACCGAATACAAAGTCACCATCGACGGCCCACAGGTCATCATAAACGGAAAACCATATAACATCGATGATTTAAGCGAAGTAACTGCCCTGCCATCCCAGCAGGCACCGGCCGAGGAAACTGCAGCACCACCCTCTTCAGTGGAAACAGAGACAACTGAAGGTACCATCTCAGTCGAAGCCCAGATGCCCGGCGCAATCCTGAAGATTCTTGTAAACGTCGGTGATAAAGTCAACGCCGGCGACACCCTTATGGTCATCGAGGCAATGAAAATGGAAAGCGAAATAAAAACCGACTACCCCGGAACCATCACCCAAATCCCCGTCTCCGTAGGCGATAAAATAACCAAAGGACAATTACTTGCTCAGATAAACACCTAAGGAACATCAACCCCGAATTCTTCTTGGCCCACCTACACTTTTTCGAAGCTAAACCTATGCAGGTCGGCGCCAATCTTTATGGTGTCACCCTCGGTAAATTTCCCCGCCAGAAGTTCCGCCGCAAGCCGGTTTTCTAATCTCTGCTGAATTGTCCGCTTCAAAGGCCGCGCACCGAATACAGGGTCATAACCCTCATCCATAATCTGCTGCCGCGCCCCGTCGGTATATTCAACGTTTATACCCCGCTGCCTGAGACGCCCGCCGAGGTAATCAAGCTGAATATCGACAATCTTACGCAAATCATCCTTCGTGAGCATATGGAAAACGATTATCTCATCAACCCGGTTCAAAAATTCCGGCTTAAAGTGCTGCTTCAACGCCTCTTTCACATGCGCCTCAATCTCCCAGTCGGCGCCGGCCTCCTCCGTCAGCTCCTGTATCTGCTGGCTGGCTATATTGCTCGTCATAATCACTACCGTATTCTTAAAATCCACCGTCCGGCCGTGACCATCCGTCAGCCGACCGTCATCGAATATCTGCAGCAGAATATTGAATACATCCGGATGCGCCTTTTCAATCTCATCGAGCAAAACCACCGAATACGGCTTGCGCCGAACCGCTTCGGTCAGTCTGCCCCCCTCTTCATAACCGACATATCCCGGCGGCGAACCAATCAGCCGCGCAACCGAGTGCTGCTCCATAAACTCACTCATATCAACTCTAATCATAGCGCTCTCGTCATTGAACAGAAAATCTGCAAGCGCCTTGGTAAGCTCAGTTTTGCCCACACCCGTCGGCCCTAAGAAAAGAAACGTCCCTATCGGCCGGTTCGCTTCGCCCAATCCCGCCCTGCTCCTGCGTACCGCATTGCATAGTGCCGCTACCGCCTCGTCCTGCCCGACAACCCTCTCCGCTATCGCCTCCTCCATCTTCATCAGTCGCTCACGTTCACCGCTCAATAGTCTCGCAACAGGTATCCCCGTCCACTTCGAAACAACCTGTCCGATGTGTTCTTCGGTAACTTCGTTATGGATTATTTTTGCTTTATCCGACTGGGCAAGCTGTGTCTCTTTTTCCTCAAGCTCTTTTTTCAACTCCGCTATCACCCCGTATTTCAATCGCGCCGCCGCCTCCAGTTCGCCTTTGCGCTGTGCGTTCTCAAACTGATTCTGCGCCCCCTCGATTTTTTCCTTAAGCTCCTTTATTTTATCAATGTCACCTTTATCAGCCTCCCACTGTGCGGTCAGCTTCTCATCGTCCTTTTGCAGTTCGGCCAATTGCTTCTCGGTATGTTTTAATCGCTCTTTACTTGCCTCGTCGCTTTCCTTTTTCAGCGCTTCGCGTTCAATTTGAAGCTGCACAATCTTTCTGCGAATCGAATCCAGCTCCGCAGGCAGCGAATCGTTCTCAATCCTCAATTTAGAGCCCGCCTCATCCATCAAATCTATCGCCTTGTCCGGCAGCCACCTGTCCGAAATATACCGATTGGACAAAGTCGCCGCCGCCACAAGTGCCGAATCCGTAATACGGACACCATGATGCGTATCGTAGCGGTTCTTCAACCCGCGAAGTATCGCTATCGTCTCTTCAACACTCGGCGGGTCAATCAATATCGGCTGAAAACGCCGTTCCAGAGCAGCATCTTTTTCAACATACTTGCGATAATCATCAATCGTCGTTGCGCCGATACATCGCAGCTCACCACGTGCCAGTGATGGCTTGAGCAAATTGCCCGCATCGACTGCCCCCTCCGCCTTGCCCGCACCAACAACCGTATGCAGCTCATCAATGAAAAGTATTATTTCACCCTCTGCGGCTATAAC
This sequence comes from uncultured Pirellulales bacterium, assembly GCA_964510545.1. Classification (GTDB taxonomy): domain Bacteria; phylum Planctomycetota; class Phycisphaerae; order Sedimentisphaerales; family Anaerobacaceae; genus CAYXPG01. The sequence continues at coordinate 2,381 of CAZECQ010000024.1, read as the reverse complement.
TTCTTTGAGCACTGCCTTGAGCCGGTCTTCAAATTCCCCCCTGAACTTGGTCCCCGCTATCAGCGCACCCATATCAAGAGCGATGATTCTTTTATTCTTCAACCCTGCCGGCACATCTCCTGCAACTATCCGCTGCGCAAGCCCTTCGGCTATCGCTGTCTTGCCGACGCCCGGCTCGCCGATTAAAACAGGATTATTTTTCGTCCGACGATTGAGCACCTGCATACAACGCCGTATCTCCTCGTCCCTGCCAATCACAGGGTCAAGCTTGCCCTGCCTCGCCATCTCCAGAAGGTCAATACCGTAACGCTCCAGGGCCTTGTATTTGTCTTCGGGATTCGCATCAGTGATTTTCTCACCGCCGCGAACTTCCTTCAAAGCGCTCTCAATCTGTTCCGGCCCGACCGAGTTAAGCCGCAATATCTCTCTTGCGTCACTCTCTACCGAAGCCAAAGAGATAAACAAATGTTCCACACTAAGGTATTCGTCCCCCATCGCATCGGCACGGTTCTGAGCATCAAGCACAATATTATTAAGGGCCGGCTCCGGCAAAATCTGTACAGACCCTCCTTCGCCCTCAGGCAGCCTGCCGAGTTCACTTTCAATCATACCCTTAATCTGCGAAACATCGGCGCCTATCTTTTTTAAGACCATAACCACAACGCCCTCGTCATCGCTGCAAATCGCACTCAATAAATGCAAAGGCGAAAGGACCATATGCGACTTAGCCATCGCAATCTGCTGCGCCGTTGCCAATGCCTCCTGTGCCTTCAGTGTAAACTTATCAAACCTCATTATCAAAAACCTCATTAATTAAGGTCAATTTGCTTCTCTACTAAAATATAGTGCAAATGCCGTACCCAAACCCTTTAAATCCCTAACTATATAGATGATAAGCAATTACAACCTGTGAGTAATGTGCCATTATGCCAATTTGGCAGGCAAAATCCCACATCCAATCAAAACCCGGAATACAATTCTGTCAAATAAAAGAAAAGAGGCAATATCTGCCGGCCTGCTCGCTGGCCCCATCGGTATCATCCCCGCTGTATTTTCATTCCTCGCAATGGTCAGCCACTACGAAATCGTTTTGGAAGAATCAATCCCAATCGTCACCGTCATTCAAAAAACCGGAGTTGCGATTTTGTTGATAGCATTTCAGATTATTCTTTTCGGAACACTCATCGAAACAGCTACCGGCCTGATTCACGCCGTCAACGAACGTATACAATCTGCACTCCTTTCAAAGAAAAAAGAACTGCCAACTTACTTTAGACCTTTGTTCGCAGTTGCGTTCCTCATAATTGCTGTCTGCATTTCGACATTAGGCCTGAAAACACTCATCGATAAAGGATACGGAGCTGCAAGCTGGGGCTTTCTATTCGTCTATCTAATCCCACTGGCAACTATCGGCCTTTACAAAATCATCAAAAAATCAAAATAAACATCCCCCTAAACTGAAAATCCTTTTAACTGACTTACATTAACCAGCTAAACACGATTCTCGAGATACGCTAAATCAGCTCATCTTGGTTAATGTTCCAGGATTACATCTTTTCCAATATCTGCTTCAGTTCTTCTCTTGTTGCCGCCGATTTGGCCTCCAGCTTCTTAATCCTGCTGCTGGATTCAGATAACTGCTCTTTGAGTTCCATTACTCTGCTTTCGAGTTTCTTTATATTCGCCTCAAAGCCGGCTATCCCCTTATCTGTCTCGGCTTTGAATTCCTGCTGTTGCTTAACTATATCCGCCTTTTCCGCATTCAATTTCTCCGTCCGTGATTTTAGAACGTTAATTTCCGTATTATCCACACTGATTTGACTCATCAAATCGGTCTTTGCCTTCTCAAATGCGGCTTTTTCGTTTTCAAGTTCCTTTTTTGCCAGGGTAAGCTCCTCTCTGGTCTCCTCAAGCTGTTGCTGACATTCTGTTAGCTTGTCATTTTGACATCCGCCGAAAAGTAACAACCCCGTGATAATGAGTGATAATGCAAGATATCTCATAACTCAACCTCCTTATAAAAACTTCGATCACCCTTAAAATCCCTGAAAATTAAGAATCCTGAACCTTTTTAGCTCAGCTACCGAGTAATTATATCATCCAGCCGCTTTTTTGCAAATTATATACGTGCTCTTTTGATATTCTAAAGCCAGCAGGCAATGAAGTCCCGCAGCACCAAATTAGCATTTATTCGGCCCAAACCTGCCCTGCCAACTGTTTTTACCCTTGATAATCACAAAAACCCGGCTATAATTAAGGAAACGGCTATGATAAGTAAGAAGCATTTTTCACCCAAAAGGCATAAGCTTTTGCAGGAGTGTTTTTTTGCGCCCGTAGCTCAGCTGGATAGAGCAACGGATTTCTAATCCGTAGGTCGCAGG
>CAZECQ010000023.1:0-19765 GCA_964510545.1 uncultured Pirellulales bacterium | reverse complement strand
GGGAGGGACAAAAGAGATCCTTTCGGGATTTGATCCGCAATTTCTTTTTGCAGATCATCCGTATATAAAATTGCTGATCGATATTGTTGGCCAATATCTGGGCCCTGGCGGTTAAGTTGTGTTGAATCATGTATTTCAAAGAACAATTTAGCTAATTCTTCGAAGCTGATTACAGAAGAGTCATAAACAACTTTTAAGGTTTCGGCATGACCGGTAGTTCCGCTGCATACTTGTTTATAGGTTGGGTTTGGTTTTTGCCCGCCCATATAACCAACTCTGGTTGATTTTACCCCTTTTGCATTTTGGAAGAAATATTCTACTCCCCAAAAGCAACCGCCGGCAAAATATGCATTTTTTAGTTGTTGAGTTTTTCCGGAGGGGATGAAATTTAATGAGAGAGAATTCACACAATAACGAGTGTTTTTTGGTGTGAGTTTCTCTCCAACAAAGACATGTCCCAGGTGGCCTCCACAATTGTTACATATAATTTCTGTTCTTATGCCGTCTTTGTCGGGTTGGCGTTTTACGGAGCCTGGTATGTAATCATCGAAGCTTGGCCAACCACAGTTTGAATCAAATTTATCTTCGGAAGTGAAAAGTGTTGCATTGCACCTCTTACAGATATATTCACCTTTTTCCGTGTGTTTGTAATATTTTCCAGAGAAAGGTTTTTCGGTTTCTTTATAAATAATGATGGTTTCTTCTTCCGGCGTCAATTTATTAAAGTTTTTACTATTATTACCAGCTTTCATTTCCAGGCCGTTCGTAACAGGTTTCTCAATCTTTTGCGAACGGAGCAAAAAACATTCTTGTTGATTGAGGTAACATATCGCCCCATTCAATATTGTGGCATAGCCAACCCAGAGCAGATATGGTACAAGCAACAAGCTCGCAGAAGAGGAAATAGTTTTAAAGAGAAGCAAAGTCACAAGTATTGCTATGAATAAAAGAACGATATCAATTAAAGCCAGGAAGATTAAATGAAAGCCAAAGAATAAGGGCGTCCATAGAGCATTCAGGGCAAGCTGTACTAAAAATAAACCAATAGCCAGTTTAACTTTAGGGTGAGCCAGTCCTTTGTTCCAGACAAGGAAGAGAGATATCGCCATCAGTAAATAAAGTATTGTCCAGACCGGCCCAAAGAGCCAATCGGGGGGAGTGATAAAAGGTTTTTGAAGCTGGTTATACCAATTGGCAATGGAATCATAAGTTACAAAAATGGTTCCTAATCCGCTTGCCCCAAAACAAAGAAACAGAGCAACTATAAGTTTAACAATTTTTATTGGTTCTTTCATAACTTATCTACCTTTTTTATATACTTGTCAGGGTCGAATTTTTTCTTTAATCCTGCAGCATTCATATAGCGGATTTTGCCGAAAACCTTTCGCTCTGCCCATGCCCTGTCGTGTTTTCCGAAGCACCATGCAATTCCGGCAAATCCATTCGGGTCCCGGCCGTCAAGTTCGTATTTATTATTGAGATGAAGAGCAATCCTGAAACCTTCCTTTGGATTTTTGCTCCATTCGAGAATCTTTTTTGCCCAGTACATCCTCATATAACCATGCATTTTACCTGTTATTACCATTTCCTTTTGAGCTGCATTCCAGTAGAGGTCGTGGGTTTTAGCCTGCTCAAATTCTTTCAGCGAGTAAATATAATCTCTTTTGTCTCTGTAATGAAGATTGAGTGTTTTTTTTGCCCAGGGCGGTAAGCAATCAAACCTATCATACTTACCATTATAAAATACGAAGTTATGACTGAGTTCTCTTCTGACGATAAGCTCTTCAAGATAAGCTTCTTTGCCGGGGCTGTCCGATTCCAAAACTTTTAATGCTATATATAAAGGCGAAATCTGACCGAAGTGCAGGTAAGGGCTCATATTGGAAGTAGCGTCGAGGCAAGGATTGTTTCGCAAATCGGCATAATGAACCAGCTTATTTTTTATAAAATCTTTTAGTTTTCTTTTGGCCTGGGTAGTTCCTCCCTTGGAATTTTTTACAGGGCCAACACTTCTGTCGATATTGAGTTTAGATAGTGCAAGTTCGAGATTGTTTATATTGAAGTTATTGAATTTCATGTCAAGACTGCTGTATAGCGGTTTACTATGCTTTATTTTAACCAGGTATTCAGGCAGCCTTTTATTTATTCTCGGTCTTAAGGTACCGGCCGAAAAATTCTCCTTATCCGAAGCCTCCGTTACGGGGACAATCAGATTGGTTTCAACTTCTTCCAATAAACATTTAATATTTTTTGCAGCATACTGACGCCATTTTCGCTGGATACGAGTATGGCCTGCGTCAACAACAACACAGCAGGCATTTTTAGCTAATGCTATGACAGCCAACTCGGGGGATTCATTTCTTACGACAAGTTTTATTCCACTTTTTTCCAGAGCCTCTTTTGTGTCCTTGAGGCCTTCAAGCATAAAATGGTAATGCCTGAGATTTGCTTCGGGATAGTTATCCGCAATCCCAAAAAGAACCACGACAGGCACCTTGAGCTTATTGGCACGGGTGATTGAATATTCCAGGGCATGGTTATATTGAGCCCGTTGAGCAGCCTGCATCCAGTAAAGAACGTAGCTGCCTTTATAAGCCATTTTGCTATTTAGCGGCTTTATACGTCCGTCATGGAACATTTTTTGGAAAGAACTCCCCATTTTTTATATATGTTTTTTTGTTTTCCACATCGGTAACTAATTTCATTTGGCGAATTAATATCATAAACCTTAGCATCATAAAAAGCAATTAAAGCCATTTCATTTTTTCTTTTGTATAAAGAAAGAGATAATTGCTTTTAGTAAATAACTAGGCCTTTACGGACGTAATGTTACGCGGGCATAATAAAATATTATATATAAAAGCAGTTGAAAAAAAAACAACTTGCCGATATCACTGTAAGAGATTATTTTTGTCAGGAAGTATTGTTAATTAAGAGATTTTGGAGAATTGAATGAGGAGCAGAATTAGTATTTTGTTGATGGTGTTGATTGGTATGGTTCCCGGCGGCTGCAGGAGTGGGCCTGAGGGGGCGATTGAGCCGTTTTCGTATGATAAGCCGCTTCTTCCGGGCCAAAATGCCCTGCGGAAAATAACAAATCCCGCGTTGGTGCCTGATTTTACATTGGCTTGTCTTGATTTGGGAGGTCTTAGAGAGGCGACGGAGCGCAGTCTGAATTATCTAAAGAAGCCGTCGAGCAGGTCTTTCTATCCGGTCAGTGGTATAACGCATTACCAGGCGGTCAGCAGTCTCGAGGCGTTTACGGAGCTTTTGGATTCGGGACTTAGCGGGGTAGAATTGAATGCTGCGATTCGCGAGAAGTTTGACGTTTATATGTCTGTTGGGTGTGATAACAGGGGTACGGTTCTTTTCACGGGCTATTATACGCCGATTTTCGATGGCTCTTCGGGGCGTACGGAGCGTTTTCGGTATCCTTTGAACAAGCCGCCGAAAGATTTGGTAAAAGGGGCCAACGGAGAGATACGCGGCAGGCGCGGCTCTGACGGGCAGATAGCGCCTTATCCATCGCGTGCGGTTATCGAGGATTCGCGTATGATGGCCGGCAACGAATTGGTATGGCTTGGTGATGCTTTCGAGGCATATATTGCTCATGTTCAGGGCTCAGCAAAGGTAAGAATGCCGGATGGCGAACTGATGACAGTAGGATACGCCGCCAGCAACGGGCATGAGTACAGCAGTATTTCAAAAGAGCTTGTTAGAGACGGCCGGTTAAATGAAAATCAGTTGAGTCTTTCGGCGATGATAGATTTTTTCCGGTCGCACAAAGAGCTCGTAAATATGTATGTTCAGCGGAATCCGCGTTATATTTTCTTTAAGAAAGAAGACGGAGAGCCGCGGGGCAGTCTCAATGAGCCGGTAACGGTGATGAGGACGATAGCTACCGACAAGGCGATTTTCCCAAGGGGTTGTTTGACATTTGTTTCCACTGCGCTGCCGCGGGCGTCGGGAGGTTCTGTTGTTAAGGAGATTTACAGTGGTTTTGCATTGGACCAGGATACGGGTGGGGCGATACGTGCCCCCGGTCGATGCGACGTTTATATGGGAGTAGGTGAACAGGCCGGCAGGCTGGCAGGGCAAACTTACCAGGAGGGCAGACTGTACTATTTGTTTTTGAAACCCAAAACCGAGATAAGTGTATATTAGTTTAGGTTGGGCGGTTTTGCTATTTCAGGCATATATTGCCGTTGAGCGGTAGTGCAGTGCAACGGTTAGGTATATCGATATTAATGTTTAAGTTTTGGAGCTGAGCAATGAAATCCTATGTTGAAATCGGGCTGGAATCGGCGGTGTTATTAATCAATCACGGGCCGGTGGTTCTGGTCTTGACCAAAGACGAGAAAGGCGGTTACGATATTGCGCCAGTTGCCTGGAACTGTCCACTCGGGAAGAATCCGCCAAGACTTTTGATAGTGGTTGGTAAGGGACACAGGACGTGTGAGAATATTACGGCTGCCGGAGAATTTATTATTTGTGTGCCACATGTTTCACAGGCGAAAATGGTGCGAGAGACCGGGTCAGTATCCGGCAGCGAAGTGGACAAATTCAGCAGTATGAATATCGAAGTGTTTGCCGGCAGTAGTGTTGATGCGATGATTCCGGAGGGATGCGTAGGTTATCTTGAATGCAAGGTTGAGGATGTTATTGACGGGGGTCACGTTAATATTATTGCAGCGGAGGTGTTGCGGGCTGTTGTGGATAAGGAGGGATTCGATGGACGATTGCTTGTGGAAAGGCAAGCAGGCAAAACAATTCATCATCTTGGCAATAAGATTTTTGCCGTGCCCTCGGATGAGGTTCTTGATGCGTGATGCCGGGTTAATCGCCGGGGTGGTAAATGGTTTGACTTTTATTGTTGATTTACCATAATGGCCGACTATGCATGTTATCAATACGGTTATTCCGGTTTTTCTGATAATTGCTCTTGGTGCGTACCTGCGAAAGAGGGAGTTTTTCACTGCGGAGTTCGTCAGCGGTTTGAATCGGCTGGTTTACTGGATAGGTCTGCCCTGCCTGTTGTTTTATAAGATAGCTTCTGCACCATATGATTTTCAGAGGGCGGGTGAGATATATGTGGCTGTTCTGGCCGGGACGTTTGCGTGTATTGCAGCCGGTTATGTGCTTTCGTTTTTTCTCCGGCTTTCAAGTATTGAAACAGGCACATTAGTTCAGGGTGTTTTTCGCGGCAATCTGCTTTATATAGGCATACCCGTCATTGTTTACAGTTTCACAAACAGCAGCAGCTTCGATGCAGCCAAGATGGAGACGACAGCGATTTTAGTGCTGGCGTTGATGGTTCCGGTCTATAATATAACGGCGGTGATTGTGCTTTTAGTCGGCAGGCATAAAATCGACCGATATGCACCGTTTAAGATCATCCGTGAGATAGTAACGAATCCGATTTTGATTTCGTCGTTGCTTGGTCTTTTGTACTCTATATTTTTTTCGGAATTGCCATTGGCGGTGTCTCGAAGTTGTAAGGCGATAGGACAGATAGCGCTTCCGCTTGCATTATTTGGTGTTGGTTCGTCTCTTGTTCGTGAGAAGGTTGCAGGTCGATGGACTCCGGCGGTGGCGGCATCTTTGGTTAAGATTCTGCTGGGGCCGGTGGTAGGCTGGCTGGTTGCAGGAATGATTGGCCTTGGGTCAGGCGAGATGAGGATAGCGCTTTTGTTTTTAGCATGTCCTACTGCTACGGTTTCCTATATATTTGCGGTGCAGCTTGGCGGGGAAAAGCAGCTTGCGGCGGCACTGGTTGTCGTCAGTACGGTTCTGTCGGTATTATCGCTTAGTTTTGTTGTTGGTTTTTTCTAAGCGGGCTTATCCTCTTGAGAATCTTTTTGCGAGGCAGACCACGAACAGAGCCATCAGGAATCCACCTGTTATTGCCTCTGCCATTGCCAATTGTCGGCAGAAGCCATCAGCGGAGGGATATAAGTCGCCGTAGCCAAGGGTGGTAAATGTAGTAACGCTGAAATACAGGCTTTGTGGGAAGGAAGGTACTGTTTGGCCGCCTCGATAGATAAGGGCTTTGGGTTGTGAATAGAAGAAGGCACAGGTAATAATGACTAATGCGCTTGCAAACAGCACCCTGATGGGTCTTTCGCCATAGCCGAAGAGTAGCTTGCCGAGGAGAAGTTCGGGCAGTAATCGGAGCGCGGCGATTATTCGTGTGATTTTTCTTATTGTCGAGAGGTTGTCGTAGTTGGTACCTCTGAATTTTTTCCAGAGTCGTGCACATCTTTCATTATAAAAACACTCACCGGCGAGTTGGTAATATCCGGCCTCCTGAGCGGACTGCTTGACGAATCGCCAGAAGCTTTCATCTTCGCCGAAACGCCGGCGTGTGAAAAGGACGTTGTCATAGACCGGCACTGCCCTGCTCGATGAATAAACCCCACCGAAGTCGGTTTGGCCCAGGAATTTAGCTTCTGAGAAGTTAGCACCTTTGGCGAAATGCGTGTTGGCAAATCTGGCTGAGGAATGAAAGACGGTGTTTCCGAACAGGCAGTATCCGTCGAATGAAGTAGTTCTGAATTTTGCATCTTTTTCGAAGCAGGCATTTTTGAGAGTTGCGAAGCCGGCGAATGAGCAGCCGTCAAAACCTGCAGTTTCGCAGAAGCTTGCGTTGCGAAACCGGACCTGGCCTTTGAAGGTAGAGCTGTTGAAAATGACGTCAGATTCAAATTTAACCGTGACACTGTCCGGCTCTGACCAGGGGCCGGCAAAAACTACGTTTTCCTCGAAAGTGCATTTGTCAAAAACGAGCGGTTGAGAAAAGATAAAAGTTTTGTGGTCATTGTTGTCGTGGAAGGTAAGCTTTTCAATATTGAATTTTTCAGCGGGGTCAAAAAGGCGGTTAATGTCAAGTACACCGGTTATGGTGCACTGGTTGAGCAGGATTTGTTCCTGGTCCGCAAGGGCTGTAAGAAGCTGGCTTGCAGATACACTTTGTTTTTCCCTTTGGAAGGACATTTTTATTTCAGGTTTCAAAAATGGCGATTATTCAAGGTCTTGTTTTTGGAGAAGTTCGATAATTTCGGCCTTTGTTGGCAGCGCTTCAATGGCGCCGAACTTTGTGCAGACAAGGGCACCGGCGGCAGAGGCGAATTTTACTGCTTCTCTTATATTATCTTTTACGGCGCAATATGCGGCCAGGGCTCCTGCGAAGGCGTTGCCTCTTGCGGTTTGGTCAACGAGCTCAACCTCAAAGGCGCCGATGTGGTCGGCACTTTTTCTGTCAACAATCATACAACCACGTTTTCCCATAGTTATGACGGCGGCCTCTGCGCCCCGTGCGATGAGGTCTGAGCCGATAAGCTTGGCGTTGTGGATGTTGGCGGCGGATTTTTCTGTGATATCGGCGGCCTCGCAAAGGTTTGGTATGAGAATATCGGCTGAGAAGTATTCGATTGGCAAATCGCTGCTCTCGCTGACGGTCTGCGAAGACTCTATCGGTCTGGCGGGGTTTAGAATGACCTTTGTGCCGTACACCTTTGCGCAACGAATGGCGGTTGCGATGGTTTCCTGTGGTAATTGGCCGTGAATTAAACAGATATTGGCTTCGGAGATAACCTGCTCGGCGTTGTTGATGTCCTTTGGGCTTAATGCGACATTGGCGCCGTTGTATATACAGGCGGCGTTTTCGCCGGAGGCGTCGACCATTGTGACAATGGTGCCGGTATTTTTTGCATCAGCGGTATAAGTGAAGTCGGTTTCGACATTGAACTCGGCGAGGTTTGCCTTGACTAATTGGCCGAAAGGATCTCCGCCGACCTTGCTGATGAGATGGACGCGACAGCCGCAAAGGGCGGCTTCGGCGGCCTGAATAGGACCTGGGCCGGTAATGGTGTATGAGAAAGCGGAACCTGTAACACTTTGGCCGGGCGATGGTATTTGGCTGCATTTAATGGCCATATCAACGTATGTGCCACCGACTACAACTACCTTAGGAATCTCTGCTGCCATATTTGTCCCCAAAATCCTTTTTGGTATTTTAGAAGTATAATGCGGTTTATTGTCAAATGCAAAACTTTTTTTATTTCCTCAGAACGAATGATTATTTCGTGGTTTCAGGCTCGATTTGGACAAATGGCGAGAGTGTGGATTAGTGTTTTGTTTTTTTGAGTGAGAAGTCTGGATTTTCTGGCGGATGAGCCAGTGCTCTATTACTGAAAGGATGTATTCGCATTGTTTTTTTGTAAGTGGGCGGCCCTGAGGGATTTGATGCCATTTTTCCAGGCACTTTCTGCAGCAGGTAGCTGTGGCGTGTTGAGCGATAAATACGGGGTGGTTTTTTGTCGGTGTTTGTCTGCCATCATTGGCCGGGGCGGCAGGGGCTAACCGGGCGGTAATAAAGTCGCGGGCGTGGTTAAGTATTGTGGGGAGGGACATTTGCGTGAGGTACTCGGTTTCTTTTTTTCCGAGTTTGAAGCGGCTCCGGAATTTTGACCGGTCTAGGGCGGCAAAAAGCTCATTAATATCACGCATAGCGTTATTATACGATTGGAGGTTCAATGCTCAAGGGCTACAGGGGCGGATTTGGCTGAAAATATTTTGCAGAAAGGTGAATATTGTAAAAAATATTGTAAAAAATTTGGAAAAAGACTTGACTTTGTTATATATTATGTTAAAATACCCTTTTTGTTAGATAGATATTAAACAAAAATAAAGGATTAAATGTAATATAGAGCTTGCCGGGTTTTGAATTCGCAGTCTTTCACTGACATAATTGAGGTTCAGTGAGTTATAGGCGGTGGTTAGTATTTTGCTTTCAGGCAGCGAAAGACATTTTTTATAAGTGTGTGGTAACAGGCAGAATACCAAGTTAAAGACGTAATTGAGAACAGCCTTAAATGGGGCGGCCAATTGAAAAAAGTTTGAGTGGAGATAAATTAGACAGGCAAGGGGGATTATTTAATGGAGAGGATTTATAAGAACATTTCCCAGGATGCTCCAGAGGTGAAAAATGACTATCGCAAGGAGATAGATTTGCTGCGCAGCAGAGCGAATTTGCTTAGCGGAAAAGACAAACTGCTGATGAAAATGTACCTTGAAAACAGCAATACATTTTATCAGATGGCCAAGCTCATCGGCGTCAACGAGGTAACCATTGCCAGAAGGATTCATAAGATTATAGAGAGGCTTATCGACAGTGAATATATAATCTGCCTGCGGAACCGCGACAAGTTTACGGAAAAAGAGATGAACATTGCAAAAGCGTACTTTATGGGTGGGCTGTCGATAAGGAAGATAGCATCAAAACACCGCATAAGCATTTATCGTATTCGAGCAATTTTGAAAAGGGTCCAGGCACTTGTTGAGTTAGTCGACTCAAATAAGAAAACAAGTCAGAAGAAACAAACAGCTTAGTTTTTGAATAGAACTGCTTATGCCGACATACAACGTATCGAAGATTTTTGGGGGTCGATGTGCCATTACCGACAAGGCATCATCGGTAATGAGGATGTTCGGGCTGACGGTGGAACGTCTGAGCGAATCTGCAACTGTTCATAAATGCCGACTCGAGATTAATGATGGTGATATCGTATATATAACGGGGCCCAGCGGTTCAGGGAAAAGTGTTCTGCTGCGAGAGCTGGAGAAAGCTGTGCCGGTTTCGGAAAAAATCAATCTTGACGAGATTGAGCTACCGGCGGAGAAGAGCCTGGTTGATTTTATTGAGGGGGATTTTTTATCGGCACTGAAACTGCTGAGCACGGCGGGGTTGAATGATGTTTTTTGCGTTCTGAATCAGCCTGCGAAGCTCAGTGACGGTCAGAAGTACCGGTTTCGCCTGGCGGCGGCTTTGGCGTCGGGCAGAAGGTTTATTCTCGCAGATGAATTCTGTACAAGTCTCGACCGTATTACCGCGGCGGTGATTGCATACAACATACAGCGGTATGCAAAGCGCAATAAAGTGACATTTATATTAGCTTCGAGTCAGGAAGATATTTTGTTGGATTTGTCGCCTGATGTGCTTGTTGTTAAAGAGCTATCCGGTCCGGCGGAGGTGATATATAAATCGAGAGATGATGTTTTGGTTTGAAAAGTGAAGATGCGAAGATGCAGTGTTATTGAAAAAGCGGAAGTGGTATGCGGGGATATAAGCGACTATAAACGTTTGGCCTGCTATCACTATCTTGAGGACAGGCCTGGGCCGTTTGTTGCTGTTTTTGCGATGCGGCGGGGGGTTGAGACCATTGGGGTCATCGTCTATACGATGCCCAGTATCGGATTGGAACTTCGCAATGCTGCTACGGGGGATATATTTGCCGGTTTCGATGTAAAAACACAAATGGCGCTTATCAATAAGAATGTACGGTGTATCGGCAGGGTCATTATTGAGCCGAGATTTCGCGGTCTGGGGCTTGCCAGCCGGCTGGTACGTGAGACGATGCCAAAAATGGATGTGCCCATAGTTGAGGCGATGGCGGTAATGGGGGTTGTAAATCCATTCTTTGAAAAGGCGGGGATGAGGGCCTATACGGCGGCAATAGCGAGGCGATGTGTTCAGATGACAGAGGCCTTTAGTTTTGTCGGTATCGAGACAAATGAACCGGCCGATACAAGAAAAGTCCAGCAGAAAATCGAGGACCTCAAAAAGCCGAAGTCTGATTTTATCGAGTTTGAAATCAGAAAGTTTCTGCAAAGCTACGGCAGAAGAGGGAAGATGGCGGCCAGTCTTGAGAGGACAAGGTTCGTGTTAAGTAAGCTGGCGCTGCGGCCGGTTTACTACATCTGGTTCAACAAGGAAATGATTGATGGGATTGATTATGGCAAATTCGATTCAGGTAATAGCATTGGATAAATTAGTTGGACATCCGGGCAATCCAAACAGGATGAGCAATGACAAATTCGGCAAGCTGGTTCGCAATATTGAGCGGACGGGCCGATATGAGCCGTTAGTAGTTCGGCCACATCCGGAGAAGAGAGGTTTCTTTGAGATAATCAACGGTCATCATCGCTGCAGGGCATTGGCTAAGCTTGGGCGAGAGACGGCTGATTGTGTGGTCTGGGAGGTTGACGATGCCCAGGTTGATATTCTGCTGGCTACGCTCAACCGTTTGGAGGGCAGCGACCGGCTGGATAAGAAATTGGCGCTACTTGGGCATCTTAGTAGAAAAATGAGCGCTGTAGAAATGAGTAAACTGCTGCCATATACTAAAGGGCAGATTGAGAAGCTGGGCAGGTTTAAGATACCGAGTGCGGCGGTAAAGACAAGTGTGGAGGAATTTGCGGTTCCGGTTGTTTTCTTTGTGAACAAATTTCAGGGGCGAATTATCGAAGAGGCGATGTTTTTGGCAGGTGAAGAGATGAGCGCAAAAACAAAGGCGGCTAAACGCACAGCGGCCATTGTCAGTATCGCCCAATACTTTATCAACCATTCAAAAGCAGAAAGCCAAGGGCAGGATTGCGTAAGGGATTAAGAGGCTCTAAATAGTATTAACCAGGGCGGGTAAATCTTATGGAACAACTTTTATGAGCGATTGACGATTTACAAATCGGGGGGTTTTATTAATGGCCAAGAGAAAACATTTGAGGAAAAGACAATTAGCAGTGATAAATGATTTGTTTGGCGGTGAACTTGATGAGCAAGCTGTACTGGAGAAGCACAAGGTCAGCCGACATATCTATAACAAATGGCTGAGTGATGGACGGTTTAGTGCCGAGTTTTCCAGGCGAATTGCCTGTGCCCGTCTTCAAAGCGAGGCCTTAATTGCGAAGTACTCTTTGCTTGCCGCTGCCAAGCTTGTCGAGCTTACCGAGTCTGAAAAGGCAGAAACTGCCCGCAAAGCCTGCCTGGATATTATCTCGCTACCGAAGGAGGCAGCCAAAGGCGCCGAGCAGGGCAGCGGGCAGCGGGGCGATGATGAACACTGCCAGCAACTTTCGCAGCAGACAGCAAGCAGATTGTTAGCAGCATTAGCGGATGAGAAATAATTATTGAGAATACAGCAGGGAGGATGTAGAATCGGGAAAATGCCTGAATCTTTAATGTGATTGGATGTTGAAGGAAAGGAGATTTTACGATGGCTGTAACGGTACAGTGGCTTGGGCATGCAAGTTTTAGGATTAGCGATGGTGATGTTGTTGTTTATATCGACCCGTGGAAATTAGAGGAAGCAAAACGCGATGCTGACGTAGTTCTTGTCAGTCACAGCCACTATGACCATTATTCGAGTGAAGATGTTGCAGCAGTAAGCACTGAGGATACCGAGTTGATAGCGTCCCGCGATGTTATTGAGAGTGCGGGGATGGGTCGGGCAATTGGGCCTGGTGAGGCCATTGAATCGGCCGGAGTGCGAATTTCGGCTGTAGCGGCATATAATCCCACCAAGCAGTTTCATCCGAGAGGGAATAACTGGAACGGGTATATAGTCGAACTTGGCGGCAAGAGGATTTATTATGCGGGCGATACCGACCTAACCGATGAGATGCGCGGCCTTGAGGAGATAGACGTTGGGCTTTTTCCCGTTGGCGGAACATACACGATGAATGCCGAGGAGGCGGCTGAGGCGGCTGGTTTTATAAAGCCGGAATTGGCGGTTCCGTATCACTGGGGTGATATTGTAGGCGGCCGGGGTGATGCCGATAGTTTTGCGGCACAGGCTGGAGATAAAGTCAGAGTTATTGAGCCTGGTGAAGTTATCGAGCTTTGAGAATTTTAATAAGCAGAGGTATATGAAAGAGATAGAAGTGAAAAATAATATGCGGGCTGGGTTTAAAAAGGGAGACGGAAGCCTCTCATTTAATTTATCATTATTTATAGGGGCTCATCTCCCTTGCCTAACGGCAATGAAATTAATTTTTTTTGTCACCCTCGCGAAGCCAAGATTGCTTTGCTCAGGTCCTTCTATTTAAAGTATAGCTCAATTTTTGAAAGGAGCAAAAAAAGGGAAGGAAATTTTAGGGTTTTTATAAAAAATAATTTGTCACGGTGTATTTACCGAAGGATTGGATATATATTTTAGGGGATTAGAGCGGATAAGCATTGAAAAGGGCGGATGGGGTGACACAGAAAGGGACAGTTATGAGAATTGCAATCGCATCGGACCATGCGGGTTTTAGATATAAGGAGCAAATAAAGACATTTTTGATTGAACGTGGGTATGAAGTCAGGGATTTCGGCACAGATAGTGCTGAGCCGGCAGATTATCCTGAAATTATCCGGCCGGCAGCGGAGGCGGTGGCAAATGGAGAATTCGAACGTGGTATTGTATTAGGGGGCACTGGAAACGGCGAAGCAATGGTTGCGAACAAGACGGTGGGTATTAGATGTGCTTTGTGCTGGGATTTGCGTTCGGCGAGGCTTAGCCGGGAGCATAACGATGCCAATATGCTTAGTCTCGGTGAGCGGATGATATCAATTCAGGAGGCCCTGGAGATAGTAGAACTCTGGCTGAACACACCATTCGAAGGGGGGCGACATAAACGGCGTGTCGAGAACATCGAAAAACGCTAAAAGAACGGGAAATTTCAATTTTGAGCAGTATAAATTAGACAGTAGTATCAAGACAACCTACATTTCAATCAGGGGGTGGTATCAATTATGGCAGAGATGAGTATTTTGCAGAGTCGTAAGGTGGATGAGGATGGTATCAGGGAAGCCGGGCAGGCTTACTCGGTGCTTCGGCGGAGCCGGCCGATGACGAGGAGCGACCTTAAAAATTATGTCAAGGTTTTTTTGGGGCTTGATATTCCCGATAAGGCAATTTGCCCGGAGCATTGCAGTCCACTGGATTATCTTTGGCACAGTTTCAGTTGTGATTTTTCGGCTGAGAAAAAATCAAATGCTGATGCGGTGATATGGGCCAATCGAGCCGGCGGCAAAACCGAATTGGCTGCGGTGGCAACACTTCTGGACTGTGTGTTTAAGCGGGGATGCAAGGTGCGAATCCTGGGTGGTTCCGGCGAGCAGTCGGGCAGGATGTATGAGTATCTGCTTGGTTTTTTGAAAGACGGTTTCGAGGATTTTGCGGCAGGGGCAATTCGGAAGGGAAAATGCCATTTTATCAATGGGTCAGAGGTGGAGGTTTTGACACAGTCGGCAACGAGTGTTCGCGGCCAGCACATCCAGAAGCTTCGCTGCGATGAGGTTGAGTTGTTTGATGAGGACGTTTTTTGTGCGGCCAAGTTCACGACGCAAAGCACAGATGAGGTTCTTGCGGCGATGGAGTTAATCAGCACAATGCATCGGCCTTACGGTCTGATGCATAAGGCAGTTTCATCGGCAGTTCAGTACGGGACGCCGGTTTTTAAGTGGTGTCTGTGGGAGGTGATTGAGAATTGCAAAGAGAGAAACTGTTCGCAGTGTCCTTTATGGGCCGATTGCAGGGGACGAGCGAAAAATGGCTGTGGTTATTTGAAAATTGATGACTGTATAACACAAATGCGGCGTGCGAGCAGGGCCGGATGGGAGTCGGAGATGCTCTGCAGGAGGCCGAGCTTAGAGAACGTTGTTTTTGATGATTTTGACCCGGAAGTGCACGTTGCGCCAATTGATTATGACCCGAAACTTCCTTTGTATCGGGCACTTGACTTTGGGTTTGTCAATCCGTTTGTTTGTTTGTGGATTCAGGTTGATGAAGGGGGCGTTGTGCGCGTGCTCGATGAGTACGTCCGCAACCGGGCGACGATAGATGTGCACGGAGCTGAGATAAAGAATCGAACACCTATTCCTGAGGAGCGTGTTGCCGGTACGTTTTGCGACCCTTCCGGAGCGGGGGTTAATGATGTTACCGGCACAAGCAGTGTTCGGGAGTTACGCGCGATGGGGATAACAATAAGGTTTAGGCGGAGCGGGATTCTGGAGGGTATTGAACTTATCCGCCGAGCCGTTAAGAGCGGAGACGGCCGGAGCAGGCTGATAATCTCTTCGAGGTGTAGCAGGTTGATAGAGGCGATGCGTTGCTATCATTATCCGGACAATTCGGGTGGTGCGGGTGGCGGGGAACTGCCATTAAAGGACGGTTTGTACGACCATTCGATAGATGCTCTGCGGTACTTTTTTGTCAACTACCATCGCAGCGGTAAAGCTACAACCAGGCGATATTAGGGCAAGAAGTGCCATATTTTAGGAAAATATTAAAAAAAATTCTATTTTTCAGAAGAAATATTAAACTTTTGGCCGAATTATATGGTATAATATTCTATAAATGAGAAGGAGGTGGTAGGTATGGATATTGGCGCCAAACTAAGAACAGCAAGAAATGCTAGTGGCTACAAGCTGAGAAAGGCCGCACAGGAAAGCGGAATAGGCGAATCTTCCATCAGTGAATTTGAAAACTCTAAGCGCGAACCAAAGTTTTCTCAGCTCAGCAGGTTGGCAGAGATCTATCGAAAACCAATAGAGTACTTTTTATCAGAAGAACCAATTATTGAAGATGTAATGCTTTGGCGAGATGAGCCAAACACAGAGGAGGAAACAAAAAAGACAGAAGCAGAGTTTAGGCAACTTTGTGAGCAATACCAAAAACTTGAGGTGCTTACAGGTGGAGCAAAAAGGCTTAAATTACCTGAGCCGGATGTGGTTGAAGCAAGAGAGTTTGATTTTAACAAGGCAGAGTTGTTTGCAAAACAAGTTCAAGATAAGTTTCGTCTAGGTGATATACCTATAGCATCACTTAAGCAGATACTTGAAGAAGTATATTATATAAAAATATTTTACTTGGACTTTGTCGGAAGCGCTATCTCGATCGTGTCGGATAAATTCGGGCCTGCAATTCTTCTAAATGAAAGAAATAAACAATGGAGACGTAGCTATGACCTTGCTCACGAGTTATTTCACATTTTAACATGGGACCTTTTCAGGCCAGAGGCAAAAAAGGTCCGTGAGGATGAAGAAAAATTCGCAAACGCTTTTGCAAGCCGCCTTTTAATGCCTGAAGAATCTATCAAAGATAAGATCAAGGCAAGTATAAGTGAGAATGACCAAATAAGTTTCGATCAACTTGATGATATTGCAAGAAAGTATGATGTATCTCTGGAGGCCCTAATCTACCGAATAGCTAGTGTTTATAGATTCAAAAGGGAAGATACTGAAAAATATACTGATGCCGCCAAAAAGTACTTAGAGAGTTGCAAACCGCGATTATCGGACAAACCAAATAAACTACCCGAGAGATATTGTGACTTAGCACAGAGAGCACTAAGAGAAGGTAAGTTATCTTTGATGCAATTCAGGAAGTATATGGGGATAAGTTACAAAGAAGCCCAAGAATACCTAATGGAAGATGAGGATTTCAAGGATGATAAGATTTCCATTTCTGTTGCTTGATGCTGGGCCAATCATAAAACTTTTCAGTTTAGGTATTTGGGATGAATTTATTAAGAATTGCGATGTAACTATATCACGGATAATAGCAGAAGAGCAAGCTCTCTACACGGTGGATGGTGAAAAATCTATTGATTTGAAACCTTATGAAGAGAAAGACCTTATAAAAATTCTGGATACAGACGTATCTATAGTAAAAAAATTTATAAACAAGTTTGACCCATTGTATAGACCCGATATTCATGATGGAGAAAAGGAAACTTTAGCATTTCTATATGAATCTTCCGAGAATTGGCTTGTATGCTCGGCGGATCATGCGGTATTTAAGATCCTTGGCCTCCTTGGTAAAGGTGACCAGGGAGTTTCGCTTGAAGAAGTTCTCACAAAGATAGGGTTTGGCTCTATTGTTAAATGGCAAAAAGTAACTCCACAAGATAAGCACAATTGGCCATACACCAAAAAGTTCCGCGAGAAATACACACATCTAGGGGAGATTGATTCCATTCAAGACAAAGGGCTTATATAGTTTTACTAGCATCTTTTATCTCTCAGATGCCTAAAGGCAAAATCTTACCCAGGCGGTATTACGAGCGGTTGGGTAGGTATTGTTTGACAAATAGCTTTAAGAAGAATATAATATCCGCAGAAGGCTGGAAGGTATATTGTTTGGTTAAATAACAGGAGGTAATAATGAATTTCAAAGAAGCAGTTATTCTATCGGTGGTGTTTGTATTTTTGATGTTTTGCCTTGAAGTGCCGACGATAGCAGAGGTTAAGAGTGGCTCGGAGGATACAATTACAATGGTTTTTGTAGGTGATGCCATACCTACTCGCAGTCTTAAGTGTTTTGATGACCCTCGCGATTCGAGATTTCAGGAGGTGGTCTCGGTTATCAAATCAGCCGATGCAGCGATGCTGAATCTTGAGGAGTCGCTTTTTAAGATGTCAGAATTTACGGGTTGGCCGGAGGCGGAGACCGGGGGGCAGTGGGAGTTGGGGCCTCCGGAGGCGGCAGTTGAATTAAAAGCGATAGGCTTTGACCTGATGGCCAGGGCCAACAATCATGCAACCGATTACGGCGTCGAGGGGATGAAACTGACGGATAAAGTTCTGGATGAAGTTGGTATAGTGCACGCCGGCACAGGGATGAACCTTGGTCAGGCCAGCAGACCCGGGTATTTTGACACCATCAAAGGACGTGTTGCGATGATAAGTTTTGCATCGAGTTTTACGGAGAGTTCGCGGTCGGGAGCCAGTCGCGATGATGTACCCGGCCGGCCCGGGCTGAATGCTCTTCGGCTGAAACGAAAGTATCAGGTTGATGAGAAGACGTTCAAGACACTGTGTGAGTTGGCGCCGAAAATCGGTGGGAAGGTTTATAAGGATAAAAAGACGTTGAGGGCTTTTCAGGTTCGCTCGCCATATTCTCATCTTCTTATCGAGGGCGGTGAGGGATATTATATCAATGAGACGCCTAACGAGCGGGACGAAGAAAGAATACTTCATGAGATAAGCAATGCGACTAAACTTTCTGATTTTGTGGTTGCGAGTTGTCACGCTCATCAGCCCTGGAACAAGAGTGTTTTGCCGCCGAACTGGATGGGGGAATTTGCGAAGAAGTGTATCGATGCCGGAGCGGTTGCATTTGTGGGTCATGGGCCGCATCAATTGAGAGGTATTGAGATTTATAAAGACAGGCCGATTTTTTACAGCTTGGGCAACTTTGTATTTCAAAACGAGACGATAGACCCGCTTCCGGCGGATGACTATGAGAAATATGACCTGCCGAGGACGGCTTTGGCGGGTGAGTTTTTTGAGAAGCGCACGAAGACGAGCGACCTTTATAACTTCGAAGAAAATGCTGTGTGGTATGAGAGTGTTATTGCGGTGCCGAGGTTTGAGTTGGGGCGGTTAGTAGAGTTGAAGCTGTATCCTATTGAACTTAATCATAAGGCGCCTCGTTCGCAGAGGGGCACGCCTCGGATGGCCAAGGGGGAGCTGGCTGAGAAGATTATTAAACATTTGGGTGAATTGTCGGAGCCATTCGGTACTAAAATAGAATTTAAGGAGGGTGTTGGGTTATGGGTTCGGTAAAATCAATTGGTAATTTTATTATCAAAGCAGGAGGTAAAATGTTTTTTAGAACAGCGATGATTAGTTTATTACTGGCGGGGATATTGACAGGTTCGACGGGTTGTTCGCAGGAGATGATGGCTGAGCGTGAACTTGTTGACAGAGCAAAGGCGATTCACGAGAGGGCATTGACTCTTGATACTCATGTTGATATCAAGCTCGCATACGCCACGGCAGAGCTTGACCCGGGGACAGACAATCCCAAGCTCAAATGCGACCTTGTTAAAATGAATAAAGGCGAGGTGGATGGTGTTTTTTTGATTGTGTATGTCAAGCAAGGTCAGCGAAATGCTGAAGGATATGAAAAGGCATATAAAACCGCGATGGTGAGGTTTAACGCCATTAGGCGGCTGACGGGGCAGATGTATCCTGAGCGATGTGAATTGGCAACCAGTCCCGATGATTTTGAGAGGATATCAAAGACGGGTAAAAGAGCCATCATGATAGGGGTGGAGAATGGTTTTGCAATAGGTCAAGAGCTCAAAAAGCTTCGGGAATTTTATGAACTTGGTGCGCGATATGTTACACTGACTCATATTGGCCATAACGATATTTGCGACTCTTCCGTGCCGAGAGAAGCTTTAGGAGATAAAAAAACCGAGCACAATGGACTTACGAAGTTTGGCAGGGAGGTTGTTGGCGAGATGAATCGGCTGGGGATGATGTGTGATGCGTCGCATATATCGGATGAGTCATTCTTCGACCTTATTAAAGTTTCGAAGGCGCCTATTATTGCTTCTCATTCGAGCTGCCGGGCGATTGCCGAGCATCCAAGGAATTTGGCAGACGAGCAATTAGTGTCGCTTGCGAAGAACGGTGGTGTTATTCAGATTACTGCTGTTAATAGTTTTTTGAGGCCGGCTTCGGGTGTTGAGGCTGATGTGAAAACGTTTGTTGACCATATCGAGCATGTGGTTAAACTTGTCGGCATTGATTATGTGGGTATAGGCAGTGATTTTGACGGCGGCGGCGGGATAGAAGGCTTCAATGACCATTGTGAAGCTTTTAACGTAACGATTGAACTTGTCCGGCGGGGTTACAGCGAAGAGGACATTTGCAAAATCTGGAGCGGGAACTTTTTGCGTGTCTGGCGCGAGGTGGAGGCGATAGCGAAAGAGCTATAAGCCAACACTACCTGTGTTGTGAAATCAAGTTTTGGCTATTTTGCTCTGTCCGGCGTCCAGATTTTAAGTTTGTCATACGCTTTGTTCAAGGCATCCAGTGCTTCGGCTGCGAGTTTTTCTTGTGTTTGGAGCATTTGTTTTACTTCGGGGTTGTTTTTTCGCCATTTTGCGAGTTTTGCTTCGGTCTGTGCAAAGATTTTATCTTCTGCAGGAA